>CAMDQN010000143.1 GCA_945905925.1 Singulisphaera sp. GP187
AACCGAGGGACTGGGGTAGAAATCACGAAATATCATCGACGAGACGAGATAAACCGCTTGAACGCCAAGAAGACGGGGGTAACACGATTTTGCGATCCGCACCAACACCTACGATTCCAGCCACGCCCGGAACGCGCAAGAACCTCGGCACAGGGTGGGCAGTATTGCCCCTCTCACAACAATGTGATACCATTGCCAACGAAGCCTGATCCGGGCCGCAAGTGCTTACGGCAGAAGAGAATTCAACGCGGCGGCGATGTGAGCCAAACCCGGCCCAAGTGTGCCGAGAACTAGGTTCAAATCCTATCAGCCCGACTCGTTAGAAGTCATTACCGCCGAAGCAGTTAGCTTACCTCCGGGTGTACCGGAGTGCGACACGAAGACTCAGGGAATAGGCGTAGTCTTACGCCGAAACTGGAGTGTCGCACGATGGCCCGCCCCAAATCCGCAGTTCCCAGCTACAAACTCCACAAGCCTTCCGGTCAAGCCGTTATGCGTGTCACCCTTCCGGGTGGAGCACGTAAGTCGGTTTACCTCGGTGTGTTCGACTCCCCAGAATCGAAAGCAGAGTACGCGCGGCGAGTGCAGGCAGCCGGGACGACTACGCCGATATACGCCAAAATCGTCGCCCCGAGCGTGGCCGACTTCACCGTGGCGGAATTGTTGGTCGGGTTTCTCGGACATGCGGAGCGGCATTACCGACATCCCGATGGTCGGCCAACGTCCGAGGTGTGGGGGTTTCGTTCGGCGGTGAAGCCGTTGAAGGAGTTGTTCGCGTATCTTCCGGCGCGGGAGTTCGGGCCGTCCTCACTGAAGACGCTACGGTCCCGAATGGTCGAACTCGGATGGTGCAGGAAGAGTGTCAACAAATCCATCACGCGCGTACGGTCCATCTTCAAGTGGGGCGTGAGCGAAGAACTGGTTCCCGCCGAAGTGCTGGCGGCGTTGGCCAGTGTTACGGGCCTGCAGCGCGGCCGAAGCGCGGCTCACGATCCTGATCCCGTGGCGCCGGTCTCGGGCGCCCACGTCGATGTTGTTGTCCCGTTGGTGCCGCGTGGCGTGCGCGGGTTGATCCTGTTCCAGCGGTACACGGGCGCCCGGCCGGGCGAAGCCGTGGCGCTCTGCATGAAGGCCATCGACACGTCCGGCGCCGCGTGGATGTACACCCCGAGCGCGCACAAGAACGCGTGGCGCGGGAAGTCGCGCAGCATCGCCATCGGGCCGCGCTGCAAGCAGTTGTTGGAGGAGTACGCGACCGCGGACCCGAACGCGCCGGTGTTCCCGACTGCGGGCGGGACCGCGTACACCGTGAGTGGATACCGGCAAGCTATCGACCGCGTGTGTGACGTTGCGTTCCCGGCGCCCGGTGAACTCGCACAGCGCGACGACGAGACGTTCGCCGCGTGGCGCGCCCGACTCACACCGGCGCAACTCGCGGCGCTCGCGACGTGGCAGAAGGAACACCACTGGCACCCGAACCAGTTGCGGCACACGTTCGCGACAGAAGCGCGGCGCCTGTTCGGTTTGGAGGGCGCGCAGGTAGCGCTCGGGCACAGCAAAGCGGACGTGACTCAGATTTACGCCGAACGAGACAACGCGCTCTCCGCACGGGTGGCGTGCGAGATCGGTTGACCCCCGCAACACACGAAAGTCGGTGTGGTCGCGATGGCCTTCACCACCGCGACCGCGAACGGGTGAACACCCCACCGGGTTCACGGGTCCTTCCGCGAGAGCCACAAAACGCGCCCCGCACCGGGAGCAGTCGGGGAAGTAGACACAGTTTGTTTACGACAACTTCGGGGTGAAACATGACCAAGAACGAGCGCCTTGCCAGCCTGTTGTTACGTGGCGTTTGCCGCGAGTTGGAGCGTTTGCGGTCCGTTGAATCGCACTCGCTCAGGCGGGAAGATTGGCGACCGATGCGAAGACCGGCATCGTCGCGGGGTCAGTGACTCGCCCACCGCGCGGGCGTACCATATGAACATGGCGACTTCTCCAGAACTCATCCAAGACGCGATCTCCGCGCACCGCGCGGGCCGGTTCGACGAGGCCAAGCGCGGCTACGAAGCGGTATTGGCAACGACCCCGGACGACCCAGACGCGCTGCACCTGCTCGGCGCGCTCCAGCACCAGCGCGGCGACAGCGCCGCCGGGGCCGGTCTCATCGCCCGCGCGATTACTCTGAACCAGTACGTTGCTACGTTCCACTGCAACCTGGCCGACGCTCTCCGCGCGCTCGGTCGCCTCGACGAGGCGGAGGTCGCCGCCCGCCGCGCCATCGAACTGCGCCCGGACTACCCGGAGGCGTCGCACAACCTCGGTATCATCCTGCTTCGCGCCCGCCGGCCCGCGGATGCGCTCGTGACGCTCGATGCGAGCCTTGCACAGAACCCGGACTACGCCCCGATGCTCGCGGCCCGTGCCGATGCGCTCCGCGAACTCGGACGCGTGCGCGAGGCGATCGCCACTTACCGCCGCGCGATTGTGCTCGATGCGTCCATCGCGAGCGCGCACGCCAACCTCGGGTTGCTGCTTGTTCAATTCGGTGAGTGGGAATCGGGGCTGGAGCACTGCCGCACGGCGGTCGCGCTTCGCCCCAGCGATCCGGTGTGCCGCGCGAACCTCGGTCTGCTACTTCTCGAATACGGCAAGATTGACGACGCGATGGACGCGATCGCTACGGCGTTGGAGTCGAACCGCGAGTCGGTGTCGCTCGCTGATGCCGCGGGTCGCGCGTGGACTGAACTGGGCGACTACCGACAGGCGCGGAGTTGGTTCGAGCGTGCTCTGCGACTCGACCCGGCCGCGGACCAAGTGCGGTGCCACCTCGCCCTCATGCACGTCGAGGCCGGCGACCCGGAGGGGGCCGCGACCATACTTGACGGCGTTCTCACCGGTGCGCCCGATTGCGCGGACGCGCACGCGCTGCTCGCCCGCGCCCGGCTCGACCAGGGCGACGTGGACGGGGCCGTCGCCAGCCACAACGCGGCGATCCGGTTGCGCCCGGAGTCGCCCAACCCGCACTCGGCCCTGGGGCAGACGCTTTCCAGCGCCGGGCAACTTGACGCGGCGGGAGCGGCGTTCCGCGCGGCACTGACGCTGAACCCGCGCTCCGTGCCCGCGCTCGCGGGACTGGCGACCATGCTCCGCGGCAAGACCCCGGACGAGGACGTCCACCAATTGGAAGAACTGCTCAGCATGCCGTGGATGACGGACAACAGGCGCGCCAGCGTGCGATTCGCGCTCGCACAGGTGTACGACGGACGCGGCGAATACGCGCGTGCTGCCGAACACATGGTCGCCGCGAATGCGATCCAGAAGGCGCACCGCGAAGGACGTGGGCAGGGCCACGACCCTGTGGCACAGCGAGAGTTCACCTCGCGCACCATCGCCGCGTACACGCCGGAGTACTTCGCCCGCGTGCGCGGGTTCGGCAACCCGAGCACGCGCCCGGTGTTCGTCGTCGGAATGCCGCGGTCCGGCACCACGCTCACCGAGCAGATCATTGCCAGTCACCCACGCGCCTATGGGGCCGGCGAACGCCGGTTCGTCACCCTCGCGTTCGGCCTGTTGCCCGCCGCGATGAAACGCCACGCGACGCCGTTCGAGTGCCTGCCGGATGTCACCCCGGAGGCCGTTCGGTTGGTCGCAGGGTGGCACCTTGACCGGCTCGGCGAACTGAACGCCGACCGCGACCATGTTGTGGACAAGATGCCGGAGAACTTCCAGCAACTCGGCTGGATTGCTACCGCGTTCCCGAACGCGAAGATCGTCCACTGCACCCGCGACGTCCGCGACGTGGCGCTCTCGTGCTGGATCACACAGTTCGCCTCGATCCGTTGGGCCAGCGATCTCGAACACCTCGCTGAGCGCATCAACTTGTACCTGCAACTCATGGAACACTACACGCGAGTACTTCCCGTCCCAGTGTTCGAGGTATCGTACGAACAGATGGTCGCGGACCAGGAGGGAACGACACGCCGGCTGCTGGAGTTCGTTGGGCTGGAGTGGGATGCTGCGTGCCTCAACTTCCACCGCACCGAGCGACTGGTGCGCACGGCGAGCGTGTCCCAGGTCCGACAACCGATCTACACTCGCTCCGTCGCCCGCTGGAAGCGGTACGAGAAGATGCTTGGCGCACTGTTGGACCGGTTAAAGCGCAGATGACGCGGGTGGGTGGGAACGATGGTGAAATTGGGTGAAGTGCGGTTGCCAAACTCAGTGGCGCATGTATTAAATAGGAGTCATGCAGTTGAAGGCTGGTCGCGCCCGAAGTCGTTTGGTTTCAATCTCTTGCTGCGCAATAGGGTTTATCCGCCAATTGAATCGCAAGATGTTGCCCGGAAATGACTTGGGCCGCGACCAGCCTTCGACTGCGTAACTCCTCTAAGAGTTAGAGAAGAGCCCTCGCGTCGCCCCCTCGCGTCGCCCCCTCGCGTCGCCCCCTCGCGTCGCCCCAACATCTACACCACAAGGATACCCGAATGAGCGCGAATCGCGCCCGTCTGACAATTGAGCAGTTTGAAGAGCGAACCAACCCGTCCACTTTCGACATCGGCACAACGACTGGGGCGTTCCGGTTTGAAGTTGCTGGCTGGCAGGTCCACCAGCACGGTGCTCTCACCTTCGCCTCGACATCTTCGGCATTCGGGTTCAGTGAGGCGGCGATGGTCGGCCCGCAGGCGGTCGACACGCTCAATGGCGGCACGACAATGGCCGCATTGAGCGACGCCTTCGACGGGTTCTTCGCGTTCGGCCTCCCCAACGGCGCCGGTGGCCCAACAAGCAACACCTATACGGACGGTGACGGGATTGTGGATGTCACGCCGACGCCCACGGGGCCGGGCCGGTTGACCACAACCTCCGGCACGATCCTCACGGGCGATTTCGAGACGGGAGGGAACGGCGGCACCTTCAACGGTCTGGAGTTGGCCCAACAGAACGCGGTGTTCTCGACCGCCTCGGATACCGTACCGATCATCCGTTCGGTGTTCATGGTTCGCAATCCGACAGGTTCGCCCATCACGCAGACGGTGGGCATCTTCAACAACTTGGGGTCGGACAACAATACTGCCCTGTTCGCCACGAGCAGCGGCGACGCGACCTTCGCGCCGGGCACGGACCGCTGGGCCGTGAGCTTCCAGAACTTCAGCGGCACTACCAGTTCGGACCCTCGCATCCTCACCGTTGTGCAGGGGCCGGGTACAGTGGCTGTGCAGCTCGACCCGACATCCAATTTCGTCGATGCCGACGACAATCCGAGATTCAACTACAACCTGACGGTCCAGCCGGGCGAAACGCAGTATATCTTGACGTTCGTCGGTCTATACGGGTCGCGTGCCGCTGCCGCTTCGGACGGGGCCGCGGTGTTCGACGACCTGGCCGCCCTCCGTAGCTCCGGGCTACTTGCCGGGCTGAGCGACGACGTGCTAGACGGTGTCGTCAACTGGAGCGAACTCAACACGGCAGACCCGCCGCCGCCGCCCCCGCCGCCCGCAGTGGTAGACCCGTGGTTCGCGGTGGGTAGCGATGTCGGCGCTCTTGGCCATGCGCAGGTGTTTTCGCCGACAGGCGAGCAACTGTTGTCGATCCATCCGTTCCCCGATTACAACGGTTCGGTAAGCGTTGCGACAGGGGACGTGAACAACGACGGCACGGCGGATCTGATTGCCGCCACGGGTCAGGACCGGTCGCATGTGAAGGTGTTCAGCGGCACTGATGGCTCACTGCTGTCGAGTTTCTTTGCGTTCGACGCCGGCTTCGTCGGCGGGGTGAGTGTGGCGGCCGGCGATGTGAACGACGACGGGTTCGCGGACATTGTTGTGAGCGCCAACGGTGGGGCCCACGGTCACGTGAAGGCGTTCAGCGGTGAGAACGCGAGCGAGTTGTACAGTTTCTTCGCGTACGACGGTTACAATGGTCCGCTCAGCGTGGCCGTTGGAGACATCGACAACGACGGGCACGCGGACATCATCACAGGGGCGGCTGCGGGTACGACACACGTGAAGGCATTCAGCGGTGCCGACGGCTCGCTGCTCCAGAGTTTCTTCGCGTTTACCGATTCCACGGCTGGTGTGAACGTGGGCGCGGGCGATCTGGACAACGATGGGTTCGCCGAGATTATCACTGGTGCAGCAACCACGACCTCTCACGTGAAGGTGTTCGACGGTCAGACGCTCTCTGAGGAGCATAGTTTCTTCGCGTTCGACGGCTTTGCGGGCGGTGTCCGCGTCGGGGTTAACAACGGGAATCTCCAGGTCTCGGCGGGTCCAGGCGCGGGACCGCATGTGAAACTGTTTGGGGACGACCTGAGCGATCCGCTTCTTAGTTTATTCGCCTTCGAGGAGCAATACGCGGGTGGTGTCTTCGTCGGGTGATGTGTTGATATCCCACGGTCGGAGTACGGGCGACACGCCGGGTGCGGCGGTCGCGCTGGTCACGGTCGAAGGTTGTGGTCACACGGGGGTCGGTAGCAGGCAGCGAAACCGCACGCCAACTCTGGCGCTTGCGCTCCTTCACTACTGCGACCGATGCAAAAGCCGGCATCGTCGCGGCCGACTTCGCGGCGTTGTTGGGCAAGAGTTGGACAAGGCAGACCGGAAGGCCGCACAGCGCGCTACCGTGCATCTGGAAGCAAACGGCAAAATCGTGCGTTTACGGCTTGGGTGGGACGGTGTGCGCCTGACACATTTGCAAATCGTGGAAGCGCCAGCCGGGTAGAACCTGAGTCGAAACGACATTCGTTACACGACCGCCGTTCCGCCCGGCAGGTCGTCGGCGCTCTTCAAGAGCTGAAAATCCGTTTGCAACGCGCCGTTGAAGTGACGTGAACCGCACTTGATCTTCTGCTGTTCGGAAAGATATAGGTCCGCGAGCGCGGTCGATCCCTTCGTCTCGCGAACGAGATACAGCGTCTCCCCACGGTCGCCGAACTGGTCGGTGTCTTCCCAAACGAGCGCCCAGTCCGGGTTGTACGTCCCGACCGGCGTCGGCACCTTAAACCACGCGGGTAATTTGACGTAGAACTTCACAGGCGCCATGTTCTCCAACTTCTCCGCGAAGCGCTTCTCAACGTCCGAATCGTAGACGAATCGCTCGTACAGCGACTTCTTCGCGTCCATCATCTTGTCCGACACGGTTTCGATTTCGGCGTCCCACTCCGTCATCTCGTACCACGTGCCGTCTTTCTCGTACTTGATCCCCGCGATGAGTTCCTCTTCGAGCCGCTGGCGGATCGCGGTCCCGGCTTGAGACGCGAACTCTTCCGGGTTGTCCAGAATCATCTGCTGGTTCTTCATCCCGCGCACGATCGCGAGCAACGTGCGGCGTGTGAGACGCACCGGCGGAGTTGCACGCGTGAGCAGTTCCGACAATTTCTCCACGAGATTCGGCAGCGGGAAGTTGCCTGCAAGCGTTGCGACCGTCTTCGCCCCGCTAATCTGCAACGCGGTGAAAACGTTCCCGGTCTTGGCCTCAACGCGGGCCTTCGTCACCACGAGGCGCGGCCGTTCGATGTTCAGCGTATTCAGGTCTTCGACGACGCGATTCACCAGCGAGTCGGTATCGACTGTGACCGAGTACCGCATCTTTGCCCGGATACGGTTCCACAGTTCCTCGAACTCCTTCGGGAGCGAGTCGAACGGTTTGCGGTTCACCACCTTCTTCTGCCGGGCGTTGATCACCTTCAGCTTCTTCGCCTCGTCGTCGCCGAAGTCCTCTTCGATCTCCTTCTGAAGCGACTTCACGTAATCCTCGTAACTCTCGTTCGCCACCACCGTGAGTGTGTTCACCTTCTCGTCGATGAGCCGGATACCGTTCTGGTTCACCGCGAGCCGCAACCCGCGGCCGATCTCCTGGCGCTTCTTCACTTCGCTCGTCGATTGGTTCAAGGTGCAGATTTGGAACACGTTCGGATTGTCCCACCCCTCGCGCAGCGCGCTATGCGAGAACAGGAAGCACACCGGTTCCGTGAGCGAGAGAAGCCGTTCCTTCTCCTTCATGATGAGCGAGTACGCGGCGCGGTCCTGCTCGTTCTCGCCGCCCGATGAGTCGAGCAGTTCGACTACTCCGCCCTTCTTCTTCTTTGATGCGAAGTAAGCGCCCGACACTTCTTCTGGCGTCCGCTTCTCCCACTCCTTGAACTTCTTCTTCAGGTCGTTAAACGCTTCCACGAACAGCGTGCGGATGATGCCGTCGGCCGCCGCGTAGTTCTCGACCTTGTCGATGAAGAACAGGGACAGCACTTTCAAACCGTTCGGGCGGAGTTGCTCCTGCCGGCGCATGTGCTGCTCGACCGTGTACCGAATCTGTTGCTTGAACAGTTCCTTCTGGTCGGCCCCGTACTGCTGGCCTTCCTTTACCACGACGCCGTTCGCGAACGTGACCGTGCGCGCGGCCATGTTGATTTCGTCCACGGTGTACGGCTCGTACTCGCTCCGGTCGGCCTTGTCGCGGAGCGAAGTGCCCGGCTTGCAGTTGTGTTCCTTCGGCTTCACCGCGCCGCCGGCCATGCGCTGGTGAACCTCGATCTTCGCGACCGCACTCTTCGACGTGGACGTGATCTTCGCGACGCGGATGAACGGCCGGTTGTCGTCGTCCTCCGCGACCACCGACGCGACTTCGATCTTCTTCACCAGTCCCTGACGGTACGCCTCGAACGGCGTGAGCCGGTACACGCGGTTGTACGGGTCGCGGTGCGTGGCGCTGTACCGGAGCGCGACGAGTGGGTTCAGCCGGGCGAGCGCCTGTTTGCTGCCGGCGCTCTCCATGTTCTGCGGCTCGTCCAGAATCAGAATCGGGCGCACGGCTTGGAGGATGTGCAGCCCGACACGGCCTTGGAGCCGGTCGCGCGGCTGACCGATAACGTTCTGCTCCTTGTTGAACGAGTCGATTGTCATGATGAGGAACCGCACCGCATCGTCTTCGGCAAAGTTCTTTAGCCGCGTCATGTTCTTGGAGTCATAAACATCGAACCGGTACGGCTCGTTGTCGAACAGTTCCGCGAAGTGCCCCTGCGTCATCTGAAACGTCTTCAGCACCCCTTCGCGGATCGCGACTGACGGCACGACGATGATGAACTTCTTCAACCCATGGCGTTTGTTCAGTTCCAGCGCGGTGCGGAGGTAGACGTAAGTCTTGCCGGTTCCCGTCTCCATCTCAACGGACACGTTCGGGAAGTTCACGTCCTGTTTCTTCTTGCTGCCGATGTCCGCCTTCTCGGTGATGAGCTTCAAGTCCGTATCCGACTCCAATCCGTTGGCCTTTTGCACGGCCTGGACGTTCGCGAGCAGGCGCTTCGGGTCGAGCGCGAAGCGGTCGTTCTCCATGTCGCTTTCGACGCCCAACACGCGCAGCGTGGTCGTGAACGACTCCTTCACCAAACCGTGAAAGAGATTCGCCATCGACTCGACGGCGCGGAGTTGGTACGTCTGGTTCGCGTCGAACTGGAACTTCATCGGTGCCTCACGCCGGTGGATCGGACGGCAAATTGCTGATCGTGGTTTGCGCGGGGATGCCGTCGGTGTGCGGTCGGGTGGACGACGGGAACAGCGCCAGATACGGGTCGTAGGCGTAGCGCCGGTTCCGCCCGAATCCGGTCATTTCCCGCAGTAGCCCGGCCTTCACAAACTGACCGATCATCTTGTTGGCAGTGCTGTACGAGCAGTCCAGCCACTCTTCCGCCATCTTCGCCGTGCAAATCGGCTGCTCGTACAGCCGGTCGAGCAGCGTCAGCGCGGCCGGGTTAGACACGTTGGACTGGAGTGCGACCCGATCCTTCTCCCGAAGCGCCGTGATCCGCCGCGCCGTCTCCGTCGCCTCGCGGCTGACCTCGCCGATGCCCCGGAGGAAGAACTTCAACCACGCTTCCCACTCGCCGCGCTCGCGAACCGCCGTGAGTCGGTCGTAGTATTCGGCCCGGTTTCTCTTGAGGAACTGGCTGAGGTACAAGAGCGGGCGCTGCAACACCCCGCGTTGGCACAGCAAGAAGGTGATGAGCAACCGCCCGACGCGGCCGTTGCCGTCGAGGAATGGGTGGATCGTCTCGAACTGCGCGTGAACCAACCCGCAGTGAACCAAGATCAACTGTGCTTCGTCGTGAAGGAAACGCTCCAGGTCGTCGAGAGCGTGGTTCATCTCGGCGGGTGGCGGCGGAACGAATGTCGCCGTTGCCAGCGTGCAGCCGGCCGGCCCGATCCAGTTCTGGCTGCGCCGGAACTCGCCCGGTTCCTTGTTGCTCCCACGAACCCCCGCGAGCAACTTCTCGTGAATCTCCCGTATCAAGCGCTTGCTCAGCGGCAGTTCCCGCATCCGATTCAGCCCGTGGTTCATCGCGCCGACATAGTTCACGACCTCTTCCACGTCCTTCGGCCGGTCGTCGCCTTTCGCGTCGATCTCGAACTGGAGTACGTCTTCCAGCGTGCTTTGCGTGCCTTCGATTTGCGAACTCAGCACGGCTTCTTGCCGAACGTACATCGCCACGAACAGGTTCGGGTCGGGCAAGATCGACGCGACCCCATCGAGCCGCCCAAGATTCCGGTCGGCTTCCGTGAGCAGGTGCAGAAACTCCGCGTCGAACTGAAGCGGCGGGTTCGCCGGGGGCGACGGGGCGGGGATGAATGCCCGGTAACCTTCCACTTGTCTCACGAACTGACCACTTCGCATGACATGGCGCTCCGCATCGCTTCCATATTGCGGGAACGTGCAATATGAGTCACAAACCACCCGCCATATTCTACGAAACGGCCATTTCGCACAATAAGAACCGAGAAAGCGATAATATCCGTCAGACGGTCTTCAACCGGCACTGAAGCGCGAGGTTCGCGGCGAGCGTGTCGTCGAGCGCGGAGTCGCGGCAGATGAACAGGTCGGTCGTGGTCAGTCCGAGTTGCTTCGCGATGTCCGGCGCGAGCGTTTCATCGAGGCACGCGCGGAACGATTGCGGCGGGTCTTTCTCCGCGTCGGTCACGGTGTAGACGGCGTTAACCCCGAACTTAGATGACGTGATTGCGCTGTTCAGCCCGTAACCTTCCTTCACCGCGAGTTCCCACAACACCGCGACCGGATCGGCGTTCAGCTTGATTGGGTCTAGGTAGTTCTCCATCGTCGCCGCGTACTGTGTGGCGTCGCGGTCCGGCACCCCGGCCCACTGCGCGAAGTGCGACTCGCCCAACGCAAACACTTTGAACCCTAAGTCTTCTTGCTCTGACGTTCGCCCCCCCCCCAAGAATGTTGGGGGTTTCTTTCTGTAACTTCGCAATCACATTGCGGATGCGCGTTTCACCGATGTCGGTGAGTCGCTTCAATTCCTTCTCCGGCGCCGGCAGCGATTCGGGAAGTTGAACCGCAATGAACCGTCGATTCCCACCGTCGGCGCGGTTCTGAGCAAGAACCGCGTGAGCCATCGACGCGGACCCGGCGAAGAAGTCGAGAACGATGTCTTCCTGATCGTCTGTCGTGGCGAGTTGGAGCACGCGCTGAAGTAGTCGAGTCGGCTTCACCGTGTCGAGAACGTTGTCCGTGTCTTGGTAGGGGACGAATTCCATCAACTCTTTCTTGGCTTCTTGGGTGTGTCCCACGTCTTCGTAAAACCACATCGTCTGTGGCGTCATCCCTTGGCGCACTTCGCTCAGGAATGTCTTCTTTGCTGGTGCGCCATTGCCGTCAGCGCCCCACCAGATGCGATTGTCTGCGTCCATCTCCTTGAATCGTTCTTCTGAGACGACCCAATAGCGCCCTTTTGGTGGAAGGTGCTTCCTGCCGCTCGGCCCCGTTACCTCATACTGACCGCTGGCGTAGTAGTTTCTTGCTGACATTCCGTCCGCACGCCAATCACCTCGCGGGTCATTGTCCGTGTTGCCGTAACTCGCATCCGCCTCGGCGCTTCGAGGCAAGAGTTTTGGCCGCCAGGGGTCAGCGTCGCGTGCGTAGACAAGAACGTAATCGTGATCTTCGGAGAAGTGCTTCGCTGAATTCTTCGGCGCGTACACCTTCTGCCAAAGCACGGTCGCGACGAAGTTCTCTTCGCCGAAGACCTCGTTCATGAGCGAGCGGAGGTGGTGAACCTCGTGGTCGTCGATGCTGACGAAAATCACGCCGTCGTCGCGGAGCAACTGCCGGGCGAGGAAGAGGCGCGGGTACATCATCGAGAGCCAAGCGGAGTGATACCGGCCGCTCGTCTCCGGGTTGCTGGTGAGCAACTTGCCGCTTTCGTCCGCTTGCTTGGTCAACTTGAGGTACACGCCCAACGGGTCGGTGAAGTCGTCGGGGTACACGAAGTCGTTGCCGGTGTTGTACGGCGGGTCGATGTAGATGAGTTTCACCTTGCCCGCGTAAGCCTTGTACAGCAACTTCAGCACTTCGAGATTGTCGCCCTCAATGAACAGGTTCCGCGTGGTGTCCCAGTTCACCGACTCCTTCGGCTTCGGAACGAGCGTCGCGCGGCTCGGCGTCTGAAGGACGTTCGCGGCGTCGGCGCGCCCGGCCCACGAGAACGTGAACCGCTCCGGCCCGCTCGCGATCGTATCGCCCAGCGCCGCACGTAGTTTGTCGAAGTCGATGCGCCCGTCCGCGTAGCACTCCGGGAACAGCGCGCGCAGTTTGGCGACGCGCTCCGCAGTCGGATCGGCAGACGTGAGCGTAACGGGTTCTTTGTCGCCGGTCGCGGGCATCGAAACCTCAGTTTCCCGTAGGTCGCCGGTTATCGAGAGGGGTCAGTATTACCAATTCCAGAACGGTACGCAATGACGTGAATGCGAGACGTGCCACAGGCGATAGAGGATTGGCCTTACATTCTCGGACTGCGTTCCTCGCGGACCGTGTGCTACCTGACGCGGATACGCGCGATGTTGGGGGGATTGACAACATCGGCGGTGCGTGAAAGTACCGTAGGCGTACCCACGCACATTTTTTGGCATAATCCAAAAAGGAAATGGCGCCGGTTAGCCCACTGAGATTTCATCCGCGTAATGGTTGGATGTACACTCCGGTGTGTTGGGTGATGTGCGGGCTGATCCTCTGCACGTCCAACGCGGTCGGGTCGATTCTTCCGCACCTGGAGTATCGACCCGACCGGCTCAACATCCAGGTGCATCCGCATGTCGAACGACCCGTCCGGCCCCGCGCCTATTGTTCCCCTTTCTCTTCCCAACCCGTTCGCGCAGTTGTCGCGGTTCGATAACTTCCGCGCCACGGTCGAACCGCTCGCGGCCGAATTCTGGGCCGCACGGGAACCGCTGAAGAACGCGCTCGTCGCGCTCGAACGCGGTTGGAATCACGACCCTGCGGGCTATGTGGTCCGTTGCCTCGCTGTCGGCGCCGAATTTCAGAAGGCGGGTCTGTCCACGTTCGCGGCGGAAATAGCGAACGCCGTGAAGCTAGACGCGGCACCATTACCTGAGCAAGTCGCGACGCAAGCAACGTGGTGCGTGCTGGCCGCCGCGACCGCCGGTGATGATGGTCGTGTTACCGAACTTCTCGCGAATCTGTTCACACGCCCGAACGTCAGCGCGGAGTTCTCTGAGGTATTGGTGTCGGTTGTCGATACCTGTCTCGCGAAGTGGCGTTGCGACGCGTCGCCGCGCTTCACGGACCTGTTGCGTGTGGAACTGACCCGGCTAAACCTCACGCCGAATGAAGCAATGGAGTGGATGCACAACGGCAACACGGAACTCTCTTCCAGTGCGAAGCGTGCCCTTCGCGATTGGCTCTACTCGATTGCGAATGGACAGCCAATCGCGATGAGCGACCCGTCGGATTCGTGGGGACCGGAAGTTCCTGGGGCGCCTCGTCGGAGATGGCTTCAGCCCAACCCGTGCGCACTGGAACGCCGCGAACGCATGGCCGAACAGATTGCCCGTCAAGTTGAAGCGCTGCCGGGAATGGTGCGAGAGCTACTCGCACCGCCGAATCTCCTGCGCGTTCTGCCACGACCAGAAGCGGAGAACACGACCGGGCCGCCCGCCAACCCGGACGAGGCGAACGGCGACACTCACGGCGCGAAGCGCGGCAAGAAATCGAAGGGGAAGAACATCGACGCCCGGATGCTGAAGGTACTCACCGACAACCGAGAAGCCTTTGGCTGGACGGCATCACAATGGGCGCAGCATTTGAATTGCGCGGAATCCACGGTGAAGGAAACGAAGACCTGGATCAATAGTGTTCGGCACGGGATTTGCGCCTTTGTCGGGTTGTGTGCGGTCGGACGTCTCCGTCCGCAAAATTGGCACCCGATCCTTCTCGCCACGATGCCACGCCAACCCAAACCCGCTCCGACCAAACAGAATATCGCCGGCCTGAAGC
>CAMDQN010000144.1 GCA_945905925.1 Singulisphaera sp. GP187
TGCGCAAGGGCGTACGGAACGTTTTGCGAATCTCGGTCATCGTGCGTGTGCCGTCCATGGCGGTATCTCGTGGAGGAGCGAAACGGAAGAAGTGGGAGTGAAATCGTTCCTCAAACGGCAGTCAACCCCAACTTCCGATCAGCCCAGCCTTGACCCACCCTACAAGAACCGGACCGAACCGTCCGGGCCGAACCGCACGCGACCCGGTTTCCACTCCAATGATCCAAGCTCTCCTCCCGTCGCGGCCTTCAGCATCGCGCCGGCAATGTTGAATACCGCGAGCGCGCGAAGCCCGATGAACGACGTGGTAAGCCGCGGGTTGATCTCTATCGCG
This sequence comes from Singulisphaera sp. GP187, assembly GCA_945905925.1. GTDB lineage: Bacteria > Planctomycetota > Planctomycetia > Gemmatales > Gemmataceae > Gemmata. The sequence continues at coordinate 335 of CAMDQN010000144.1, forward strand.
TAATCGCGCGAGCCGTCTGAGGCGTCACCCAACACCAGATCGACTCCGACGTATCCGAGCAACCCGGGCACGCATTCCACCGCGGCGCGGCCGAGTTCCACGGCACGTTCGGCGAGGTACGGCGGGATCTGGAGTTCGCCGCCTTCGTACTTGAACCGCCCGTCATCGCTCAACAACTGGGAGCACGGCAACAGCGGAACGTGTCCTCGCGGCCCACACAGGAACGCGATGCTCGCGGCCCTTCCCGGCACGAACTCTTGAATAATCATCGGACGCACCGGAGCGCGTGCCGCGAGCGCGGTAGCCAACTCGAACCGGTCGCGGATCAGAAACGTGTCGGTGGAACCGGCTCCGTCGCGCGGCTTCCACACGACCGGAAACGCTTCGCACACGGTCGGCTCGCGGTCGCTGGTCGCGGGCGTGCGCACGCCATGTGCGAGCCAGTGTTGCGCCATCGCGAGTTTGTCGGTGGTGAGTTCAATCGCCGCGAGTGAGGAACCGAGCAGTCGCCCGCGATCTCGTCCCACCAACAGTGCGTACCTCCGCAACACTTCGTCGGCCTCGGGTGCGATCACGATCGTCCAGTCCGACACTGCACCGCAGCACTGTTCTTCAAACCATATTCCCTCCACCGGCGCGGCTTCGTCTGGAAAGGCAAATGCTTCGACGCCGGCGATACCAGAAAAGTCACTCACAACCGCGTCGCGCATCGCGCGGCCTTCGCGGTACATGCCGTGGTCGGGCGAACCGGGTTCGCGCCCGGTGCCAGTCGCGGTCATGTACTCGTAGACGAACACACGCATTGTCGGTTTCCGCTTCACTTGGAACGCGTTCTGCGGCATACTCTATTCACGATCCCACCTGCCTGACTCGCATTCTCCCCCCACCGCGAGTGCGCTCGATGCTCTGCCTATTCACATCCGAAAGCGCCAAACTGTGCGACGGCCACTCGCGCCGCGAAGCACTCACGATCGGCTCGCTCGGTGCGTTCGGCCTCACGCTGCCGAACTTGCTTCAGGCGCGCGCCGTGACACCTCCACGCAAACCAAAAAGCGTGATTCTGCTGTTCCTGCTCGGCGCGCCGCCGCAACAGGAAACGTGGGATCCGAAACCGGAATCGCCTTCGGAGGCGCGCGGCGACATGGGCGTGATCCGCACCGCGACGCCGGGCCTCGTCATCGGCGAGACGATGGTGAAGACCAGCCGCTTGACGGAGAAGATCGCGATTCTTCGCGCATGCCAGACCAACGACAACGCCCACAGTGCCAGCGGCTACTACATGACTACCGGCTACCCGCATCAACCGATGCAGGTGGAAAACGCGAAGCCGGGCGCGCCCAACGACTGGCCCTCGATGGGTGCCATCGTGCGAAAGGTGTTGCAACCGAACTGCGCGCTACCCGCGGCGGTCACGCTGCCGGAGCAATCCGCGAACGACGGCAACCTGACTTGGCCCGGGCAGGACGCGGGGTTCCTCGGGCGCGGGTCCGACCCGTGGCTCATCAACTGCGCCCCGGAACTGGGCAAGTTTGAAGTGCCCGGACTGGCGCTTCCGGCCGATGTACCCGCGAAGCGGTTCGAGGAACGAAAGGGGTTGCTAGAATCGCTCGCGCGGTCTGAAGCGAGCCGCGACGGTGCGGGCACTCACGTTCACCGCGCGTTCGAGATGATCTCAAGCCCCGCGGCGCGAAAGGCATTCGACCTCGACTCCGAAACCGTGAAGACCCGCGACCGCTACGGCCGTTCGCGGTTCGGGCAGTCGTGTCTGCTCGCGCGTCGGATGGTCGAAGCCGGCGTGCCACTGATTCGCGTGAACTGGACGCGCCTGCCCAACTCCCCGAACAACGGCCACTGGGACACGCACAGCCGCAACACGGAAGGGATGCGGAAGCTGATGCCGGTTCTCGACACCGCGTACACGGCGTTGCTCGAAGACCTGAGTGATCGCGGGATGCTCGATGATACGCTGGTGGTGTGGATGGCGGAGTTCGGGCGCACTCCGAAGATCAACGGGGCCGGTGGTCGCGACCACTGGGGACCGTGCTTCTCGGTCGCGCTCGCGGGCGGTGGGGTGAAAGGCGGCGCGATCCACGGTTCGAGCGACAAGCTCGCGGCGTACCCGAAGGACGGTCGCGTGCTGCCGCAAGACCTGCACGCGACGATCTACCACTGTCTGGGCATTCCGAAGGACACCGAAATCCACGACGGCCTCGGCCGCCCCCTCGCGATCTGCCGCGGCGAACCGGTGAAGCAGATTCTGGGGTAATGCCATGGAAGAAGGCAAGTGGCGAGCGTGCTCCGACCCGGAACCGATGCTGAAATACCTCGAAAGCATCGGCGCGGCGAGCGAGCGCAAGCTTCGGCTCTTCTCGGTGGCCTGTTGTCGACGACTGCTCAGCAAAGTCCCAGTTCGACCACGGAGCGAACTCGCCGTTGATGTGGCGGAGCGTTATGCCGATGGATTCGCTTCGGATGTTGAGTTGACCGAGGTTTGTCTTTATGCCAACAATACCGCGGAACATGCCTGCCGAGACGTGGCGGAGAGCGAACCTGGGATAGTCCGCGCCGACTGTACCGCCCTCAACGCGGCGTGGGCTATCGCTGAGTACGGCGCACGACCACCGGACCACAACGGGCTCAGTTCCGTCTTCAATGCCAAAGTGCAGGGCGAACAATCGACCCAGTGCCAAGCCCTCCGCGACATCTTCGGCAATCCGGTCCGCCCTATTACCTTCTCTTCGGAATGGCGGACTGACACCGCGACCGCCGTCGCGCGGCAGATGTACGGGTCGCGCGAGTTCAGCGCGATGCCGATTCTCGCGGACGCACTCCAAGCCGCGGGCTGCGACAACACCGACATCCTTTCGCACTGCCGCGACACCTCCGCGACACACGTTCGCGGGTGCTGGGTCGTCAATCTGGTGCTGGGTCTTTCGTAGGGTGGGTCAAGGCTCGGCTTCGCGAGCCGAAGGCCCACCAGAACCGTCAACGTGAAATGGTGTGTCTTCGCCGCAAAGCCGGCTCGACCCACCTTACAACTCGGCAAAGTGTGAAACGCGCATACAACGACAGCACGAATCCTCTACCACAGGGTGCGGCGATGCAATTCGGCAAGATACGGCGGGGCGGTCGGGACACGGCTGTGATGGTTGATCGCGGGTTGGCCGTGCCGCTCGACATGGATCGCAACCCAGCGATCAAGTCGCTCGCGGACCTGCTCAACACACCGGACCCCGGCAAGACCGCGGGCGAACTCACCGACCTACTGGCCACCGCGGACCGACTCGACAGCGTCACGTTCCGCGCGCCGATCGATCAACAGGAAATCTGGGCTGCGGGGGTCACGTACAAGCGCAGCAAAATCGCACGCGAAGAGGAGTCAGTCGGCGCGGCTCAGTTCTACGACAAGGTGTACACCGCGCCGCGCCCGGAGTTGTTCCTCAAGTCAACGCCTTCGCGCGTCGTTCACCCGGGCCAGCCGGTGCGTATCCGCGCCGACGCGACCTGGAGCGTGCCCGAACCGGAACTCACGCTCGTGATCTCGCCCGCGGGGAAAATCGTCGGCTACACGATCGGCAACGACATGAGTTCGCGCGACATCGAGGGCGAGAACCCGCTCTACCTGCCGCAGGCGAAGATCTACAAAGGCTCGTGTTCAATCGGTCCGCTCGTCACGCCCGCGAGCCACATGCCGGAACTCTCAACAGTCGAAATACGGCTCATCATCCGTCGCGGAAACAAGATCGCATTCGAGGGGACGACGACGCTCGCACAGATGGCGCGGACCGTGGAGAGCCTAGCGGAATGGCTTTTCAAGGAGAACGAGTTCCCAAACGGCGCGATGCTGCTCACCGGCACCGGGATCGTGCCACCCGACAACTTCACGCTCAACTCCGGCGACGACGTGAGCATCACCATCGCGGGCATCGGCACACTGCGTAACCCGGTCGCGTGAACCAACGTCACCGCTTCAGCGCGAGAACCACCACGCCGACGGCGACCAAGCCGACGCCGGCCCACTCGCGAGCGTTCAGCCGTTCGCGCAGGAACACCACCGCGAACACCGCGACCAACACCACACTCAACTTGTCCACAGGGGCAACCTTCGACACCTCACCGGCCTTCAGCGCGCGGAAGTAGCACAGCCACGACGCACCGGTCGCGATGCCCGACAGCACGAGCAACAACACCGTGCGCCGCGAAAGCGGCTCGGTGAGGTTCCACTTCCCGGTCGCGGTCACAAGGAGAAGCAGGCAGAGGAGCACGACGGCCGTGCGGATGAGCGTGGCGAGGTCCGGGTCGATGTCGGCGGACCCGGCCTTCGCGAGAACGGCGGTCGCCGCCGCGAACGCGGCCGAGAGCAGTGCCCAGAACACCCAGGAATCGCCCACGGGAACCGGCTCCGTCAGTTTGGCGGGCGCCCGCCGGGGCGGATGCCGTAAGTCGCGTCCCACTTCTTCGGCGACCCGGGCAACGTGACCCCGGGCACCGACAGGTCGTGGTCGCGAGCGTACTCGACCAGCTTCCGCGGGTACTCCGGCCACTTCCCGTCGAGACTCTTCAAAGTGGCTTTCTCGTCGGGCGTCAGTTTGGGAAGCAGTTCCTTTGTCACGAAGTCGCGAACCGCGGGCTTGAACTCGTTCAGCCGTGCCGGACCAAGTTGAGCCGAGTTGGGCGGGAGCGACTTGACGAACGGGAGTTCGTGAACATCGAGCGGAAACTCGGGCCACTTCCCAATGACGCTCGGCTTGACGCGAAGTAGCCCGCCCTTCTTGAACAGCGCCCTCGTGTAGACTTCGGGCAGGTCATTCAGCTCGGTCATCATGAGTTTGGCGTTGTCCGATTCGGGGAGGTATCGGTGCAACTTGCTGAACTCGTACACGGTCAAGCCGTACCACGCCCACGCGCCGTCGCGCTCCGCGACCAGCAGCGTGCGCCGGTACTCGGCCAGTTCGTCGGGCGCCAGCCGGCACCGTTTCTGCTCGTCGGGCTTGAACGTGGCGCGGGCAAACTCGACCACGTCCTTGCGCCCGGCCTCGGTGTCGAACGGCCACGGCGACTTGTTCGCGGCGAAGGCTTCGGCGTGCAGGCGGATGAACGCCCGCCGGTCGCGGCGGATCGCTTCCTCTTCTTTCCACTGTTGCTTCAGCGCGGCCCGTTCGGTCGGGATCGCGAGTGCGTCCAGCATCTTTCGATGCGGCGCCGGAAGCGCGTCCGTCCACTGCTGCTCTCGAATCTCCAGAACGGCGCGCTGGCGCGTGATGGGAGTGGCGGCGCCCAAGACCGCGCGGCGATCCCGCTCACCGAGCCGCTCCAGCCACACGGCATACACCTCCAGCGAGCGAAACAGCCGGTCGCGTTCCTTTGGCTCCTTCACGTGAAGATCGTGGTCGAGTTTCACGATCTCCGCTTGGCGCGCAGATGGCATCGCGCGGAACGACTTCAAAAGCACATCGAAGTGCTTTCCGCTCGACCGGTCGGCCGTGTCGCTGTGCGGTATCTTCAGAGCCGCATCGTAGACGACCGCCGGTTCGTCGCCGAACAGTTCCGGCTTCGCAAGTTCCTGGACGAACGCGATGTCATCGGCCACCGCGTACAACGGCAGGTGTTCGATCACGCGTGGGTCCGGGTCGGCCTTCGGTTCGGCCCGCGCTTCATCGTCCTTGTCTCGGGTCGGGAACAAGTACGTCCGCGCCACGGCGGTGGCGCAGTACCCGACCAGCGCGAACGCTGCAACAGCCATGAACACTCCGGCCACGCGCAAGAGCGGGCGTGCGCGCAGGCGCACCGGGGATGAGCCTTCGCCCTCGAAAATCGCGACTGGCATCGAGGTAGAGACGACCGGCATCGGACCAGAATTCCCGCCCGCAGAGCGGGCCGCTGCGTTCGCACTGGTCTGATGCGGCGCGGACGCGGACTTCGTGACCGCGGACTTGATCGCGGGGATCAGATCGAGCGTACGCGTGGTGAAGCTCGGCGACGGTTCGGGCTTTGGCAGGTAGTCGAGCAGGTCGAACGACTTCTTAAGTTCGGCGGCGCGGGCACGAGCCTCCGGATCGTTCGCGAGCCGGGCCTCCACCTTCCGGCCGGCCACTGCATCGAGTTCGCCGTCCAGGTACGCGACCAGTTCGGCCTCGAACGGGTCGGGCGCCGGGCCGTCATCGAATTCCGTGTTCTCGCTGGACATTCACCGCTCCGTAACAAGTCAGTTCGGGTCTTCCGTGTTCCCGCTCGCCTCCTCCTCGGCCCCGGCTTCCTCGCCCGGCGGCGCTTCGCCGTCCATGTAGATGTAACCCTGAAGTGCCTCGCGCAGCTTGCTCCGAGCGCGACTTAGCAGCGATTTTACCGCCTTCGTGCTTAGCCCCATGACGTCGGCGATGTCCGCGTAGTTCATGTCCTCAAACTTGTTCAGCACGATCGCCACGCGCTGGCGCTCGTTGAGGCCGTCGAGCGCGGTGCGGATCACGTCGGCGAGTTCCTGTTGCTGGAGGTTGTGCGCGGGCGGCACGTCACGCGTCGGCGCGAGGTTCTCCGTCGGCCGCATTCCGAGCGGCCCGGAGTCATGCACCTCCAGTGGGAGAACCGGGCGACGCCTGCGGTCGCGCAAAGAGTTCAGCGCGAGGTTGTTGGCGATGGTGAACAGCCAGGTGGAGAACTTGGCTTTTGGTGTGTATTTCTTGCGCGTGCGGTAGACCCGAAGGAAGACTTCTTGGGCGAGGTCTTCGGCTTCGTCCACGCTGCCGACGAGGTGGTGCATGACAGCGACAAGGCGGTGTTGGAACCGCTCGACCAGCTCGCCGAACGCGCTGGCGTCGTCGTCCCGGACCCGGAGCATGAGCCGGATATCCGGGTCTCGGAGCGCCATCTGCGAGCTGGTGTGACCAATCGCCACAGGAACTCCGACGCAGAACGAAACCGGGATTAACCACTGAGGCACAGAGACAAAGAAGGCAGGAGAATGGGGTGGTTTCAAATACTCTCTTTTGGTTCTCTCTCGTCCCGCTGTGCGGGAAACCTCTCTGTGTCTCTGTGGTTAGTCTCCACTTCAACTTTGCGGCGCAACTGTCCGCACGCGGCGTCGATCTCGGACCCCTTGCGCTTGCGGACCTTCACGCTCACGCCGTTCTTGCGAAGCGTGTCGATGATATTCTGAAGGTCCGCGTCCTGCGGGCGTTTGTACGGCAGCCCTTCCACATCGTTCCATGGGATCAGGTTCACGTGTGCCTTACGACCCGTGAGCAGCCCGGCGAGCTGGCGCGCGTGTTGCGGGAGGTCGTTCAAGCCACCCAGGACAACGTATTCATAGGTCACCTGCCGGCCGGTTTTCTCATAGAACTCGTCAGCGGCGGCGAGGATCGCGTCGAGCCCAGTCTTGTCGTTGGTCGGCACAATGCGCGTGCGGAGTTCGTCGTTGGGTGCGTGCAGCGACACCGCTAAGCTGTACTGCTTGCCCGATTCCGCGAACTTGCGAATCTTCGCGGGCAATCCGACGGTCGAGATTGTCACATGCCGGGCGCCGATGCCCAGGCCGTTCTTGTCGCCCGCGATGCTGAGCGCTTCGAGCAAGTTTTCGAGGTTCGCGAGCGGTTCGCCCATGCCCATCACGACGACGTTCGTGAGCCGCGGCGCGCGGTCCGGGTTGGTGCTGTTCGCGTCGGTGAGGTTGCGGAGCATCACGAGTTGTTCGAGCAGTTCACCCGTGGTGAGGTTCCGCACGACGCCGTTCAAGCCACTGGCGCAAAACACACAGCCCATACCGCACCCAACTTGCGTGCTGATGCACGCGGTGGCGCGGCCATCGTCCTGAATAAGAACGGCTTCGATCATCCTGTCATCGCCGAGCCGGATTACGAGTTTGTGCGTGTCGTCCTTGGCGAACAGGTGCCGTTCGACACGCGCGGAGAGGACGCTAAACGCATCCGCGAGTTCGACCCGCAACTGTTTGGGCAGATCGGACATCGCGTCAAACGTGGTGGCCCGGTTCGCGAGGATTTGCTTGCGAATCTGGCCCACGCGCATCAATGGCTGTCTGCGTTCGGCGAGCCACGCGCGGAGCGTGTCCGTTGGAACGTCGAGAATCCCTGGTTTGGCGAGCGGGGAGCGTAAACCCCCAGTTTCCGAGTCGATGATAGGAAGCGTTGCAGACATAACTGCCATTCTAGAGCGCTTTCAGAAAATTCGTAGCGGAGACGCGACCATCAGGGAGCGTGTGAACGTTCGCTCCCTGATGGTCGCGGCTCGGACCAGACGCTACGCATTAACTGAAAGTGCGCTTAGGCGCAAACCCACTACGGGGAAGCTGGGCACGCAATCTCATAGCGGTTCGTGTTGCAGGCGGACCGCCTGCAACACGACAACGGCACCGTCACAGCACCTCACGTTCCCGCGATCCACAGTACCTTGCCGAACCGCTGCACCAACTCCGCACGCTTGTTCGGCGAGATCGAATTGTAACTCAGGAAGAGCGTTTTCAACTGACTCAGCCACTTCGCGTTCAGCACTGCGTCGGCGCCGCGATCGGTCAGACTCAAGCTCGACAACATCAGCGACGTCAGCGTGGGAAAATGAGGCGAGGCCATCAGCGCGATCACGCCCTCGTCGCCGATCTCGGTACACCCGAAATTGAGTTCCTTCAGCTTGTGCGTGCGCCCGCACACGGCTATCGCTCGCGCGCTCGCGGGCCCGAGTTCGTTCAAGGTGACATCCAGTTGCTCCAGTTGGCTCATCAGCGACCCGTTCGCGAGCGTCTCGACGCCGGTGTCGCGCAGGTGGCACGAGCCGATCAGCAACTGCGTCAACGCGGGGAGTTTCGCGGTGCCGAGCGCCTCGTCGGTCGCGCTGCCCATCACGTCGTTGCCGAGGTGAAGTCGCGAGAGTTTGTCGAACCAACCGCACGCGAGTATCTCCGCCAGGCCGACATCAGTCAGTCCGCAATCGCTCAACCAGAGTCGCTCGACGCTGGCCATTTGAGGCGCCGTGGCGAGCACCCCTGCGAGGGCCGGCCCGGGTTGGTTCTCGGCCGCCGTCTGCCACGGCCCGCGGTGCCCGATTGTCACATCTTCGAGTTGCGTACTCGCACCCTTCGCGAAGAAATCCGCCCAGCCACGCGCGCTGAATCGGCCCATGAACGACACTTCGCGGAGTTGCCCGAGGTTGCCGCTCGCGAGCGCGCGAAGTCCGAGGTCCGTGAAACTCGCGCTCCAAACACCGAGCTTCCGAAGCGTCGCGGCGCACCCAGAAGCGGCAAGCGCGGCGAGCATCGCGTCCGCTCCGGCGTCGCGCGTCGGGTTGATTTCGAGTTCGCGAACACCATCGAGTTGCCCCTTCGCGAACAACCGTGTCACGTCGGGCGCGGACCCGCTCAACTCGATCTCAAGTCCCGGTTCGCGATACCACGGCGGCGCGAGCGTCGCGCTGAACTTCGCCGCCGCGAACTTCGCGCTGACACGGAACCCGCGTGCGAAGTCGGCGTACTTGACCGCCCCACTCGGAAACCCGGCTACCCACTGCGCCGAGAACCCCCTACACAACCGTTGCGCGCGTGCGTCGAGTCGCTTGCTCCGCTTCGCCTCGTCGGGACCCGCGCCCACATCGATCCGGGAGTACTCGCACTGAACGCGGATGAACTCGGCGCGAGCGGCATTGGCATCCCCGCCCTGTTCGTCGAGCCAGTCGGCGTACACGAGGCGCGGAGTATCTTCGTCCGGGTTGTCGCGGATCGCGGCTAGCAGCGCGAGTTCGTCGGACATGGCGGAACCTCATTCACCCGCTTTGAACTCGTCGTAAATGTACAGCATCCCGGGCCAGTCCGCGAACGCGACCCCGATCAGCGCGCACACTTTCTTCCACGACAAGCCGCCGTAACCGGCCGCGATACCTGGGTGTGGAACGGACGCCGCAAACGCAAACTCCCGCCCGCGGTGTAACCTGTCCTTACCGGTCCACACCTCTAAGATGTCCGGGGATCACCCGATATTCACCAGGGAGACTATTGATGGCCACGACTTCCATCACGCGGCTTTATGGACTCGGGCTCACGCCCGGCAAGCTGCGCGGGCTGCAGCGGATCTGCAATGCAAACGGCACGCTGAGCATGGTCGCCACCGACCAGAACAGCAGCATGATTTCGATGATGAAGAAGGCCATGAAAGAGGCCACCGGATCGGAGCGCGAACCGACCTACGCCGAGATCGCGGACGCGAAGGTGATGCTGTCGCGGGCACTCGCCCCGCACTGCTCCGGGTTGCTCGTGGACGGCTACTACGGCTACGCCAGCACCGTCGCGGCGCAAGCCGTTCCGCCGGGCGTGGGTATCCTCATTCGCGTCGAGAAGTCCGGCTCCGGCAAGAACGCGGCCGGTGGGTCGATCGGCGAAGTCGAACCGGGTTGGAGCGTCGGCAAGATCAAGCGCTGCGGGGCCGACGCGGTGAAGTTGCTCGCGATGTTCGAGCCGGACGAACCCGATTCGGCCGAGCGCAACTTCCAGTTCACGATGCAGATCTACGACGAGTGCGTGAAGCACGACATCCTGTTCCTGCTCGAACCGCTGCACTTCCCGTACAAGATCAACGGCGTCGAGGAAACTAAGGAGACAGTCGTCGGCCGCAAGGCGAAGACCGTGATCGACACCGCGAAGTACCTGAGCCGCTACTGCGACATCTACAAGTCCGAGTTCCCCGGCACGCCCGGCGTGGAGAGCGACGCGCAGCAGATGGACAACCTGAAGCGGTTGAACGACGCCTGCGGTCAGAAGCCGTGGGTGCTGCTGTCCGCGGGCGTGGATTACGACAAGTACAAAAAGCAAGTGGAAATGGCGATGAAGGCTGGGGCGAGCGGCATCCTCGGCGGGCGCGCGTTCTGGAAGGAGTTCTTCACCTTCAACTCACCGGCCGACCGGCAGAAGTTCGCGGAGACCGAGTGCGTGAAGCGCGTCAAGGAAACGGACGCGATCGTGCAGACTGGTACACCGTGGTTCGCGAAGTACGGCCTGACGATGTCCGACCTGCACGGCGTCCGCACGACGGAAGGCTGGCACGCCCGCTACGGCGGTGGCACCGCTGGCAAGGCCGCAAGCGGCCCGAGTGATCCGAACGCGGTGTATTGAGCCGGTCTCAAGTCACAAGTCTGCAAGTCCCAAGTCGACGACCAAAAGGTGCTGGTCTTTGACTTGTGACTTGAGACTTGTGCTTACGGCTTCGTGAAGCCCGTCGGAATCGCGGGCGTCTTCCCCTGGAGTTTCGTCAACTCGACCTGCGCGAGATCGGCGTGCCGTGTGTTCGGGCACAGCGCCATCACCTTCTTCAAGCACGCCGCAGCCTCCGCGTTCTGGCTTTTCGTTGCCCACGATTCGGCAAGCGCCATGTACATCGCGGCGGTGCGGTCGTTCATCTGGTCGCACGCTTTCGCGAGGCGTTCTGGATTCCCCCGGATGTCCACGAGTAGCGCCTTCGCGTCCTTCGCTTCGGGCAACTCCGCGTAACTCAGCACAAGTTGCTCGCACTTCTGCATACAGTCGTAAAGCCGCCCGGCGCGGAAGTCGTCGCGTGCAACCCCGAGCATGTCGCGCGCGACACGGAGGCGGCGTTGTTGCACAACCTCCGGCTTGTCGGTTAAGCCCGCGAGCGCTGTGGACGCGTCCGAAGCCGCTTGTGTGCCGGCGTACACGCGAACCGCGTCCGCGAGCGCGTCCATTGCCTCCGCAGTCTGGCCACGCTGTTCGAGTTGCTTTGCGAGCGAGAGTTTCCCGGCAGCAAGCTTCTCCACCTCGTCGAGAATCTGCTTCGCCTTCACGCCGACGGGCTTCTCGCCTGCTTCCTTCGTGATGCCCTTCAACAGCGTGACCGCACGCGGGTAGTCGCTAGCGACCAGCGCCTTCGACGCCTCGTTGAAGTCGCGTGCGGCCCAGTCTGCAGTCGCAACCGCGGTCGCAGTGCGCGTCATCCTCTCGGCGAGACGCTCCGTCTCGATGTAGCCCTCGATGAACGCGTGAATCTTCCCGTCTGGCCCCGCGAGCACGGTCGTCGGATACATCTGAACCTTGAGCGCCTTGGCCAACTCCGGGACCGCCTTCGCGTCGAGCTTCAGCGGAATAAAGCCGTTCGCGATGAGCGAGGTGAGAACCGGGTCTTTGAGGGGCCCGGCTTCGAGCTTGCGGCAGTAAAAGCAGTCGTCCGTGCCGACGACAACGAGCAGCGGCAGTCCCTTGTCTTGCGCTTCCTTGCGGGCCGTGTTGTAGTCAGTCCGCCACTTGATTTGCGGGGCGGGCGCAGCGGGCCGAACCGGTTGAGCAGCAGCGGGAAGCGCGTTCCATAGCGCGGCAGCGGTCACGAGCGGGAAGAGGGCGCACAGACGCCTGACGGGACTATTCATGAAACTGACCCCTGGTGCGAAACGACACGAACGGTTGAGCGCCCCTGCGGGACGGGCGCTAAACAACCAAGAAGGACGATCCTCCCACCCTCAACGCCCTCACGAACGAGGGTGGGCCTTCTGGTAGCTCTTCTGGAGTCGCTGCGTGGTCACGTGCGTGTAAACTTGTGTCGTCGCCAGGCTCTTGTGGCCTAGCAGTTCTTGAACCCCGCGAATGTCGGCCCCGGCATCGAGCATGTGGGTCGCGAAGCTGTGTCTCAAAGTGTGCGGGCTGGTTCGCGGGTCGAGACCCGCCGTCTTCAAGTGAGCCGCGAGCAACCGGCCGACACTGCGAGTCGTGAGCCGACCGCCCTTGTTGTTCAGGAACACTGCCACCGTGTCTTGTGCATTTCGTTCGAGCAGGGCTTTGCGGTCTTCGAGCCAAACTGTAATCGCCTTCACCGCGTCCGGCCCCAAGAGGGCGAGCCGTTCTTTCTTCCCCTTGCCACGAACCGTGATGACCCCATCATTCAAGTCGAGGCGCGGAACATCCAGCCCCACCAGCTCGGAAACGCGAATTCCCGACGCGTAGAGCGTCTCCAAAAGCGCACGATCGCGCCGCCCAGCCCAATCGGTGTCCGGGGGCGCAACCAACAACTTCTGAACATCCGCGAGAGTCAAGAAGTGCGGGAGCTTCTTGTCCTGACGCGGCCCGCGAAGCCCCTGCGCCGGGTTCGTTTCAAGGACGCCAGCCCGACACAGGTACTTCCCGAACGACCTGATCGCGGCTAGCCTTCGAGCAACAGTACTCTTCGCGTAGCCCTGCTCGTGGAGCCACGACACGAACGCGCGGACCAGGCGAATAGTCCAGTCGGCAGGAGCGACGTGAGTTTTCGTGAGACGGTCGCGCGCAAAACCGAGTGCCTGCGTCAGGTCTTCGCGGTACGACTTCACGGTCTTGTCGGACGCGTTCTTTTCCAGAGCGAGGTGTGTGAGGAACTCGGCGAGACCTTGTTCGAGTGTCAAGTTAGCTTCCGAGCAGGAGACCGGAGGTTCGCGGCGTTCCCGAACCGCGTGCGCCGGTGTTGTATTCCTGAAGCCGCCCTGCACCACTTGCGGAAACTGCTTCAATCGTCGAACTGGTCGGCTGGGTCCGGTTCAGTCTGTGGGTTCCGCACGCGCTGGGTCAGCACCGCCGCATCGAACCAGTTTAGCGCCACTGCGGGGTTCGCCGCCTTGTCGCGGATGTCGTCGATGAGCGCGGCCTTGCTGTCGTCGTCGTAAACGAAGACGAACCGCTCGGCGCCTTTGATCAGAGCGAGAACGTTCAGCTCTTGCGTCACGCGGACTCTCCCGGTGCAGTCGATGGCACGTATCGTCCATCGGCGTCGCGGGAATAGGCACTTCAGCGAAATTGCTACGGCGCTCCCCCGCATCGCGCTGGGATCCGCACCACCGGAACAACCGGCACACCACATCGCCCCGTCGCTGACGCTCCGGGTTCGTGTTTCACATTGGCGGGTTCAGCAACCCGGCCAGTTGACGCAGGCGGTTCGACCAAAACCCGTACTCTCTCGTCG
>CAMDQN010000145.1 GCA_945905925.1 Singulisphaera sp. GP187
CGAAGGTCTCTTGTGAAAGCTTGACCAGTCACAAACGTGGCCCGAAAAAGAAGCCTGACCAAAAGCCAGTCTACAGCAAGAAACACAAGCACTACTCAACCGCTCGCCTCATAAAAGAGGCGAAAGAGTCATGTTGAAAGGGCTGGCCGTAGATGCCCATTAAGTTGCCGCCTTTGTGATAGTCGATCATCGCTTGGTAGCACTTGCCGGTGTCGGTGCTGCGAAGGAACAGCCCGCTGTCCGGGCCGTCGTCGTTGTTCATTTCGAGCGCGATCTCGAAATCACCATATTCCTTCTCCGTGATGATGATGCCGCCGTTGCCGGGTACGTCCTGGCTGCCGATGATCGCGCCTTTCTCGATCACCCACTTGCCGCCGCTCTCGTTCTTGCTGGTGCGACTGTGCCCGGTCTTCGCGGATACTTTCCAGCCCTTCAATGTCTCGCCGTCGAAGATTTTGACGAAGCCGGTGTCGTCAAACTTCTCGGGTTTGGGGGGTTCGGCCTGTAGCACCGCGAGCGACGCAGTGAGTGTGACGGCGATGATCAGCGCAGCGGATCGCATGGGAAGCTCCGGGGAGGGTGGGCGAATGGAAAGTATCCGGTTGCGCGAGACGCTTGTCCAGCAGCGGCTCATCGGTCACGCTGAGAGCGAAAGCCGACGCGTTCCAAGACGCCGGCTGCGACAACACCGACGTTCTCGACCATTACAGAGGCGAAGGACCGCACGCTCGCGGGTGTTGGATTGTTGATTTGGTGTTGGTGGAGGGAATGATGCCGCGTGTGAGTTTGACCTACCCCCCAACCCTTTCCCTTTAGGGAGGGGGTAGGTTGGAGTTAATCCTTCTTGGGGCGCTTCATGGTCTTGATGGAGTGCAGCGGGAACAGTTTCCACCCCGCGTCCACCTCGCCGAGCAACCCTACCAGCGTGCCCTTCTTCCCGTCCTTCTCGACTTCCTGCGGGAGCACGAAGACCTTCTCCGTGTCGCCAATCAGGATTTCCACCACCGCGACGTGCGTATTCTGATCGACCGCGAGCACCGTGAGTTGCTTCACCGTGTCGTCGAGTTTCAGTGGCTCGCCTTTTCGGACCATCGCGGCGTCGGCCAGAATCTGAACGCCGAGGGGGTACTGGTACAGGAACTTGAAGTTGCCCGCCTTGAGCGTCGGGTCCATCGCCTTCGGCTGGTCGATCTGCACCTGCCACTGCGGCAGCCCCTTCTTCGCGACGATCGGTTTCGCGTTAGCGAACGCGACGGCCTTGATGTTTCCTTTTGTGAACGCGCCGCCGCTGAACCGGGTCGCCTTGCCATCGACGACCGCGTCGAAACCGAGGACGTTAATGCCCTTGTACTGGAGGGTGCCCGCGAGTGATTCCGGCACCCCCTTCACCATCACCGACGCGACAAGTTTGTCGTAGTCGTACTTGATCGACTCAATCGAGCCAACCGGAACGTAGGTAATGATCCCCTTGGCGAGGGTGGTGGAGTGCGGTTCGCGGAGTTCGATGGCGAGCGGCCCCTTCTTCGCGTCCTCGGTGGTGCCAGCAGGGTCGGCCATCCAAGCAAGCCGGTGCGTGCCGATGCCGAACTTCAACCCGGTTGCTTTCACCTCTTTGTTCTCGGCGTCGGTGACGGTCGCCTCGGCGGGCGCGTCGACCGCTCGCGGAACAGCCCCCGCCAGCCCACAGGCCAGCACCAACCCGACGACCGCCCAGACCCGGCGCAGCATGAGAAACTCCTCGTGGACTGAACTCGGCCCGCTGACGCGGGCGGTTCGGCGCTAGAAGTATGAGTACCGGTTTCCGTCGAACCGCCCGCGTCAGCGGGCCGGGTGTGGTTTCACCTGGGGACTTCTTACGGTGTGACGCGATTCATGGTCGGCCGGAACCACCGGCCTGGCAAGGAAAAAGTACTAACTGAACTGAAGAGGCCGTCTTGCGGGTTGGGAGGGGGCGCGAGATAATCACCACACGTTGGGCGGTCGAACCCGCTCGAAACGCGCCCCGCGTCCGCAGTACGAGACGGGAATGGGTCCAACATCGTGGACGACATCTTCCTGCCAAGTGGTCGACTCCGCCCGGACATCCTGGACGAGGCCACGACGCGCGTCCTGCGCGAGGCTCTGGGCCACACCCGCGCTACCAACTGGGACAGCGTGCGGACCCCACACCTGTTCATGGGCCTGCTCGCTGCGCCAGACTCCGGCGTGTTCAAGTGGGCCGGGAAACTTGGGGCCGATCTGCCCGGCCTGCTCGACCAGTTCCGCGACCTGTTCCACCAGTCCAACGCCGAACCGGTTCCGCCGCTGTTGCTCAACCGCGAGTTCCTCTCCGACAACGTGATTCGGTTGCTCCGCGACGCACACGGCCGCGCCTCCGACTGCGGTCGCGGCGTGCTCACCCCGATGGATCTGCTCATCACCCTGTTCACCACCCCTAACAGTATCGTCGCCGAGTGCTTCGAGCGGATCGGCGTGACCGCCGCGAAGCTGACCGAACTCGCGGTACTCGCCGAACGGGATGCACCGATCAAGTGAAGAGAAGGGGTGAAGGGGAGAAAAGACAGAGGCACGTCGACCTGTCTTTTCTCCCCTTCACCCCTTCTCTTTCAACCGTGTCCGAATTTTCCTCACATCGAGCCTCAGTCCGCAGAATCCGCATTTTTCGCACCTGCCCGCACCGGCACCGCGGCCGGGCGTGGCCTACGCTTCCCACATCGGATACCGCCCCGGCCGCGCCTTGGTCGCGGTCGGGAGCGGCGTCTGAAAAAGGCCTGTTCGTCGATACCGACCGAACCAACGGCGCACGACGAGGACGTTGGAGATCGGTTTCGTCCGCGCTCGTGACTCGGACCCAAAACTCGCCCCTGACTTGGGATATCATGCGCCTCCACAAATCCAACCGGCGCCCGGCAGCGGCGGCGGTCGAGTTTGCCGTCCTTCTTCCGTTCCTGATGTTCGTCGGCGTGATCGCCACGGACTGGGCGCGGCTGCTCCACTACACGATCACGATCGAGGCGTGCGCCCGGAACGGGGCCCTCTACGCCGCCGACCAGGAGACGGTGGCCAAGTCGCCGTACGCGAACGTCACCGAGGCGGCCCTGGCGGAGGCGCCGTACCTGAACGCCGTCGCGACCGTAACCTCGACCTACACCACCGAGTCGCCGGGCACTGCGGTCGTCACAGTGAAGGTGGAAATGCCGTTCCAGACGATCACCAACTTCCCCGGCGTACCCAGCTCCCAGACGCTCACCCGGAGCGTCCAGATGCGGGTCGCCCCTCTCATGACCAACTGACCCGCGGACACCGGACGGAGACGACCATGCTACTGAAGCGGAAGGCACGTCCCGGCACGATCCTGGCCGAGGCCGCGTTCGTCTACCCCGTCCTCTTCCTGCTCGTACTCGGCATCGTCCTCCTCGGCCTGGGGGTGTTCCGGTATCAGCAGGTGGCGCACGCCTCACGGGAGGCGTCGCGGTGGGCGTCGGTCCACGGCGAACAGTACGCCAAGGAGAACAATACGACGGCCTCCACCCCACAGGACGTGTACACGAACGCGATCCTGCCGCACGCGGCCGGAATGCA
The DNA here is from genome assembly GCA_945905925.1 of Singulisphaera sp. GP187. Lineage (GTDB taxonomy): Bacteria > Planctomycetota > Planctomycetia > Gemmatales > Gemmataceae > Gemmata. The sequence continues at coordinate 3,583 of CAMDQN010000145.1, forward strand.
GACCGAGGGTCTCACGTACTCGGTCACCTGGAACACGGACGCCAGCGGCAACCCGGACAAGAGACCGACCCGGATCGTTATGGTCGTCGATCCGGTGACCGGCCTGTCCAAGGATGTGTCCCGGAGCAACACCGTCACCGTGACCGTCACTTACACGTGGAACACCGGGCTATTCGGGTCGCTCCCGGTTTCCAGCACGTCGGTCAACACGATCTCCTACTGAGGCACCCATGAAACTGCGTACTCCCGCCCGGCCCGGCGGACCCCGGCGGAAGGGCACGGTCGTCGTCGTCGTCGCGGTCTCCTTAATTGCGATCCTCGCGATCGTCGCCCTGTCGCTCGACGGCGGGATGTTGTTGGACAAGCGCCGGCAGGCGTACTGCGCCTCCGACGCGGCGGCGTTGGCGGCAGCCAACGACATGTACGCCAACTGGTGGGCGAACAAGGGGACCGACCCGAACAACACCGCCAAGGCGGCGGCCAAGGCGGCGGCCAAGGCGAACGGGTACGAGGACGGGGTGGACGGCTGCACGGTAACCGTCAACATTCCGCCGCTGTCCGGTCCGTTCACTGGCCTCGCGTGTCACACCGAGGTGATCATCAGTCACTCCCAGCCGCAGTACTTCAGCCGGGTGTTCGGCAGCGACAAGGTGACCTACGGCGCGCGGTCGGTGTCCCGCGGCCGGCGCGGTGGCATCAGCAACGCGATCATCTGCCTGAACCCGACCGGTATGGGGTCGCTGAACGCCGGTGGCAACGGCGGGATCACCGTGCAAGGGGCACCAATCCAGATCAACTCGAACAGCAACGAGGCGATGATCGCCAACGGTAACGGGACGATGACCGCCGACAAGTTCCTGGTTGCCGGCGGCCCCATCGGGTACACCACCCCCGGCGGCGGCTCGTTCACGGGGCCGATCGTAACGTACTCCGAGCCGATCCCCGACCCTCTCGCCAATCTGCCGCCCCCGGACCCGAGCACACTGGTCGTCCGGCGCACCCACAAACTCCAGAAGTCCGGAAACAGCACGCTCAACCTTCAACCGGGCGTGTATCAGGGCGGGATCAGTATCACGGGCGGGCAGGTGAACCTGGCGCCGGGAATTTATTACATGGACGGCGGCGGGTTCAGCCTCGGCGGCCAGGGGGAACTGTACGGCGAAGGCGTGCTGATCTACAACGCCCCGCAGTCGAACAGCGACAAGATCGACATCGCCGGCCAGGGGAGTATCACCTTGTCCCCGATGCTGACCGGGCCGTACCAGGGGGTTCTCCTGTTTCAGGAACGGACCGCGACCGCCCCGGTGAACATCAGCGGGAGTGCAGACGCGACCATGAACATCACCGGGACGTTCTACGCCGCCAGCGCGGTTCTGAGCGTGAGCGGAAACGGTGATCAGCAAACGCTCGGTTCCCAGTACATCAGCTACGATCTGGTGCTTGGCGGGAACGGAACCTACTACTGCTCGTGGTCGCCGGACCTCACGCCCGGCACACGGGAGATCCTGCTCGTCGAGTGACGCGGAACTTCGAGTTATCTTGAAGGCCCGGCAGGTTGCCGGGCCTTCTTCATTTCGTTCTCGTCGGCGAGTGGGTCGTCCAGTCGCAGTGAAGTGAAAGGAAGAGAACACGAAGGTGGACGGCTGCTCGGTTTTCTTTCCCTCAGGCGCCTCCTGGTGCCCACAGACGCCATCCCACCGTATGAAATCTCGCGCCCGCTCTGAACAATCCGCACTTTTCGCACTTTTCACGTAGGGTGTGAACTACGCTTCCCACAGCGGAGTCTGCCGAGACAGCGCCGCGCCTTCGTCGCAGTCGGGAGCGCCCAACATGTTAGTCGCAAGTCACACCCGCCGCGGGCCGCGCGGAGGGTCCATTCTGCCTTTGCTAGGTATCTGTTTGATCGGGTTGTTTGGGTTCGTCGCGCTGGCGGTGGATCTGGGCATGTTGGCGGTGTCGCGGACCCAAAGCCAGAACGCGGCCGACGTGGCCGCACTGGTGGGGACGCGGACCCTCAACAACAAGACCGGAGTCGCGTTCAGCAACCTGCCTGCGGCGGTCGCGGTCGCGAATGGGTCGGCGACGAGCAACCCGCACCTGAGCGAGAACATCACGAGCGCCCAGGTATCCAAGATCGAAGCGGGCCAGTACCTGTACGATCCGACGAGCCAAACGTTCCGGGTGAACACCTGGACGGACGTGACCGGCGGCGGGAACACGACCGCGGCCGGGGGCGGCTCGTGGACCGCCATGCGGATCACCATCAGCGTGTCGCAGCCGACGTACTTCATGCGCGTCTTCGGCGTGAACTCGATGCCCAGCGGGGCAATCGCGACCGCCGTGTACCGCCCGCGCGACGTCGCGTTCGCCATCGACATGACAGGTTCGATGGCGTTCAGCAGCACCTACAACTTTAACAATCAGTCGCTGAACCCGGACACGATGGTGCCGGTCGCGGGGCACTACGCCAACAACTCGGCCGCTCTGGTTGCCACGGCGAACCAGGTGAACGGCAGCGGCGAAGCGATTCAACGAAATAATTACAGCATCTCTACCCCCGGCGGGCCGCCGATCATCCGCGACTTCCGCTTCGACCCGACCAACATCAACACCCCCGCGACCCTCGCTTATCCACTCACCACGAAGGCGGACGGTAGCCCGAACCTGTTGAATGCGTTTCACCGTTGGGCACCGCCGGAGAGCGGTGGCAACTCGAACGCCTACATCGGCGTGACCTACGACTTCACCGGGTACAACCCAATGCACAAGGGCGACGAGGCCAGTCCGAAGGGGCCGGTGCCGGCCCCGGACTTCTTCCAGTCGATGACCGACTCCGGCGGGATCACCTACGCCGGTGACCGGTGGCGGCGCCGCACCGGCGCGATCGATAAGACCACCACGGACTGGGGCAGCGGAAACAACCAAGCGGCGTACCACGCCGCCGATCTGCTGGGGTACACCGGGGCGAACCCGCCGACGACCGGTGTCACCCCCGCGTTCCAGACCACCTGGCTCGACTTCCGCGACCCCTTGTGGGAGCAGTACGGGTACGACCTGGATGTCGCGAAGTACCGAACCCAGCGCGGCGCGAACGGCCCGATGGACCCGGCCGTGTTCAAAACCAACAACGGGAACAGCGACGACAACATTCTGCTCCCGATGGCCGACCGGTTCGTGGGCTACTCGATGGGGCCGGGGTACTGGGGCAAGACATTCTACATGTGGCCGCCCGACCCGCGGGCGCCCGTCGGTGACCCCGGCGCCGGCGGCTACGAGGCCGGCGACTGGCGCCGACGGTACTTCTACAACAAGAGCGGTGGTGCGCTGAACACGCAAACGGATAACAACTCTGGGGTTACCGGCGTCGACGGGATCAACGAGGCGATTCTGAACACCGGCACCTCCGGGCACTCACTCTCGCTCAACACCAGTCAGGTGAACTACCCGGCGATCCTGAAGTGGATCAAGAGCGGGCCGCAGGTGCTACCGCCGAACCTGCGAGCCGGGCGGGTGCTGTACTACGCGAGCATCCCGAACGACGTGAATACGGCCACGGGCACCACTCAGGAGCAACTCGATAAGGCGTTCTGGAAGAACTACATCGACTTCACGCTGGGCACCGGGAACTTCACCTCGGCTGCGAACCTGTACGGCACAGCCGACAGTTGGAGTTCCAGCCCGCTTTCGCTCACCACCTCCGACCACACAAACTACACGTTCGCCTGGGAGACTACCGGGTCGAAGCCGTACATGCGGTACACCGACAGCCCGCGCCAGCCCCGGTTGCATACGTGGTTCGGACCGATGAGCATGGTCCACTTCCTCACACGTGTGGACGGTAACTGGCTGCCGGGGACATGCTCCGAGGCCCAGTGCTGGCAACTCAAGGCCGGCATGAACTCGGTCCTCGACGACGTGAAGAACAATCACCCCAACGACTTCGCGGGGCTGGTGTATTTCTCGACCTCGCACCACAATGGCGTTCGGGTTTCGCTCGGCCAGAACTTCCAGCGTCTCAAGAACGCCCTGTTCTACCCGAAGAACCTGCTGACGGCGATTGACGGCGGGGACATCACAACTGAGTATCGCCCGTACAACACCACCGGGCTGGGTGGATACAGCGATGTCGAAATCCCGAATGCGGCCGGCGGCACCGACCCGGCGACCGGGTTGGCGTACACGTTCAACCTGCTGTCCCCTTCCACCATTGCCGCAGCGCAGGCGGTTGGCACCGGCAACGGGCGCCGCGGGGCGCAGAAGATCGTCATCTTCGAGACGGACGGCGTGCCGAACAACTACCGCGTGCCGACGATGAACCCGCACGGGTACAACTCGTACTACACGCTCGGCGGCGTGGTCGGCGGGAGCAACGGCAACACCACGGGCATTAACCACGCACACAACGTGATCAAGCAGATCGTGAAGCCGATGGCAACAACCGCGACCACCTCCGGGACCGGAGCGGACAGCGGTCTGAGTTTGCCCAATGCCCCGGCCCGCGTGTACCCGATCGCGTTCGGCGACCTGTTCGACGAGGTTCTCGCCCCGAGCGCGACCTTCCGGGCCACTGCCAACTTGTTTCTGGCGCAGTGCGCGCAACACGGCGGCACGGGGACGGCTGGGGCGATCAAGCTCCCGGACTCGCAGATTATCACCGGTCCGTACGAGCAGCGCATCACTCGTATGCGCGACTGCCTCGAGCGCATCTTCCAGAGCGGCGTGTCCGTCACGCTGATCGAATGAGGATGGGAAGCAGGAACCAGAGGACAGAAGACAGAGAACAGAGGACAGAGGACAGACTCGTTTAGCGTTGGACCCGCAGGGGACAGGAACGTTCTCGATTTAGAGACGCCTCTCGGCCCTCCGGGTCGAACGCTAAACGAGTCTGTCCTCATGTCTCATTTTTCGCGCCACGCTGTCGGGCGTGGACTATGTTTCCCATCGGCAACATGTGTAAACCCCTTCATCCACGGGAGCGACGACGTGACCGCAGCTGCGGTGTTCGACCAAGTGGTGAAGACGTACCCGACGGGGTTGCTCGGTCGCGGGGGCGTGCCCGCGGTGCGAGGCGTGTCGCTCACCGTGCCCGCCGGGCGCGTGTTCGGACTGCTCGGACCCAACCGGGCCGGTAAAACCACACTCGTTAAACTGCTTCTCTCGTTGAGCCACCTCACGTCCGGCACGATCACGCGGTTCGGGCTTCCGCTGGCCGACCGCGCCACGCTCGGCCGCGTCGGGTACATGCACGAGAACCACGCGTTCCCACGCTACCTCTCCGCGAGCGAACTGCTCACCTTCTACGGCGGGTTGTCCGGCGTGCCCTCCGAATCGCTGTCCACGCGAGCCGCGACGCTGCTCGAACGGGTTGGCCTCGCGGACCGCAAGTCGGAACCGATCGCGCGGTTCAGCAAGGGCATGGTGCAGCGTCTCGGCCTCGCGCAAGCCCTCCTGAACGATCCCGACCTGCTCATCCTCGACGAACCGACCGAAGGGCTGGATCTGTTCGGGCGGCAACTCTTGCGGGCGGTCGTTCGCGAGCGGAAAGCCACCGGCAAAACCGTGCTGATGGTGTCGCACGTGCTCCCCGAGATCCAGGAGTTGTGCGACTCCGCCGCGGTGCTGGTCGCCGGTAAGGTCGTGTTCGACGGCACACTGCCGGACCTGTTGCGAGACCCGCAGTCCGGGGCCGCGCAAACGCTCGAATCTGCCCTCCAACGCCTCTATCAGCCCGAGGCCGCATGAACGCGATGCCCGCCGTCATTCGCACCGTCCGCTGGATGGTGCGCGACACGTTTCGCCAGTCGCTCGCTTCAAAACTGTTTTGGGTAATGCTGGGCATCACTTCGCTCTGCACGCTGTTCACGCTGAGCGTGACGGTGACCGGTACGGACGAGCGCGATCGCCACCCGGCGGAGCTTCCGCTGTACATGCCGAAGGGCCAGGGAGCGGACGGCATCCCTGAAGTGCGGGGCACGGTGTCCATCGGGTTCGGGATGGTCGAATACCCGGTCACGAAGAACAAGACCGACTCGGTTCGCGAGTTCCAGTTGTGGCTCGCGGGCATCCTCGCGGACACTGCGGGCGTGCTGCTCGCGCTGTTGTGGACGGCCGGGTTCGTGCCGGCGTTTCTGGAACCGCACGCGGTCACGGTGCTACTGGCGAAACCGGCGCCGCGGTGGGCGATCCTGGCCGGCAAGTACGTGGGCGTCGTGCTGTTCGTTGCGCTACACGCGACGTTGTTCGTTGGGGGCACGTGGCTCGGATTGGGTTTTGCCACGGGCGTGTGGGACGTGCGGTACTGGCTCGCGGTGCCGCTCTTGGTGACGAACTTCGCGGTGTTCTTCGCGTTCAGCACGTTCCTCGCGGTGTATACGCGGAGCACGGTGGTGAGCGTGTTCGGGACGTTGCTGTTCTGGCTGCTGTGCTGGGCGATGAACTTCACCTACTTGCGGCTGAGTGAGTCCCCGGTAGAAGGAATCACGCCGTTCGCGTCGTTCCTGGTGGAAGCGGGCTACTGGATTCTGCCGAAGCCACTGGACCTGAGCGGTATCTTCTTCGACGCGATGGACGCGGGGAAGTACGCCACGCCGGTGCCGGAACTGGAGGCGATGAAGCAACAGGGGCGGTTCCAACCGGAGCTGTCGGTGCTCGCGTCGCTGGCGTTCGCGTTCGGCGTGCTGGCGGTCGCGGCCTACGAATTCCACAACATGGATTATTAGCCACCAGTCCAACCCCGCAACTGCGGTCGCGGGGCTTGCCTTGCTCGTCCTCTGTGTTCTGCCTTCTACTTCCTGTCTCCTAACTGGGCGCCCCGCTTGCGCGGTTTCGCCACCTCGCGGCGGCGGGTGGGGCGACCCGACTTGCCAGCCCACCGGCGGTCCGTTCAGCTTCGCGCCGCGGGCGCTAGAAGTCTCATTTTTTCTGGGTGAGGTTCCCGTTTCGGGGCGAACCGCGCTTGACCGGGGCGGGCTGGTCGTTATCGTTCCGCGACTTTCCGCATCAAGTGCGCGAAGTGCCGTATTGAGGGATCGGCCTCCCGGACGAACCGGGGGTCCGGGCCGATGTGGGTTGGGGAGCCTGCGTCGGCCGGTCGTTCATGCAGTCCGTCGAAGGGGGAACTGGGTTATGCGCCATTGTTACATCTGGGGGGCCGTGTTGGCGGCCGCGGTCGCGGTCGGTTGGCCGGGTGCCGCGAACGCCCAGGAGGGCGGGTTCCCGACGCCCCTGAACAGCAGCGACGTGATCCCAATCCCAACCGGGCGGGCCGGCGAACCGGGGTTCTACACGTCGGCCGAGTTCGTGATGCTGACCCAGACGCGGGCGTTGGGGCGTCAGGACATCGCGTACCGCGGGTTCTTCGACGCCCAGGGCGCGATCACCGGCGCGCCCGGCACGTTCCTCGGGACCGGGGCCGTGGCGCTGGACACCAACAACATGGGGCGGCGCGAATTCCAGCCCGGGTTCCGGGTGGAAATCGGGTACAAGTTCGACACCGGCACCCGAATCTACCTCAACTACCTGCAACTGTACGACGCACACTACTCGTCCGGGGCCACGCAGGCAACGAGAGGGTTCCGCGCACAGGGCGACCTGTCGGATACGTTCCTGTCGTCCCCGGTGTTCAACTTCACCACCGCGTTCGGCGGACCGGGCCTGGACACCTCGTCCGACACGGCCGCATCCAGCTTCAATACCTTCGGTATCTGGAACGCGGCCGAGGTGATGGACACCAAGTTCGTTCAGCGCTACCAGCAGGCGGAAGTCGGGATGCGGATCCCGATGTTCGCCACCGAGTACAGTAGTGTCTATGGGTTGTCCGGTGCCCGGTTCGCGTGGTTCTTCGAGCGGTACACCTGGCGCACAGTGGACATCGACCAGACGGGCGCCGCCCCGCCCCAGAGCGTGGCTAACTACACCAACACGTTGTCGCAGCGCCTGTACGGTCTGTTCGTCGGGTGCGGTCACGAGATCTACCTGGGCAACATGTTCTCGGCCAGCCTCGACCTGACCGCGACCGCGTACATGAACGTGGCGAAGCAGCGGGCCAAGTACAAACTCGGTGACGACTCCACGCAGTCCAAGTTCGGGCGAGAGTCGTTCGACGTGGTGCCCAGCGCGACGGCCGACCTCAACCTGTGGATGTACCCAGTCGAGGGTGTCCAGTTGAAACTCGGGTACAGCGGGATGACGTTCTTCAACACCCGGTACATGCGAGATCCGGTCGGGTTCAACTTCGGGAACATCGACCCGCTCTACGGCACCAAGTACTTCCGGCTGATCCACGGGTTCAACGTCGGCATCGGGTTCTTCTTCTAACCGGTGCGGGACGACCACCCGATCCCCAAACGCGATCCGCCGCGCGCTTCAGATGAAGCGCGCGGCGGATCGCGTTGGTGCGCGCTCGAAGGCAGCCGAATAAGAACGGTAAAGGTAAAAAGTAAAAGCGAAGTCGGGCACTGAGGGCTTGCGCCCACAGGCTACGAACAACTGCCCCATCCGGGACTGAAGACAGAAAACCAATTCTTAGAAGGGCGCCCGGTCGGCCACCTGTGGGCGCAAGCCCTGGGTGCCCGACTTCGCTTTTTCCTTTTTACCTTTACCGTTCTTATTCGGCTGCCCTCTCGCCCGGGCCCGATTGCCGCGCCCGCCGCGACGGGTATAATCCCCCCCTGTCCCGCGGACGCCCACCGGTTCGCGGCCCGCGATACACTTCCAGCCATTGAGGAGTCAGCATGGCCGACGGGCGCGACCATTCCGGCGGGTTCAGTTACCGCGCAGCGCTGCCGTGGACGAACATCTTTCGGTGTTTCCAGATCGCCCTGGACCCGCGTAAGTTGTTCGTCGCCGCTCTCGGCATCCTGTTGATGTCGTTCTCCTGGTGGCTGCTGTCGAACATCTTCTACAAGGCCGCGCCGCTCGAGAACGACCAGGATTACAGCAAAGAGGTCGTTCAGAAGGACTTCGAGAACAAGGACAACCCGGCGACCGGCAAGCCGTACACGAACGAAGAGTTGGAAGCGGCGACCGCGACTGAGGCGAAGCGGCGGTTCGACCGCGACTACACCCAGTGGCAGCAGCTCGACACGCTGGCCGGTCCCGGCGGGCGGCTCCGCACGCTGCCGTGGGACGAGTACCGCGGACCGAACCCGTTCCTGTTCTTCACCGACGCCCTCGGCGGGTCGGCCGCGGACCGCGAGAACGCCGTTCGCGGGTTCTTCACCGGGTCCGTGCCGGTGCTCGTCGAACCGCTGGTGAAGTTGCTGTTGCCCGTGGCGAAGATCGTCTCGCCCGGCGTCAGCCCGATGACGCGGTTGTACCTGTTCCTGATCCTGTTCTCGAACGTGGCGGTGTGGGCGTTCTGCGGCGGCATCATCACGAGGCTCGCGGCGGTGCAACTTGCGAACAAGGGGCCGATCACACTGAAGCAGGCCGTCCGATTCGTCTCCCAGCGATACCTGAGCTACCTCGGCGCGCCGTTGGTTCCGCTTGGCATTATCGGCCTGGTGGTTCTTGGGTTGTTGCTCTACGGGTTGGTCGCGCTGATCCCGTTTATCGGGGACATCTTCCTGCTCGGCATCGGGTTGCCCGCAGTGATCGTCGGCGGGGCCATCATGACAGTGTTCCTCGTCGGCCTCGTCGGGTATCCGATGATGTACTGCACGCTCTCCGTGGAGGGCGACCAGAGCGACACGTTCGACGCGCTCTCGCGGTCGGTGAACTACGTCTACCAGGCACCGTGGCACTACCTCTGGAACTGGCTGGTCGCGATCCTGTACGGCGCGGCGGTGACGCTATTCGTGTTGTTCTTCGCGTCGGTGACGGTGTACGTGGGCAAGTGGGCCGTCGGCCTCACGGCCAGCGCGGTGTGGAGTGACCGCAAGCCAGAGCACCTGTTCGTCTACGCCCCGGAATCGTTCGGCTGGAAGGAACTATTGACGAAGGACAGCCCATACGAGGTCCGTGGCGGGTGGGTGGGGCGCGACCGCGACGGGCAGCCCACGACCGATCCGTCGAAGACGATTCGGCAGGTGTATCAGTACAAGGAGGTGAACGCGGGCGCGTACGAGACGAACCGGAAAGACTACTGGTATCGGAGCTGGGGTGCCGGGATCGTGTGCTTCTGGCTGACGCTCGCGTTCCTGTTGATGCTCGGGTTCAGTTACAGTTTCTTCTGGTCGTCCGCGACGATGATCTACTTCTTGATGCGAAAGAAAGTTGACGAGGCTGAACTCGACGAAGTCTTTGAAGACGACGAACCGGAACCGCCGCTGGCGCCGCCAAAGCTGGCTCCGACTCCGGCGCCCGCCGCCACGGAGGGCACGGTTCCGCTCGGCAGCGCCTTGCTGAACAAGCCCGCGGTGTCGCCGCCCCCGCCGGTCGCGGTCAGCCCGCCACCACCGGCGACGCTTCCGTTCAGCCCACCGACACCTCCGCCGGTCGTGGTGTCGCCGCCGGTCGTGGTGTCGCCGCCTCCGCCACCCGCGGAGCCGAAGAAGCCGGATGTTCCGCCGAAGCCTGCGGACGACGTGCCGTTGGTGTAAGCCCTCACAGGCTCCACCCCGGCGAGCCGGGAGCGTAAGCGACCGGAGGTTTCGCGCGTCGAGTTCGCGTCGCCTCCGGTCGCTTACGCTCCCGGCTCG
>CAMDQN010000146.1 GCA_945905925.1 Singulisphaera sp. GP187
CTGTTGGCAAAGGCTCAACGCCAGGAAGGTTCCTTCGGAACCATGAAGCTCTCACCCATCGCCAAAAAGCTACGCGAACTCATCGGGGAGAAAGACGCGAACTCAGCCGAGGGCGGCTGAGTTACAAGTCCACAGCGCAAGCCCCTCGGAACGTCGTTCCGTCGGTTCATGGTTCTTCAACTCCTCCTGCTCTGGCAGGGCGGGTTTCTCTTCTACACGTCGACGGTGGTGCCGACGGCAACGCAGTTGCTCGGCGCGGCCGGTCAGGGCGCGATCACTGCCCGCGTCACCGACATCCTCAACGTCATCGGGGTCGTCGCGCTCGCGGTGTGGGCGTTCGAGTTAGTCTTCGCGCGCGACCCATTGCGGTGGCGAACCGTGTCGCGGTGGATCGCGTGGGGGTTCGTACTCGCATGCCAGGTTACGTTGTTCTACCTGCACATACAGTTGGAATTGTACATGGATGAAGAACGGCGCTACGCGATGGTTCTACCGCGGTTCTACCCAACGCATCGCGTGTACCTGTGGACGAGTACCGTGCAGTGGGCCGCGTGCCTCGTGCTGACGTGGTTGTTCATTGGCGCGTGGCGCACGGAAGACCGCCTTGGCGAGCGGGGGGCGTAAGCCCCCTAATGTTCAACAGCGCCGTTTACCTCGCGAAGTATCAGGGGCTTACGCCCCCCGCTCGCCTTTCAATACAAGAACCTCACCTCCTGGGAGCTTCTGATGCGCCACTTCCTCTCCCTTCTCCTTGCGCTCGGCTTCGTCGCGCCTCTCGGCGCCGCAGAGAAACCGAACATCGTGTTCCTCACCTGCGAAGACAGTTCACCGAACCTCGGGTGCTACGGCGACCCAGACGCGATCACGCCCAACCTCGACAAGTTCGCGAAGGAGGGCGCGAAGTTCACGCGCGCATTCAGTCACGCCCCGGTGTGCGCACCGAGCCGCAGCGGACTCATTACCGGCATGTACCCCACGTCGATGGGCAGCCATCACATGCGCTCGAAGCTCGTGAAGACCCCGCCGCTGTTCGTCGATTACCTGCGAAAGTCCGGCTACACCGTGTGCTGGCCAACCGCGGGCGGGGGCGGCATCGGCAAGACCGACTTCAACTTCGATGTGCCGAAAGGCTGGGTCGATGTCACTGAAGACTGGACGAAGAAACCCGAAGTGCTGAAGGCGCCGTTCTTCGCGGTCTACAACATGACCGTGACGCACGAGAGCCAGGCGCGCGCGACCAAGGCGCAGTACGCGAAGAACACCGCACGCCTCAAAACCGCCGAGCGCCACGATCCTGCGAAGGTGAAGATCCCGCCGTACTACCCGGACACGGTTCCGGTTCGCGATTGCGTCGCGACCTACCACGACAACATCACCGCGATGGACTATATCGCGGGCGATGTGCTGAAGTTGCTCGACGACCAGAGGCTCAGCGAGAACACCGTCGTTGTGTTCTTCGGGGATCACGGTTGGGGGTTGAGTCGCGGGAAGCGGTGGCCCTACGACAGCGGGCTGCGCGTGCCGTTCATCGTGCGCTGGCCGGGCAAGGTGAAGCCTGGTAGCGTGCGCGAAGACCTCGTGTGCTTCCTCGATCTCGCGCCGACCGTGCTTTCGCTCGCGGGCGCGGAAGTGCCCGCCCACATGCAAGGTCGCGTGATACTCGGCGAGAAGACACAACCGGCACCGGCATTCGTGTTCAGCGCACGCGACCGCATGGACGAAACCTACGACCGCATTCGCACCGTGCGCGGCGACCGCTACCGCTACGTCCGCAACTTCGAACCGGACCTGCCGTACTTCCAGTACATCAACTACATGGACGAAATGCCCATCATGCGAGAGTGGCGCCGGCTCGCTTTCGAGGGCAAGCTCAACGACACGCAAAAGCTGTTCATGAGCCGCACAAAGCCGAAGGAAGAACTCTACGACCTGGAATCCGACCCCTACGAAATCAACAACATCGCAAACGCGGAGTCGGCCTTGATCCAGAAGACGCGCAAGGAAATGTCCGACGCGATCGACAAGTGGATCAAGGACACGAAGGATTTGGGCGAAGTACCGGAGAAGGAACTCATCAAGCGCGGCATCGTGAAGGACGTACTCTCGACCGAGTACGACGCGCGATTGAAGTTACACCCGAAAACGCCCCCGGTGCCGTGATCGGACCACGAGAAGCCGCACATGCCCCCGAACTCGCGCCCGCCCGGTTGCTTCTTGCTCGTCTGGCTACTCGTGTGGACGACTGTCGTTCTCGCGTTCGACGGCGTCCTCGGTTGGGCGATGTTCCAACAGACGCGGGCCGCGACGTTCCCGACGACCGACGGTGTCATCACGCGGAGCGCGGTCAAGACCGTGCGCGACTCCGATGGCAACTCGCACCGGTTCGACGTGGCCTACACCTACACGGTCGCGGGCCAGCGCTACGCCGGGACGCGGTACAGCTCCACCGAGATGGGCACGAACACGTTGGCATGGCACAAGGTTCGCGACGAACTGCCGGTCGGCTCGCGGGTGTCGATTGCGTACAACCCGAACGCCCCTGCGGAGTCGATGCTGAAGCCCGGCTTCACCGGGTTCCACCTCATGCTGGTGTGGTTCCTCACGCCGTTCAACCTGATCATGCTCGGCGGTTGGGCGTACTACGCCAGCAGTCGGCGGCCCGCGTTCGGCCCTCACTCGGTCACGAAGACCGCGACTGGGTGGCGCGTGCGACTGCCGGACCTCGGCCGCGCGAGCGTGTTCGGCGCGGTGCTGTTGGGGCTTACCTTCGTGGGCAGTTTCGTGTGGGCGTTCGGGTGCGGGTTCAACCCGCCGGTGGAGTACGCGGGGCCGGCTTACGTCACTGCCGTCGCGTTCGCCGCGCTGCTCGCGCGATGGGCCGCGCGACCGTGGTTCGAGGTGGATGAGGTCACGCGGCTGCTGCGGTTCCCGGCGGAAGTGCCGTTCGCCGCGGTTCGCGAAGTGGTGGTGACTTACGAGGAGAAGCGCGATTCCGAAGGCGACGTGACCCACCATTACCACTGCGATCTGATCCGCGACGCGGCGCAAGCGGTTCGCGTGGCGACGTATTCGGAAGCGGTCCCGGCGGAGGCACTGGCCGCGTGGCTCCGCGAGCGGATCGGAATCGCGCCGGTGTGAATCGGGCGTTCATTTCTCTTCGGCCAGTTCCTCTATGACGGCAGACTCGATGCGAATGCGGCCGCCCTTGACCTCAAGGCGCAATTCGGTGGTGTGCAGTCCAGCAGCCGGGGTGCCGCCGAGCGGCCGATCGTTGAACGACGCGGTCAGGGTGCCGCCGGCGCGCGCGTAGTTCACTCCCAAATACGGCGGCTGTTCGTCCTTCGCACGCTGCTCCGCGGTCGGCACCGGCACCGCGCCACCCACCGGCTCGAACGCGCCACTCGGCCCGACCCGCTTGCCGAACGCAGCCCCGTTCGCGCGGTCGATGCGTATGAGCCATTGCACCGCAGTCGCGGGCGGACCGCCGCCAGTCGCGAGCACCACGTCGATGGTCGTGGCCTCGTGCGGGTCGAGACCAATTGCTACTCGGAAATCCGAAAACTCGGGCAACCGCCGCGTCGCGAAGCCGGTCCCGGTCAGCACGGGTTTGTCTTCCCCGTCCTGCTCGGTGGACCAAAACGGCGCCACCCAGGGGCTGACATGCTTCCCATCGAACAGCCCCTGCGGCGATCCGGTGGGAACGTAGTTAGCCGCATTCAGGGGTGCATCCACGTTCTCGCGCGGCCAGTCGAACGCGCCGGCCAGGGTCGCGATCCCAACAACAACACCGAGCAGAGCCACCGCCGTGGCGGCGTAAACCCACCGCCTACGCTTCGACGGGGCGGGGGGCAGCGCGAGGTCGGGCGTCGAGCGCGCGACGGGCGTCACGATGGGAAGCCCGGCCGTGGTAAACGCGCCGTCGAGGCACGGGAGCGCGTCGATCCGGGCGATGAGTTCCGAATAATTCGACGGCCGGTCGCCGGCGTCTGTGGCCATCATCGCGGCGACCAGATCGGCCGTCGCCTCGGAAATCGGGGCCTCCAACCGCGGACACGGAGCGGACTTCTGCGCCATCACGTCCGGAAGCGTGCGCCCGTCGAACGGAATCTGACCGGTGAGGACGTGGGATATGGTCACGCCGAGGCTGTAGATGTCGGCTCGCGGGTCCACCGGGCCGCCCCGAAACTGCTCCGGGGCCATGTACACTGGGGTGCCGATGATGACCCCCGTGGCGGTCTGTGTCAGGTCCGATTCTTCTGGGCCGCGCAACGTCAGAGCGAGGCCGAAGTCGGTCACCTTGACCATCGGCACGCCGAACGGGAGCGGGAACCCGGTCGGGGGTGGAACCAAGAACAAGTTCGCCGGCTTCACGTCGCGGTGGATCACTCCATGCTGGGCGGCGTGGTCGAGGGCCGCGGCCGTCTGCCGGGCGACAAGCCAGGCGGTGCGTTCGTCGAGCGGCCCGTCGCGGTCGAGGCGCTGACCGAGGTCTTCGCCTTCGAGCAGTTCCATGGCGAAGAACGCGCGGCCGCCCGAGTGCCCGCAGTCGTAGACGGCGACGATGTTCGGGTGCTGGAGCCGGGCCAGCGACACAGCCTCCTGCTCAAACCGGACGATCAGTTCGGGGTTCATGTTCTGGGCGAGGCGCACCGTCTTGAGCGCGACGACGCGGTTCAACTTCTTCTGCACGGCGCGGAACACGACCCCGCACGCCCCGGTCCCGAGCAGCCCTTGCAGATCGTAACCGGGAACCGATTCGAGGGGCGAGAACTCCGGCGCGCTCCCCGTTTGAGGAACTACAGTCGCCCCGGCGATGACCGTCTCGACGAGCGGCCGGGGCGCGGGGGCGACCGTCGAACCGGGAACACGGGCGGGCGATGACGGGAACGCCAGCCCCGGCACGGAGTTAGCCGCAACCCACTGCGCCCGGTCCGTGCTGACGCGGTCGGTGGGTTGCAACAACCCACCGGCCGCGCGCGAGCGGAGTTCGTCGTCGGAAAGCGGGCCTTCCGTTCGTCCGCCCGCGTCGATGTACCACTCGTCTACCATGCGGGTCTGCGGCCTGCCCGTTCCGCGGGCCGTATCCGTGGGGTGGATCATTTCTTGGCGTTCAGTTTATCCAACCGGTCCAACAGCGCCTGCACCGAAGGCCGGTCGGTCGTCCCGGCGCCGGCGGCGCCAACATAGGCAAAAACCGCATTTCCCTTCTTGTCCAGAATGTACGTCGAAGGTCGTGCGAGGTCACCGCTGATACCCAGCGCGGTTACGGCGTTCAAGTCAGTATCGCGGAGCAGCCGGAACGGCAGTTTCAGGTTGTCGCCCGTCCCGTCCACGTGCCCATCGGCGAGAAATTGCCCCACACTATCGGTCGGGCCGGGGAATACCATCAGGATCTCGGTGTCCTTCGCCTTGAATTTGTCGTAATTCGCGGCCAGCGCGTTCACCTGGGCCAGACACCCGGGACAGAACTGGCCCTTATACGGCTCCGACGTTGTCTGGGGAAGACCCTTCACCACCACCAACAACACATTAGACGTTCCGCGAAACGACGCGAGATCGACCGCCTTCCCTTCCATATCGAGGAACTGGAGCGGAACCTGCTCGCCGGAAACCTTCGCGTTCGACTCCTTGTTGTGGAACTCGCTCGCCTTCTGCTTCAACTGTTCGTTGTTCGGTGGGGAATAACAGGTGGCCGGGCCGGGGGCGAGCGGTTCCGGTGACCCGCACCCGGCCATCGCGGCGAGGAACGCGAACAACGCGGCGGCGGTAAGGTATCGCATGTCGGCCCCGGAACAATGAGTGGCTCCTGCCTACTCTTATACGCTGCGGACCGGCAAATGGATTCTGTGCTCCGCACCATCCTAACAACACCGCGCACTGGCGGAAGCGGTTTCGGGTCTATCCACACCACTTCGCGAGCAGGTTCGCGGTGATCTTCTGCACACGCGCATCCGGCCCGTGGGGGCGCCCGTTATGCACAAACGGCAGCCAGTGACCTGGTGGCGAACTTAAGCCTTGCGCCCAGAAGATTGTCGAAGCATTAAACACCGTGTTGCCTTTCGGACCGGGGTAAATCGTCGCCTCGTAGTGGCTGTCTTTCTCTCCGCCATTGGTCGTTGTGCCGGCCGCCACCACTTCTAACCCTTCGATCTTCGCGGGGTCGCCGTGGAACTCCCAACCGACTAACCCAGGGACCTTCTCGCCTTTCTTCATGCCCGTCCCGGCGAACATCCAGTGATCAGGCTTCGTGCAAATCCAATCGCCCGAACCATTGAACGGCGTCACCGTCTGGGCACCAATCAACGTCGATTCGTTGGGGGCTTTTACCGGGAGGTCGTCCATCCACTTCTCTTCACCGGGGCGGATGCCACCGTAGCGCCCGACGCGCTCGATGACGCGGTTCGGAACCTTCGCACTGCTTTCGAGCATTGGCACGACGAAGCAGCACGAGTTCCCGGAGAAGAACCCGAAGTTCACGCCTCGTTTCACCGCCTCCATGCAGTGGTCGTACTGCTTGCGGCTCCAGTATTCGTCGTGGCCTACGGAGAGAAACACTTTGCGCCGCGTGATGGTTTCGAGCGAGTTGTGAACGTCTTCGTTGGCGCAGTAAGTGACATCGTAGCCATGCTGTTCGAGCCAGTACGCGAACGGAAACTCGAACAGCAGGAACTCGCCCGAACCGAGTGACAACGGGTTGTCGGTGACCTGCGGGTACTTCGCGTAGGGCCGGTCGAAGCTGGCCCGCACGCCGGACACGAGCGGCTTCTTGTCGGCGCGGTCGTTGTCGTAGAGTGAGTGCGTTTCGGGCCACTTGTTGTACGCCTGCCACGTGTTCGTCGCGCACTGGAACAAGATGTCCGCTTTTCGGTCGTCGCGGACGATGAAGGTGCAATAACTCTGGTAGCGGTGCTTCGCGGCGGAGAGTTTCGCGAGGTACACGCCGCTTAGCCAGTCCTTCGGCACCTCGAAGCTCACGCACGGTTCCCAGGTGCATTCGCGGAGGCGTTTCTCCCCGACTGCGGGCGTAACTTGCGGCTTACCATCAAATGGCCCGAAGCTCTTCATCAGCCGCCCGCCGGTGCCGCCGTAGTAGCCCATTCGATACACGTCGATGTGGAACGGCGTGGCGGGGTCGGCGCTGACGCAGAACCCGATCTTCTCGCCGACCACAGCGCTGGTTCGGGTGCAGTACCCTTCGAGGAGCGACTGGCGATATTTGGCCTTCGCGTCGAACTTGACGTAGGTCAGTTGCCAGTCCGTGGTGCCGGGTTGTTCGTTCTCGGTCTTGATGCGTGAGTCTTGGCGAGCGGGGGCCGTAAGGCCACTGTTCATTCCCGCGACGAGTGCGGCAGCGGCGAGAGCTTCGCGACGGTTGGGTGCCGGCATGGCGAGTTCCTCGGTGGTGCCTCTTACAATCACGCGCCGGAATGCGTGTTTCAACCATGAAAACAGATTCCCGCGCGGCTGCCGTGATGGACACCACACGCGGTCGCGGGTACGCTCACCTTCGCACCCCGATCCAGCACCCGGAGGCCCACACCATGAATCCCCGCCGCTTCTGGTTCGCGCTCGCGCTCTTCCTCCTCGCGCCCGCGCTCGCGAGCCTCGCCGCCGACAACGACAACTACGGCGACCCGCTCCCCGACGGCGCGAAAGCCCGCATAGGCACCGCACGGTTGCGCACGCAGGCGTACTCCACACCGGTCCTCGCGCCCGACGGCAAGTCCTTCTACACCCCCAGCGCTGCCGGACTCATCCGCATCTACCCGGCCACCGGAGCGAAACTCGGCAAGGCGCCGATCCAGTTCTACGGCAACCTCAGCGCGTTCTCTGCCGACGGCAAACTCGCCGTTCACACCCAGTACGACAAACTCATCGTGTGGGACACCGGCACCGGCAAGACGGTCACCAAGATCGAGCGCCGGCTCCCCGGCGGCGACGCACCCGTGGCCCTCTCCGCCGACGGGAAATTACTCGCCGTTGGCGGCGTCGGCGACCGCGACAAAAAGATGCCCGTCACCATTCTCGTGTGGAACACCACTGAGGACAAAGAGGTGAAGTCGATCACCGCGCCGCAGAGCGATTATTCCTACGTCGCGCTCTCAAGCGACGGCAAAACGCTCGCGAACTGGGGCAGTCACTACGACCCAAACGCGAAGCCCAACGACCCGGACAACGGACCCGGACGGTTCGTCTACTTCTGGGACGCGACCACCGGCAAGGAACTCTCGAAGGTCCGCGTGCCGGGTTATATGGCTTCGGCGGTCGCGTTCAGCCCGGATGGCACCATAGTCGCGATCGGAGGGAACAACACCATCGAACTTGTGGACCCGAAGACCGGCGCGCCGAAGCAGCAACTCCTCGGCCGCACGCGGATGGGCCGGTTCATCACGTTCAGTCCAGATGGCACGGTCGTCGCCGCGACCGCCGAAGACGGGGCCGTTCAACGGTGGCGCGTGTCCGATGGCGCGCGGCTCTCGACCACCGAAGCGCCGACCACCAACGTGATCAACGCTCGCGTCAGGCTCGCGGACAACGACCAGGGGCTTGCGTGGGGCACGCGGGGCATCGCGACGGTGGTGTGGGAGGTGCCGAGCGGGAAGTTCATCGGGCCCGAGGGTGGGCACACGAACCCGATCCGCGGCATCGCGGTGACGACAGACAACAAGTACGTCGTCACGTCGGCCGACGACGGCACCACGCTGCGCTGGGAACTGGCAACCGGGAAGCCGGCCGGCGAAGTCCTGATCCGGCGTGCGAACACCGGGTTCACGAGTTACGCCCCCGGCGCGACCTTCTCCACCGACGCGACCAAGGCGCTGATCCCCGATTCGAGTGGCGGGATCGGCCTCCACGACGCGACCAACGGCGTGCAGCAATACGTGTTCCCGGTTCCGCAGGACGGAATCTCGCACGGGTCGTTCTCGGCCGACGGCTCGAAGGTCGTCATCGCCCAGGCGTCGAACTACGACTACAAGAAGAAACCGGCACGCGCGACCGTGTGGGACTCGCTCACCAGCAAGAAGTTGGGCTCGGTGGAACTTCCGGGCTATTCGCAACTCGGCGCCGCGGTCACACCGGACGGTAAGCACCTCGTCACCGCAGGCATCAAGCCGGCCGAGAAGGGCGCGAGCGCATTCGTCCTGACGGGCTGGGACTTGGCGA
Organism: Singulisphaera sp. GP187; assembly: GCA_945905925.1. Taxonomy (GTDB): domain Bacteria; phylum Planctomycetota; class Planctomycetia; order Gemmatales; family Gemmataceae; genus Gemmata. The sequence goes on from CAMDQN010000146.1 coordinate 9,166, forward strand.
CCGGTGCGAAGAAAGGCGAGCTTTCCGAAGACGCCGCGTACTCCCTCATGCACGTCGTCGCGTCCTCCGACAACAAGACCGCGGCCGTGGTCACGTCGCAGGGGAAACTGGTCGCGTTCGACCTGCTGACCGGGAAGTACGGCAAGGTGTACGACACGAAGGGCCGGTCCGCGAACCTGGCTCCGGTGTTCAGCCCAGACGGGAAGCGGCTCGCGGTCGCGTGCCAGACCAACTTTGGTGAGAACCCGACCTCCAACGTGCTCGTCATCGACTGGGCAACCGGCGACGTAAAGCACACGTTCGCGTCGCCAGGGCAGACGCCGCAGGCGATGGCATTCTCGCCCGACGGCAAGTGGCTCGTCACCGGTTCGCCCGACACCACCGCGACCATCTGGGACGTGAGTAAGTAGCGTGGAGTGGACAAAAGAGAAGAGTATTATCCACAGAGTCACAGAGAGGACACTGAGAAAGACAGAAAACCGAGTTCAAAACACGGCATTCTCTCTTCTCTCTGCTTTTGTCTTCCTCTGTGTCCTCTCTGTGACTCTGTGGTTAATACTCTTCTCTTCTGCCCTCCGTCATCGGCCTTCTACAACGTCTCCATGAACCACTACGTCTCGCACCTCGAAGCCGCGATCGACGGCACCGTGCTGCCGTTCGGCCAACTCGCGAACATGCACAACGGCCGCCCCATCTGGGTGCGGTATCACCTCGATAAGATCAAAGCCGCGGTCACACCCGCCGACATCGCGAAGCGTGCGCCGTCGCTGTGGCGATACCGCGAACTGCTCCCGCTGCCGCTCGATGTGGAGCCGGTCACGCTCGGCGAGGGGATGACACCGCTCCTTCACTGCGAGCGACTCGGCAAGCAACTCGGGCTGTCGCAACTGTTCGTGAAGGACGAGTCGCAGTTGCCGACGGGGAGCTTCAAGAGTCGCGGGATGGCGGCAGCGGTGAGCCTGGCGAAGTGGCTCGGCGTGAAGCGGGTCGCGCTACCGACCGCCGGCAACGCGGGCGGCGCCGCTGCCGCTTATGCCGCGCACGCGGGAATCGAGTGCTTCGTGTTCATGCCGCACGATACGCCGGTCGTGAACCAGTTCGAGGCGGAGTTGTACGGCGCCAAAGCCTTCCGCGTGAACGGCCTCATCAACGACTGCGGCAAGATCGTGAAGGACGGCGCCGAGCGCATGGGGTGGTTCGACCTGTCTACGCTGAAGGAACCGTACCGGCTCGAAGGCAAGAAGACGATGGGCTTGGAGATCGCGGAGCAGATGAACTGGGAGTTGCCGGACGTAATCTTCTACCCCACCGGCGGCGGCACCGGGCTGATCGGCATGTGGAAAGCATTCGCGGAGTTGAAGGAACTGGGGTGGATCAGCGCGACGCTGCGATTCCCTCGATTGATCTCGTGTCAGGCCGAAGGCTGTGCGCCGATCGTCTGCGCCTACGACAAGGGCGAACGGTTCGCGGAGTTGTTCCCAAACGCGCGCACGGTCGCGAGCGGACTGCGTGTCCCGGTCGCGGTCGGCGACTTCATGATCCTCGACGCGATCCGCGCCAGCGGCGGCAAAGCAGTCGCGGGGAGCGAAGCGAAGATTGCGGACTGGATGCGGCGCGCGAGTTCCGCCGAGGGCATCAGCATCTGCCCGGAAACCGCGGTGTGTTTCGACATCCTCGAACAAATGGTCGCGAAGGGTGAAGTACAACCGGACGAGAAGGTGGTGGTCTTTAATACGGGCGCCGCGCCGAAGTACCTTGAAGCGATGCCCTACAACCTTCCTGCCATTGATAAGGACTCAGTGGATTGGGGCGCCATATCTTAATCGTTTAGCCGCGACCCGAAGGGGAGCGCGGGCCAACAACCAGGGGAGGTCACACCATGAGAGCCTTGTGCGTCGGGTCCGTCGTCCTCGTCGCCCTCGTCGGGGCGGCGTGCGGACAGGAGAAGAAGACCGCCACCATCACCATCACGGTGCCCGAGTCGAGTTTCAAGGACACCATCGTAACGGTGGATGGCGCCGAAGTGAAGGGCAACGGTAAGACCCGCGTGTTCACCACCCCCGCCCTCGAAGCCGGCAAAGAGTACAAGTTCAAGGTTTCGGCGCTCATCGAGCCGAACAACTACACCAAGATCACCCGCCCGCGCGAAGTCACCGTGAAGTCCGGCGACGCGATCAAGCTCGACCTCACGACTGAGAACAAGACACTCGACAAGATCGTCGTCCGCTGGGTGCCGACCCCCGACGACATCGTGGATGAGATGTCCAAACTCGCGAAGATCACCAAAGACGACATCATCTTCGATCCGGGTTGCGGCGACGCGGTCATGCTCATCCGCCCGGTCAAGGCACTCGGGGCGAAGAAGGGCATCGGCATCGAGATCGACCCGAAGATCGTCAAGATCGCGAAGGACAAGGCGAAGGAAGCGGGCGTCGCGGACAAGATCGACATCCGCGAAGGCGACATCCTCAACGAGAAGGACATGGCCGTTTGCGCCGAAGCGAGCGTCGTCCTCATCTACATCGGCGACGACCTCGGCGCGCGGATGGCTCCGGTGCTTCAGAAGTTGCTCAAGCCGGGCACCCGCGTCGTGTCGCACCGGTTCAAACTCGGCGACTGGAAGCCGGACAAGTCGGTCACGGTCAAGGGCGCCGACGGAGACGAGTACATCCTGCACTACTGGGAAGTGAAGGCGAAAGAAAAGAAGTAAGGCTGAATGGGCGAGCGGGGCGTAAGCCCCCTGTTAAACCCAAACGTAACCATGCGCTCGCAGGTTTAACAGGGGGCTTAGGCGTTCGGCAGGTGAAGCAGTACCCACACGCTCGGCTCTTCAACGGTTTGTGCCATAATCTCTGGGTAATTCTTCACCTGCCGAACGCCTTACGCCCCCCGCTCGCCAAGAAAATGCGTTCGCGCAATTCAACTCGTGGAGTACCGCCATGTCGCGCCGCGTCGTGCTGTTGTTCGGCGCTGGCGTGCTGCTCGTACTCGTCCCCTGGCTCTCGCTCGCGCTCATCGGGCGCACGCAACCGGCGCCGCGCCGCGATCCGCCGACGCCGGTTCCTCACACTCCGACCGGCGACGTGCGCGATTATGGAGCCAGGGGGGACGGCCGCGCCGACGACACCGACGCGATCCAAAAAGCGGTGAGCACCGTGTCCGGCAACGGCACGGCCGGCAACGGCGCGGTGTTCTTCTCGAAGGGCACTTACCGCATCACCAAGACGATCACCATCGACCTCACCAAGACAGGCGTTATCGCGATCCGCGGCGACGGCACCGCGCGAATCGCGATGGCCGGCGATGGCCCGGCGTTCAAGTTCGTGGGTTCACACGCCGGGACTGCGGACCCGAAGACCGTGAAGCCCGACGGGTGGAGGGAGCGAATGCCGAGCGTCGAAGGAATCGAGATCGTCGGCGACCACGACAAGGCCAACGGCATCGAAGCGACCGGCACGATGCAACTCACCATTACGCACGTGCTGATCCGCAAGTGTCTGCATGGCATCCACCTCACGACCCGGAACCGCAACGTCATCATTTCGGATTGCCACATCTACGAGAACCGCGGCATCGGCATCTTTCTGGACGCGGTGAACCTGCATCAGATCAACGTGACCGGCTGCCACATCAGTTACTGCGACCTGGGCGGAATCGTCGCGAAGGCGGGTCAGGTGCGGAACCTCCACATCACCGGTTGCGACATCGAGAGCAACCACGGCGCGAACGGCCCGGCCACCGCGAACGTGCTCATCGACAGCACCGGCGGCTCGCACGCGGAGGTCGCGATCACCGGTTGCACGATTCAGCACAACCACGTCGCGCCCGGATCCGCGAACATCCGCATTACGGGGCCGAGCGCGAACAAGGTGAAGGACACCGACGAGTTGCGCGACGGCCACGTCACCATCACCGGGAACATCCTCAGCGACGTGAAGGTGAACGTTCATCTCGATCGCGCGCGCGGCGTCGTGATGACTGGCAATACCTGCTGGACCGCTTACGAGCACAACCTGTTGGTCGAGAACAGCACCGCGGTCACGGTGGGATCGAACAACTTCGACAGGAACCCGCGGTACGCGAGCGAAGAGAAACCCGAAACCGCGAACGACATCGTGTTCCGTGACTGCACCGATTGCACGCTGACCGGGTTCACGATCACGCGAGTGCGTGCGGCACCGGCGGGTGTCACGCTGGAAAAGTGCGACCGATTCAACGTCGCGAATCTGACGATATTGGACTGCGACAGTGTCGGATTGTTGCTGAAGGACGTAACGAACTCGCGTGTCAGCGGGTGTCTGATCCGCGACGACCGCCCGAACGCGGATTCGGTTTCCCTGAAGACGAGCGGCGGGCGGGCGAACATGATCGTGGATAACTACCTTGGCCGCCCGCACGACATCTTGAAGGGCGTTGGGTTGGTGGAACCGAACTACGACGGGAAGTAACCGCAGCCTCTTGCCGGAGCGCGGGCTTCCAGCCCGCGGCTGCGCGTGTGGTGCTGGTTGACGGTATTTCGTGAAGCAATTCGAGTTGCGAAGCAGCAGGCTGGAAGCCCGCGCTCCAGAAAGAACCAGCCCTTTCAACATGACTCTTTCGCCTCTTTTATGAGGCGAGCGGTTGAGTAGTGCTTGTGTTTCTTGCTGTAGACTGGCTTTTGGTCAGGCTTCTTTTTCGGGCCACGTTTGTGACTGGTCAAGCTTTCACAAGAGACCTTCGC
>CAMDQN010000147.1 GCA_945905925.1 Singulisphaera sp. GP187
CTGTTGGCAAAGGCTCAACGCCAGGAAGGTTCCTTCGGAACCATGAAGCTCTCACCCATCGCCAAAAAGCTACGCGAACTCATCGGGGAGAAAGACGCGAACTCAGCCGAGGGCGGCTGAGTTACAAGTCCACAGCGCAAGCCCCTCCCCTGTGCCCACCCCAACTCTGGGGTGGGGTCCACGCAACTTTGGCCCGAAACTGGCCATCAAACTCCGAGGCTTCGACCCTCGGCGTATGTGACTCGTGGTCACTCGATCCGGAACACCGGCTGGGCGATGGGAACCACCTGCGGCACGCCGTTGTCGTGGAACCACCCCAGGACGGAGATCGCGTCGGCGGGCAAGCGCCCCTGTGCGAAGAACGCCTCCAGGCTCGATCCAAAGGCCGCCCTCAGCGTGGGCGGGAGCCGGGCGCCCTCTAAAGCACGCCGCTCGGGCGTGCTCTCCATTCCCGGGAGTAGCAAAGTCTTCGCCTTGAGAAACCCGCGCACGGTCACGGACGGGCAGTAGCCGATCCTGTAGTACAGGCCTTCACCGGGGGTCACGGGGCGGCCGAGAACCTGTTCGGCCAGCACGCCGCCGGCGTAGTCGGGCACGCACCGGCCGTAGACCGCGAAGCACGGCCGCCCGAACTGGTGGCTGACGTTCTCGTAGTACACGCAGTCGTTCATGGAGCTGAACGCGTGACCCGCCCCCGCGTACGTCCGCCAGTCGAACGCCGCCCGCTCGCAGATCCGGAGCACGGCGTGCTCCGAAAACCCGACGACCAGGTCTTGCCCCCCGACCCGCACCATCGGCCGGTAACTTGAGTAGTAGAGACCGAACTTCCGCAGCAGCGAGCGGAACTGGATCCTCACGCGGCGCAGGTGGGGCTCGCCGTAGCGCATCTCGAACGTGTGGTACGGCAGGTGCGCCTCGATGAGCGGCCCCGGGATCCGCGCGAAGACCGCCTCTCCGAGGCCAGCCAGCGCCTGGTGCCTGTAGAGACTGCCGCCGGGAATCTGCTCGGAGTTCTTGAACACGATGTAGGTCGCGGTCGGGAAGCCGTGCGCGCTGCCCAAGCGGAGGAACTCGAGGGTCGCCTGCCCCAGCGTGGACTCGTAATCCCGGCGTAGCGCGGCCATCGCATCATGTACCGCCTGTACAAGGTTTGGCGGTGCAGACCCGGCAGAGATCTCGAAGGTCGGGAATACGTCCGAATGCCGGCGGGCGGACCGCTCCTGGTCCCGCGCCAGCTTGCGGCGGCGGTCAATGCTGCGTTTGGACTTGGCCATGACTTCTCCGGTGCGAAGAAGGGAGGCCCCGTCCGAGGTCGGGGGCGTACGCGAGGAACGAAATGCCGGGTGCGACCGGCTGGTGTAATAACCTCCGGCGAGACGGCCGGGGAGAACGAGCGGTCGTGGAGCCGCTTGGTAGGGGAACTGTGCCCGTTGACTGTCGGATCTGTCCCGCAGTGCCGTGTGACCAGAGACCCGAACCGGTGTACACGAACGAGGTGATGAACCTCAACTCTATTGTCCGGGCGAGTGCGGGGATCGGCAACGTGAGGGCGATCACCGCTTTACCGAGGGCGGGTACTCCCGATTGTCGGACCTGACCGCGAATCCCCGGTAGACATAGCCAATGTAGTCGGTCCGCAGCGTAACGACACGGTGGCGTGAAAGTCGGGTCGCACGGTCTGGTCCCGAGCGACCTGCCTGGTGTCATATCGTCGGCATTCCCAGTAGACCAAACGCTTTCTCACTTTCTCAGTTTCTCAGTTTCTCACTCCGAGCTGTTGCGGGAGACGCCGAGTTCGGCCAGCCGCCGGTAGAAGGACGCCTGGCTCTTCCCCGTCCGCTCCCGCCACAGCCGCAGCCGGTCGTCGCGGGTCTTCGCCTCCTTGCAGATCGCCTCCGCCTCGTTCAGTTCCCGCTGCAAGCGTTCCTCGCGTCCGCCGATCACCACCTCGTCGCGGAAGTGCGTGGGCCGCTCCCGGATGCGGGCCGCGACCAGGTCCCGCCAGGAGCACCCGGCGTGGAACACCACGTCCTGTAGGTAGTCCCCGATCGCGTTGACCAGCAGCCGCATGTCCAGCGGCCGGTCGATCCCCCGGCACTCGGCCAGCACGAACTCGCACACCTCGGCGCACGCGGCCGGCTCCACCGGGAAGCCCTCGTGGACGTATTCGCCGGCCGCCACCTTCCGCATCAGGGCGCGGACCTCGGCCTGCGTCGGCTGGAAGTGCATGACCGCCACCCGTGTCTTGATGGCCGCCAGCTCCGGCCAGTCGTCCAGCGGTCGGTTGGCGGTGACGACGATGCCGCCGGTGAAGAAGAACGACAGCGTCTCCTTCGGGTTCGTCCACGTCACCATCCGCTCCTGCCGGCCGGGGCTGGCGCGGCCCTGCTGTCCCCACAGCGCCGAGCGGAGCACGCCCTGCGCGCCGGCGTCGCGGAACAGCCGCTCCATGTCCTCCAGCACGACGATCGAGTCGGGGTGGTCGCGGAGGATGTTGAACAGCCCGCGTCCGGTGGCGCGGGAGTTGAACACGACGTAGTCGGCCCGCATCCGCTTGAGTTGCTCGATAACGGTGTACGACTTCGACACGCCGCCGGGGCCGTACAGGTAGAACCCGGTCGCGGTGCCGTTGACCACCCCGGCGACGCGGTCGCGGATCAGTTGGAACTTCTTGTCGAGGCTCTCGAGGTGGCCCCGGTCCTCGGCGGTGGGCGCCGGGACCGCGTTCTTGTTGTTGCTGTTGTCACTCACGATTAGCTCGCATACGGCGGGCGGGCCGCCGGACCAAGAGTACCGCGAGGCCGCTCAGAACAACGGCCCGTACGCGGCATCGAATGATCACATCGGAGCGCCGGTGGTGGCGACGGCCACCATGCCGGTCTGCGGGCAGGGCGACGGACAATCCCGCTCCTGCCCGCAGAGACTTTATTCCAGTCCAGTCACTACTTCGTCCACCGAAGCTGCTCGGGCGGGGGGAAGTACCCCTGTGCCGTCAGCGCCGCCATCGCTCGCTCCTCATCGACCTCGAGCGGGTGAGCCGGGTCGGCCCACGGCAGGCCGAGGGGGTCGTGCCAGTCGCCGTACAGCGTGCGCCCGTCGGGGGACTTCGGGAGGCGCAGCAGGATGACGGCCGCCGCCGCCGGCGTGTACTTGTACAACGGGCGGGCCACGGTGCCGTCGTAGTAGCCCTGCCTGCTGTAGAACCGCTGCAGCACGGCGTCGAACACCACCCCGTCGGGCAGCTCGACCCACGCGTGCCGCTTCCGGGCCATCGTGTTCTGGCCGTGGACCAGCCACAGGCCCTCGGCGGAGGACAGGTCCGGCTGGGAGACGTACAGGGCCGCGCGGTAGAAGCACTCGCCCGGGAAGATGGCACGCCGGGTGGTTCCCACTTGCCACTTCCTCCCGACCCCGACTTCGGCACCCGCCAACTTGGCGAGGTGCCGGCGGACGTGCGGCTCGACCCGCGCAGCGTGCGCCGGGTCGGTCGTGCTCCGGTTCACCGGCTCGACCCGCTTCGAGGGCACATCGGCCCCCGCCGGGTTGATGCCCTTCTGTCGCGACTTCTTCGGTCGCATGTGCCACTCCTCGTTGGGTGTGGCGCGCCGATCTTGGCGCCCACGCCCGACAAACAGCCATAGCGGAACCCGAGTGTCGGGTTCCGCTATGGCCAAAGAATTCCTCCTGTGAGGACGAGTAGAGAAACGATTACCTGTCCGCGCCGGGGCGAATGAGCACACCGCGCAGAACGGCACGCCCGCCGAACTAGCAGCCGGGCAGGCACGAAGCAAGTAGGCACGCGGCTACAGCCGTGTCCTCGGAACGAAGCGGACTTGTGAGGTTTGCCGAGCGAGGTTCCTGGGAACCCGTATGCTCGGCCGGATGCGACGAACGCCGGAAGTGTGTAACCACGCGCTGCGGTGTGGTTGAAAAGTATAGTACGTCGGATGGCCGAGTCGAATCAAGGAGCGTCGTCGCGTATTTCCGACAACGGTCAACCGCGCGGTGTGATTCGCGTTAATGTCCGCGATAAACTGTCCCTCGTTTCACGTTGAACGCGTTCCGCGACCACCCCGTTTCGGTAAGCCGGTCTGCCCCTTCACAGGGAGCCGATCACACAGGGTTCGGTCCGACACCCACCGGCATCAGATTACCGCGAACTTCGCGGCTGCCGGTGAGCGGTCAAGACGATGACGTGGCGGGCGGTAATCAAAGACAGCGTCCCACACGCCGGGCTTGACGTCTGCCTGCGCTTTTCGTGGTCCACTTGCCGATCTTCAGCTTCGGCAACACGCCCTTCAACTCGGCCGCCGCGTCGTCCGTCACCTTCGTCCCGTACAGCAGCAGCCCGGTCAGCCGCCGCAGACCCGTCAGGTGCTTGAGCCCGGCGTCGGTCACGCCCGGATTGTACCCGAGATCCAGGTGAGTCAGTTTCGCCAGCGCCGCGAGGTGGGCCACGCCCGTGTCAGTCGTCTGCGTCGATTCGAGGCCGAGGTACTTAAGTCCGGTTATCCCCGCGAGGAGCCGGAACCAGTCCCGGTCGAGAGCGGTCACGGAGAGGGTGAGGGACTTCATCGTGTATCACCGGTCCCACTCGTCGGCCAGCCCGGTCGGGATGTACGCGGTTCGCTCGGGCCGCGATCTCTTGATCCCGCCCGGGCTGACGGCCATCTGCACCTCGCATCCCGCAGCCCTCGCACTGGCCCTTCACGCGGGGCCGGACGAACAGGGTGCCGCTGGGGCGAGAAGTGCTTGGCAACGACCCATCTCCAGTTCTTTCAATTCCCGAATTGCGGGTGCTGCGGGTCCTGCCTCGGAAGGCGGCTGTCGGTCGCACTCGGATTTGGGCTTTTGCGAGGCGCCCGGACGGGGAACGACTATACTCGACGTTAGTTCAGATGTGGAGGAGTTGTTGCCCACACTTCCGAGAGTCATGAAGGCATGCCGTCTTACTTCCGCGACATGTACCCGCACATACGCCACCCCCTCGCCGACGACACCGCCTCCGGCATGCGAAAAGCCCAGGTTGGCGGGCTCTACGCCATCGGCTCGCACTTCACGTTGAGCAAGCAGCCCGCCCTCGTCGTGATGCCGACCGGCACGGGGAAAACGGCCGTCCTGATGCTGACGCCGTTTCTCCGGCGGGTGAACCGGGCTCTCATTATCACCCCGAGCGTCCTCGTCCGAAGTCAGGTGGCCGACGATTTCAAATGGGCGCAACCGGTCTAGCGCTCAAGCAATCATTGTCCACTCGATCCCTTTCAACACCTGCCGGTGCGGGTACATCCGCTGTGTCTCCCGCTCGATGCGGTGGCCTTGGAACGCCGCCCAGTCGCCGTTGAGGAACTCACTTCGGATGTCCAACATGGCCTGGGCACCGGCCCTCGTCCACCGCATCCCGGACCGCTCCAGCCGGTCCTTCACGTAGTGCCGGCACGCGCCTTCGATCACACCGCTGGCGATCGGGTAGCCCTCACCCAGGTACTCGCCGTACCGCATCCGGTCTGCGTTCCTCGACAGGTACCCGCAGATCGTCGAGAGCGTCTTCTTCTTCGACCCGGTCAGCCCCCGGAGCGTTCCCTGCCGCCGCAGCCCAGCCACCACGCCCTTCACGCACCCGCCCAGGACTCGCCCCACCCGGTCCCGGACGAACGCCGTCGCCCCCGGGCTACCCTCCTTGTGGAACAGGTGGGCGGCCTGCCACAGCCGGGGCGTGACGTGGAGGATGTCCAGCACCTCCACCACCTCACCCGGCACGTGTCGGACCCGGCCTTCCCAGAGGGCCTCCTGCCCGTCCATCACGCACACCACCGGACGCCGCCCGGGCGGGTTCCGCCGGCCCAACTCCGAGGCCACCCACCCGAACACCGCGTCGATCGGCTCCCCCAGCGACCCGTCGGCCGCCCGGCTCAACCGCCCCCACACGTGCTTGCCCACCGGCTCGGGCCGGGTCGGCCTCGGAGCCCCAGTCGGCCGGGGATCCCGGAACAACGCGGCGGTCACCTCGGCCGCCGTCCGGGGGTGCCGATCGACCGAGTACACGGCCCCGACGATCGCCATCCGCTTCTTGTTCGCCTTGTCCCCCTTCCCCCGGTGGGCCTTCGCCCGCGGGTCGTCCGGCCCCCGCCGCATCGGCACCCCCTTGCCGTCCGCCGAGACGACGAACACCTCGCCCTCGTCGGCCGGCCCCGGGACCGGCCGGGCGTCCCGGAACGACTCGACGGCCTCGGCCACCCGGCGGTGGTTCCGCTCCAGGGAATCGACGGGTTGTTTGACCCCGAGGATGTCCCGCAGAGTGGTCGCAACCCGGGCGAATGCGGACTCGGACCCGAGTGCGGCGTCCCACTCCTGGAGCAGGTAGGAGTAGTCGCTCGCGGGCAACTGGAGGCGGTTGTCCAGCGGGACGAACGCGATCCGCTGTCCGTCCCGGGTGCCGTAGCACGCCCGGGCCACGGTGAAGTCCCCGAACACCGACCGGTACCCCCGTGTGTGGGTCGTCGGGAGTCGGTCGGCGGTCGAGCCGTCGGGCAGGGTGAGTTGATCCCCGACATCCCCGGTCCCGTGGAGTCGGAGGAACAGGGCGAAGGCCTCCCGCCCGAGTTGGAGAACCCGGTCCCAGATGGCTCGCTCGACCTCGTGGGCCGGGCGTCCCTGGTCGGCGGCGTGTCGGACGAACCCGAGGAGTTGGTCGGCGAGTGCGGCCAGGGACGGGGCGTTGCCGGTCTCGGCTTGGTGTGCGATCATGACTCCCGGCCTTCCTGGTTGGACGAGCATGTTGGTGTGGTTACCCATGTTCTCCGCCAGGAAGGCTGTTTCGTCACCGTCGATCTGCCCATGTCCTTGTCAGGACACGACTTCATCCAGAGAGCCCGACCGGTTACGCCCATTTCAAAAAGCTGTCCGTGCTAAAACTGATGGGCTCGCTGCCCGTCGAGTCGGTCGGTCCACAGGTGCTTGAACAGCAGGTGCGGGTGAAGGCTCTGGAGAACTGGGAGGCGATGCGGGCCTTCGACGTCGTCGTCTCGACGCCGAACGGCGTGAGCCCCGACTACACGACAGTTCCGAAGCCGCCGGGCGACCTCTTCGACCTCCTCCTGATCGACGAAGCCCACCACTCGCCCGCGAAAACGTGGAACGCAATCCTCGAGTGCTTTCCGGACGCCGAGAAAGTGTTGTTCACCGCCACCCCGTACCGGCTCGACGGACGGGAAATCAAGGCCAAGCAAATCTACTCCTACCCCATCCGGCACGCCTACGAGGACAAGGTTTTTGGCAAGGTCGCTTACCGCCCCGTTCTCCCGTCCGCCGGGGTGTCAAACGACCTCGCGATCGCGAGCGCGGTCGAGGCCGCGTTTCAGGCGGACCAGGCGCAGGGCTTCAACCACCGCGTGATGGTTCGGACCTCGCAGATCAAACGGGCGAAGGCGCTCGCCGAGCTGTACGCGAAGAACACGCAACTCAAACTCGAACTCGTCACCAGCCACCACTCCGCCCGGCACATGCGCTCGGCCGTCGACCGGTTGAAGTCGAAGGAGCTCGACGGCGTGGTGTGCGTCGACATGATGAGCGAGGGGTTCGACTTCCCCTGGCTGAAACTGGCCGCACTTCACGCGCCGCACAAGTCGCTCGCGGTCACGCTCCAGTTCATCGGGCGGTTCGCCCGCACGAACGCCCCGGACATCGGCGAGGCCAAGTTCTTCGCCGTTCCCGGCGACGTCGGCGGCGAGGTCCAAGAACTCTACGACGAGAGTTCCGTCTGGAAGGAGATCATCGTCGAGCTGCAAGAGCGACGGCTCGGCGAGGAAGCCGAGGTGCGCGAGGGCATTGACTCGTTCGCGGCTCCGCTGGTGTCCGATTTTGAAGTCGGCGACCTCTCGCTCTACTCGCTGTGGCCCTATGCCCACGTCAAGGTGTACCGCGTGGCGCACGACTCGGTCGACATCGGGGCCAAGCTCGCGCTCCCCAAACCGTTCCGCGTGGTCCACCACCAAGTCAGTGAGGAACAGTCCGTTGCACTCCTGATCACGAACGAGCGCCTCGAGCCACGGTGGACCGCACTCCAGGTCTTCGCCCGCTCCGAGTACGACCTCTTCGTCGTGTACTTCGATAAGAGGTCGAAGCTGCTGTTCATCAACGCCTCGCGGAAGAGCCCCGCGCTTTACGAAGAGGTCGCCCGCCACTACTCGCTCGGCGCGCACAAAGTCCTCCCCCGCTACGCCATCGACCGAGTGAGGCACAAGCTCCAGAACGCCGAGTTCTTCAACGTCGGGATGAAGAACAGGGTCGCGCACTCGAACGCGGAGTCGTACCGCACCCTGTCCGGGAAGCGCGCGGACCGGGCCGTGATCCGGGCCGACGGACGAAGTTACCACCGGGGTCACCTCTTCGGAAAGGGCACCGTCGACGGGGTTAAGGTGACCCTCGGGTACAGCACCGCCTCGAAGGTCTGGAGCAACCAGAACCTTCAGATCCCGCACCTCGTGAAGTGGTGCAAGGACCTGGCCGTCCGGCTCACCACCGACACCCAGTCGCCGGCGCACCCCGGGCTCGACTACCTCCCCGTCGGTGAGGCGATCAAGAAGTTCCCGGACGGCATCTTGCTCGTTCAGTGGCCGCCCGAGGTGTACGACCGCCACGTCGATATCGACTACCACGACGCGAAGGGCGAAAAGACGTTTGTCCCCGTCTCGGACGTCGAACTCGTCCTCGACCGAACGAAGACGGACTCCGACCAGGTCACCTTCTCTGTTGTTCACGAGGAGTTCTGTTACGCGGTGGTGTGCCGGCTCGACGGGGGGCAGTTCTTTACACCGTCTGACGCCTCGCGACCACAACCAACCCTGGCGGAGAGGGGTGACGAGGTGGAGTTGCTCACGTTCCTGAACAACCAGCCGGCGACCTTTCTTTGCGCCGACTACTCGTCGGTCTGCGGCGACGAGCAGATCCGCTACCCGGCGCTCAAAGTGGATCCGTTCGACCCGCAAAACGTCCACCCCGTCGACTGGGACGCCGAAGGCGTGGATGTCACGCTCGAGTTCGTCGCCAAGGGGAAGACGGCGAACAAAAAGAGCATCCACGATTTTCTTTGGAGGCATCTCAACAGAGACGAATTCAGCGCCGTGGTTTACGACCACCGGGTGTGCGAGGCGGCCGATTTCGTCACGTTCTCGCGCGACGGGGACAAGGTCGTGATCTCGCTCTACCACTGTAAGGGGTCCGGGGAACCGTACCCCGGCGATCGAGTCGATGACCTCTACGAGGTGTGCGGGCAAGGGATCAAGTGCTTGGCGTTCATCGAGAAGGAGGCCGGGCTCGAGCGGCACCTCAAACACCGCACTGATTCGGGATCGTCGTTCGTGCGCGGCGACTTTGCGACGGTGAAGAAGGAGTTCGAGCACGGCAAGGCGAACGGGTTCGTCTACCGCGTCGTGCTCGTGCAGCCGGGCGTGACACGGTCCGCACTGTCGGTGAAGTGCGGTGAAGTGCTGGCCGCGACGAACGATTACCTGACGAAGTCCGGAGTCCGGGACGTCCTCGTTGTGGGTTCAAACTAGAGGGCCGACCGCGACCCAGAGACCGTAGCAAAGGTTCGCGCCAACCGCGATAGGTAGCGCCCGCTGCAGCAGGGTGTCGGCGGATCCCAACCCGGCCCGGTTAGCGGGGCTTCTTCTCGAGCCCGCCGATCTCGACGGCGATCTGGTTCACGACCGCGTTGACTCTCTCCTTGGCCGCATCGAACTGCTGCCGCAACTCGGCCGCCCGGCTCGGCTGCCTCCGCCTGGGGTCCTCGTCCTGGCCGAGCTCGCTCAGGTACGCCAAGCCCGCCTTCTTCCAGTCCGAGATCGCGCCGGCGAGTCGGGGGTCGACGCCGAGCGGGTGGTACGGGTCGAGCGTGTCGAGGTCGCGCCGACACATCTCGAGCCGGTCGGCGCGGCGGCCGCGATCGGTCTCGGCGTTGCGCTTGTTGAAGTTCTCGGCGTAGAATTCCTGGTGGAAGACGTACCTGTTGTAGCACTCGATCGTCTTCTGCCGCTTTTCGGCGTGCGGGTCGCTGCTCCCGCACCCGAGTGCGAGCAGGAGCGGCGCGTACACGAACCACGCCGCGAAGGCCCGCCGCGATCTTGCCCCCGTCGCCATTATTCAACTCCCCATATCGGTTGTCACCGAATGCGATCCGCCCGGCCTCGGGTTCGGGTTCGATCCTCGACCGACTGTCCCGCGCCAGCGAACAACTTGGCCACGGACACCGCATACGGTCGCCGCAAGGTCTCGGGCAGAGCGTGATAGTCGTCGGGGTGATGCCGTTGAACCTGAGCGAGGAACCGCTTGATGGTGACGGCCATCAGTCGCATCCGCCCGAAACTGGCCATGTTGCTGAACACATGCGTGGAGTCGAGTCGTTGTTGTTGGACGTTGAGTTCGAGTTGCGTAACCAACTCCGTGGTAACCTTGTCCATGACGGCACTGGCGAGTTCGTCATCGAGGAACAGGGCACGATGGCGTTCGAAGGTCCGTAGACACATCTGGTCGCAGCCCGGCTGAAGGTTGAGCGCGTACTGAACGTCGGTGCGGAAGAGGTAGGCTTCGACGCATTGCTCATTGTTCCAGTTGTTGGCTTCCTGGAGAAACAGGAGTCCGGCGACGGAGTAGAGTTCCTTGGTCGGCCGTCCGAGTGTGGGATGGAAGTTCTCGGCGAGTTCGGAAGCGGGCATGAGGTGGAGGAGTACGTGCCGGAACACGCCCTGCCATCCGGAGCGAATCTGTTTGAGACCCAGGGGTGGAATCAGTCCCTCGAAGGGGTCGAAAAGGCGTCCTTGTTGGGGATTAACGATATGACGCATGCGAGTCGCAACTCCAGGAGTGGACTGATGTTATGATAACATACCCGCAAGGGGCTGCCCAGTAAGAAATGTCGCAAACTCATAATGCAAAACAAGTTGCAGCAACAATCGATTTTTGTCGGCTGCGTCAGGGTGGGACAAGGCTCTGCGCAGGCCCACCATCTTCGTTTCGCAATGGTGGGCTGCGCAGAGCCTTGTCCCACCCTACAAGAGCTACTTCCGCCGCAACGGTAACGTGATGCCGATGTCGTCACGCGGCGGGGTGCTGTCTCCGCTCTCGTCGATCCCGTTCGGCCCGACGCTGTGGAACGAACACCCGTTCACCCCGCCCAGGTAGAGCAGCGGCTTGTCTGAGAACAGGTCGGTCGGCACCGCACTCAGGTACGTCGGGACGAGGTCTTGCAGCTTGTCGGGGTACTTGCCGTTGAACCGCTGATACCACGAGCATGCGAACGCGGTGATGACGTTCTCGTGCGTCTGCGTGGCGCGGTCCGATGCGTCTTGTACCTTTCGCACGGCCGGCGCCAGGAGCGTGACGAGAACGGTCCCGACGTCGGCGCCGCGGGTCGCGGGCGGCAGCGCGGGGTTCTTGAGGGTGAGGGCCGCGGCGCCGCCCATCAGCGAACTCCGCATCTTGTTCAGGTCGTTCTCGATCTCGGTCAGTGCGAGGTTCCGCTTCGCGCGGTTCTTCTCGCGCACCGCGGCGACGAGTCGGTCGTACATCTTGTTCGCGGCCTCCAGCGCCGGGTTCCAGTCGATGCCCGCGAGAACATCGTCCCCGAACGCGGGCGCGCCGCCGTCCGCGCCGTCGGCCAGGTTCGTGATGAGCGCGACGCCGTACTTGTCGAGCAGCATGATGGTTTCGAGGAGCGTGAACCGTTCGGCGCCGTCGATCTTCTCGGCCACGCCCGGCAGGGCGGGCAGCGCGCGGAGGTCGCGCAGACACTGCTCGATGGACTTCGCATCTGGCTTCACACGGTCCAGGAACGCGATGTCCGCGCGGCACGCGATCTGTTCGATTGCCATGCCGACCAACCCCTCGATGAGCGTGCCGCCGCGCCCGACGAGGCGCGCGAGCCGGTGACACGCGAGGAGGTCTTGCCACGCAGCAGCCGGTTGGTTCTGGCCCACGGAGAGCATCGCCCGGCACGCGAGCGCGCTGGCGATTTCGCGGTCCGCTTGCACGCCGGGCAGGAGCACGCTCATCAACCCCTTCGACCCCTTCGCCGTTTGTTCCGGGATCAGCGGGTTGTAGTATTGCGGCCTCTTCGTCGCTTCGATGACCGCCGCGAGCGGCTTCTGGTTGGCCTGAAGCCACGCCGCGAGGGTGGGGCTGTCGTTCACGGCCCACGGGCGGTCGGAGTACCGCTTCATCGCGTCGAAGGCCGCTTCCGGGGTGCCGCCGGCTGGCTGCTGTTGCGCGTGCTGGCGCAAGCCGACGAAGTAGTCGCCGGTCGCGGGCGGTTCGGTCGTGCCCATCATCTTGAAGAACCCGGGCGGCACCTTCCCGCTAGCCGGGTTCGGGCCGAGTACCTTCCACAGCGCGACGTTCGCGTTGTTCTCCGCGGTCACGCTCTTGCTCATGCGCTCGTTGAGCGCGGCCGCGTAGTCGATGCGCCCGTCCGCGTCCTTCGGCCCGGTGACGAAGGTGGTGGTTTTCCCGATCGTGATGATGCTCTTACCGCTCGCGGTCGGGCCGGGCGGTTTGGGGTCGGCGCCGGGCGCGTCGGGCGCGGGCTCCGCACGCTTCTTGCAGCCCAACACAGCAACACCAAGACCCAGCGCGAGCAGCGCGGCGCACATCGTTCGCATGGTGGACTCCGGTTTGGGGCAGGCCTACTGATTTGCGTGACTTGAGGTTTGCTATAACATCATGGCTCAGAATAACATGGAGAGGAAGCCATGGTGTTACCGCCCCCTCAGAAGGCCAAGGGCACATCTCAGAATCCCTTCTCCCTTGGGGTACTCAGCCGTCTTCCGTTGGCCGAGTCGTTCCACGAACTGTGGGGATACCTGGCCACGGACGACGTTCTCGACGACCTCTTCGAACGTCATCGCGGACGCTGCTACCACGACACGCTCTCCTTCGCGGAACTCCTCGGCGTCCTCGTCGAGGCCATCACACGCTTTCGCGGTTCCGGCAACCGTGCCATCAGCTCCGCACTTCGGAGCCAACAGCTTTCCACACAGGGCCGCACGGTCTACGACAAGTTGGCCCGACTCCCGTTGCCACTGGCGGAAGCCTTCCTCTCGGGCTTGACTGCTCGGCTGCGTCCGCTCTTCCCCGCGGGCATTTGCCGCAACCAACTGCCCACCAGCCTCAACGGCCTGAGTGTGGTTGTTCTCGACGGCAAGACCATCAAGAAGGCCGCCAAACGACTGCTTTGTACACGCGGTCGACCTGGCAAACTCCACGGCGGAAAAATTCTCGCCGCTTATCTGCCTGCACAAGGACTGGTCGTAGCCTTGGCCGCCGACCCCGACGGCGAGGCCAATGATATTCGCTTGATGCCGCGTGTGCTGCCGTTGGCTCGTGAGGCGGTGACCGGACCGCGGTTGTGGGTGGCCGACAGCCAGTTCTGCGACCTCGACCAGACCACCCGTTTCACCGATGAGGACGATCACTTCCTGTTGCGTTTCACGGCCAGGTTCAACCGATGGTGATCAGCAGTTGTTCGGAAGACGTGTTCAGCTTTGAAAAGGAAGACACGCGGGCTGGTTGAGATGGTATCAGTTTCCCTTCCTGGGGTCTTTCTGCTTCTTGGGTTCTTTGTCGGTCTTGGCCTTCATCGATTCGCGGAAGCGG
>CAMDQN010000148.1 GCA_945905925.1 Singulisphaera sp. GP187
CTGTTGGCAAAGGCTCAACGCCAGGAAGGTTCCTTCGGAACCATGAAGCTCTCACCCATCGCCAAAAAGCTACGCGAACTCATCGGGGAGAAAGACGCGAACTCAGCCGAGGGCGGCTGAGTTACAAGTCCACAGCGCAAGCCCCTCGGTCAACAATCGCAGGGGAGGAGACCGTGTTTCAGAGCGAAGCCGAACTCGAAGACGCGCTCAGCGAACCCACATCCGAAGTCATCGACACGCTGCGACGGCACCCCGGCGACATCGTCTTCCTCGGCGCGGCCGGGAAGATGGGGCCGACGCTCGCGCGGATGGCGAAGCGCGCCGACCCCGCCCGGCGCGTGATCGCGGTGTCGCGATTCTCCGATGGTAGCGAAGCCTCATTCACCGTTCATGGCGTGGAAGCGATTCGCTGCGATTTGCTGAACGAAGCCGAAGTCGCGGAGCTGCCCGACGCGCCGAACGTGGTGTACATGCCGGGCCGCAAGTTCGGTTCGACCAGTGACGAGGGCACCACCTGGGCCATCAACTGTTACCTCCCCGCGATCGTGTGCAAGAAGTACGCGAAGAGCCGCATCGTTGCGTTCTCGACGGGCAACGTGTACCCGTTCACACGCCCCGACACCGGCGGTCCAACCGAAGCCGACGCGCTCGCGCCGGTGGGCGAGTACGGCATGTCCGCGCTCGGCCGCGAGCGGATGTTCGGCTACTTCTCGCGGGCGCTCGGCATTCCGGTCGCCATCATCCGACTGAACTACGCGGTCGATCTCCGGTATGGCGTGCTGGTAGACATTGCGCGGAAGGTGAGGGCCGGTGAACCGATCGATCTGACGATGGGCTACTTCAACACGATCTGGCAAGGCGACGCGAACACGATGACCCTTCGCGCGTTTGACCACTGCGAAACGCCGCCACGGGCGTTCAACGTGACCGGGCCATCAGTTGTGAGCGTGCGGCAAGCGTGCGAGGGGTTCGGCGCACGGTTTGGTGTGGCTCCGCGGTTCACCGGCACGGAAGCAGATACCGCGCTCATCAGCAACGCGATGGACGGTATCGCGGCGCTCGGCCCGCTCCGCGTGACGATTGGTGAACTGGTGGAGTGGGTCGCCGACTGGGTGAATCGCGGCGGTCGGTTGCTCGCGAAGCCAACGCACTTTGAAGCAAGAGATGGGAAGTTTTGAGCGCCGCGGTTCTTGAACGCGTCGTTGCGAAAAAGCGCGCGATCGCCGAAACTGGTGTCGTAATTCGTGTGTGTACCTCGCGTCGTATCACAGGCGAGGTGGCAACTACCCAGATGTCAGAAGGAGTGTAGAAGCCATGTTGACCAAACTCAAAGTGATGGCCGTGTTGCTCGCGGCGGTTTGCGGAACCGCGTTGGGCGGTACGATCCACCGCGCGCCTGCGGCCGACGACAAGGCACGCGTGCCGGCGAAGGACGCAACCACCGCGAAGGGAACGCTCGCCTCGGTGGACGCCGAGAAGAACACGGTAACGATCACGGCCTCGACGTTCGACCGGAAGACGGGCGAGAGTACCGAGACAAAGAAGACGTTCCCGCTCGCGAAGAACGCCAAGCTCTTGCAGGACGATGTCGAGACGAAGCTCGCGGATTTGAAGAGGGGGAATCTCATCACCATCACCCTCGACGGGGCGAACGCGGTGAGCGTCACCATCGACGGTGGAACCATGCAGGGGCAGTTCCGAACCGCGAACACGGAGCGAAACACGATCACGGTTCTCGCGGGCAGAAACATGGCGAAGAGCGTTTACCACCTGCTGAAGACGACGAAGGTGATGAGCGCCGACGGGAAGCCGGTGAAGATTGAAGATTTGAAACCCGGTACCATGCTGCTCATTACCAAGTCCGTGGAAGACGACAACACCGCGGTTCGCATCCAGGCGATGCCCGAGCGCGACAAGTAAGTGAGAGAATGGGCGGATGTCACCGCGAACGCCCTCGTTTCCGATGGTTCAAGGGCCGTTCGCGTTCGCGGTGACGGTCGCTACACCTGAGCACGAACGCGGTCGAGGAGGTCTTTCACGCCGATTTCGGCGGCCCACTTGTCGAGGTACGCGGCGTCGATGGTGGCGCCTTGGGTCTTCAGCACACCGAGGATGTCGGCCCACTGCTTGTCGGAAACTTCCCCGCCGATGCGGAACCGCTCCAACTTGAGCAACACCGTGTCTTCTGGGGTGATGACACCAAACTCGCCTTCGGTTTCGCCGAACACGGTCGCCTTGACCCGGCGCGCCAGGAACTCCCGGTCGAACGCCCGATCCTTCTGAATGAAAATGTCGATCTTGAACGAGGTGGGCAGGTGCAAAATGTTGAAGCTCGAACGTCGGAAGACGGCGTCGCGGATCATCTGTTCGTCCGCGTAGTATTCGTCGGCCGGGAAACGTAGCGCGAACAGTCGCTCCTTGCCGCGAAACGATTCGACGGCGATATCGGCATCTTGCGTGTACCGCGCGGCGCCGTGGGTCGAACTGGCATACGACCCCCCGATCGCGTAGCGAATGTTCAGGTCATCGAGAACCGAGACGACGTACTTGATCGCTTGAACGTGTTCGGCGGGTGCGGGCATGGTGGCGAACTCCATACGATCAATCCACGGACCGGGGCCGAGAGTCATGAGCGCCCACGCGCGATTGATGTCCGCCGGGGTCGCGCCCGGGTTGCGCATTTTGTGGCCGGATGCGTGAAGCTGCCGCGCGACCGTGTGCGCCTCGGTGACAAGCTTCCACTTGCGCGCCGGCGTCATTCGCCGGTACGCCTCGTACATCAGTCGCTCCACGTCGGGCGCGGTGTCGGAAAGCAGGTGCATGGGTCGCTCCGTCCACTCAGTTTACCGGAATCACTTTCCCTCGCGGGCGTTGAACTCCAGCTTCCAACGGTGCTTGCCGTCCCGCGACTGGAGCCACAACTCCAATTGACCCACTGCGGTCACCTTGCTGTGTAAATGGACCGGTACGACCTGCCCGCCGGCCGCGGCGCCCTTCGCTTCCAGTGTTGTCTTCACCGGTGAGAGTTCGTCGATCTGGCCTTCCCATTCTTCGACGACGGCACCGGCGCCGTCGTCGCGACGGACCGTTGAACCAAGGAAGCGGAACTCCGCCTCTGTACCGACGCGAACACCCACTTCGTAACTCGGGATGTCGGCTTCGGTGCCTTCTTCCATGCCGAACGGCGCTACACAGATTGCCTTCATCGGCGGTGCGAAGCCCGGCACCGCGGGCATGTTCGTTTCCACGCCGATGTAGTACGCTCGCGCAGTACCGCCGCGAATGCGCACGCCCTTACCGCGCTTCACCAGACCGTAGTACGCTGCGCCGCGCGCCACGGCTAAATCCAAGTCGGCGCCGGGAAGCTCGCGGGTCGCGTCGGTCTTCGCGGACTTCGCCCACGCTGCGAGTACGCCGAGCAAGCGATTGCGGAGCACGTCGCCCTTGAACACGCCGCCGTTGAAGAGAATCGCGCCGGGAATTTCCGGTGACTTGCGCTTCGCGGTCTTCGCGGCGTTTCGACTCGCGAGCGCCTCCGCCTGGCGCGATAGGAACGACGCGAGGTGACGTGTGATGCCCGCGTCCGCGACGTAGGGAAGGCCGAGTTCTTGAAGACCCGAACTGCGACCCAGGCCGGGCGTCGCGTCACGCGGGCAGTCCGGGAAGAAGCCATCGACCAACACCTTCTCCACGTCGGCGCGCGTTAGTTCGTGCTTGATCGTGCCGCCGACGATCGAACGGCCCTTACCCAGCACCGTGACCGGGGCGGTCTGCAACTTCGGGCGCGCGAAGATCTCTTCCTTCGCGTTGCGGCACGCGTAGGTGAGTTGCACCATCTGCCCCGCGTCCAGCTTCGTGCCCTTCGCCGCGAGCGATTGCGCCGCGTGGTGCGCGAGCGTCAAGTCCATGTTGTCGCCGCCGAGCAACAGGTGGTCGCCGACCGCGAGGCGCGTCAGCGCGAGGTTACCGTCTTCTTCGCCCACTTCGATGAGCGTGAAGTCGGTCGTGCCGCCGCCCACGTCCGCGACCAACACCAGTTCGCCGACGGACACTTGCTTGCGCCAGTCGTCGCCGGCGCGGTCGAGCCACGCGTAGAACGCCGCCTGCGGTTCTTCCAGAAGCGTGAGGTGCTCGAATCCCGCGGCGCGCGCGGCTTCGACCGTGAGTTCGCGCGCACCCGCGTCGAACGACGCCGGCACCGTCAGCACGATGTCCTGCGCTTCGAGCCGGTTCGCGACCACGTCCTTCGCAATTTGGTGGTTCCACGCCTCCGCGATGTGTTTCAGGTAGCGAGTCGTGGCGTCCACCGGCGAAACCTTCCGCGCGCCGGTGTCAGGCGCCCGGTGCGGAAGGATCGGCGCCTTGCGGTCCACGCCAGAGTGACACAACCACGACTTCGCGCTGGCGACGAGTCGCGTCGGCACCTGCGAACCGAAGACGCGGGCGAACTCGCCGACGCAGTAGTCGCGCTTGGCGTCCCAGGGAAGTTTCATCGCGCCGGCCGGTTGTTCGCCGTCGCCCGGCAGGTAAAGGAACGAGGGCAGCAGCGGCCGGTCTTCGACCGAGCCTTGGCTGACGACCTGCGGGATCGGAAACGGCGTGACCTTCGCGTCTTTGCCGGCGTCGGTGTCCACGTAGGCCAGCGCGCTGTTGGTGGTGCCCAGGTCGATACCGACGACGAAGCGGGAACTCATGGCTTGCACTGTGTTTAGTGTTTAGTGTTTGGTGTTTGGTGGTTGTGATTTGGTGACGGCGCGCTCCTCTCCGAGTCGCGGCTAAACAATACACCAAACACTAAACACCAAACACTTCTTCTCGCAATTCTACTGCATCGGCGAAACCCGATAGCCGTTCGGCGGTTCCAAACGTAGCTTTGCGTTCAACTGACACCTGCATCACCGGAACTCGCCAACCTCATGAGTACCGCACCCATTGCCGCCGCGGTTCCGCTGCCGGTCGGCCGGCTCGTCGGGGTCGGCTTAGTCGTTTTCCTGGCCAACGCCGCTCTTCTCGTGCTTCAACTCGCCGCGGGCCGGTTACTCAGCCCGTTCATCGGGTCCAGCCTCGAAACGTGGACGTCCATTATCGGCGTGTTTCTTGCGGGCATCGCGCTGGGGAACGCGTTCGGCGGGAAACTCGCGGACCGCTACCCCAGCCCGAAGACGCTCGCGGTGGTGCTGGGGGTTGGAGCGGTCGCGGCCTTGTGGATGATGTTCTTCCCGCAACTGCTCACCTCCACCGGCGCATACAAGTCGATCCCGCTTGGGTCGCGAATCCCGATCCTCGCTCTGGCGCTGTGCCTGCCGGCCGGACTGGTGTTGAGCCTGCTCACGCCACTCGCGATCAAACTCGGCTTGCCGGACGTGGCCCACACCGGGCGCGTCGCGGGATTGATCTTCGCGCTTAGCACGTTCGGCTGCCTTCTCGGGAATTACGTCACCGGATTCTACCTGATTCCCGCGTTCCCCATCAACACGCTGGTGCTGGTGGCGGCCGGGTCGCTGATCGTGCTGGCGGGAGTGTCGCTGGTGGTGGTGAAGCCGCACGCGGCAGAACTCCTCTCCAACCCCTCCCCTAAGAAGGGAGTGGGAGAAGAATCAAGCACAAATGGCCCCGCTTCGTCTTCCGCTTTAAGCCCCTCCCTTCTTAGGGGAGGGGTTGGGGAGGGGTCGCTTGTGGAACCCAATCCTCACGCCTTCCCCGACATTCGCCAAGCGTACCTGATCGTTTTCCTCGCGAGCTTCTGCGGGATGACGCTCGAACTGACCGCGTCGCGGGTGTTGGCGCAATTCCTCGGCGTGTCGCTGTTCACCTGGACTGGGATCATCGGCGTGATGCTGGCCGGGACCGCGCTGGGGAACTTCACTGGTGGGCAGATCGCGGACCGCGCGGCGCGACCCGAGGCTAAACTCAGCCCGCGGTTCTTCCTCGCGGCCACGCTGCTTAGCGCCGGGGGCGCGACCGTGTTGCTACTCGTGACGATGGCGATCATCACCCGGTACGGACCGTTCGATGAGTGGGGGCCGATCGCGCAGGTTATGGGGTGGACGTTCAGCATGTTCTTCCTGCCCATGTTCGCGCTCGGATTGGTGTCGCCACAGGTGATCAGGCTCGCGGTACCGGACGTGGCCCGCGTCGGTGAAGTCGCGGGCCGGGTGTACGCGTGGAGCACGACCGGCGCGATCGTGGGCACGTTCGCCGCGGGGTACGTGCTGCTCTCCACGTTCGGCATGTATTGCACCGTTCTCGGCGCGGCGCTCGTCCTCTCGCTCACCAGCCTCCTGGTCGTGAATATTTGGAAAGACGCCCGCGAGGCGACACGCGCCGACGACAAGACGGTGGCGTACAACGCCGCCGGTGCCGGGGTGCTGCTCTACCTGTTCAGCATCGTCCTCGGCGGGATCTTCGGTGGGTTCCTCCTCACCAACCGGCCCAACCGCGACGAGGGCTTCGTGGCGCGGGTGGAATCGAACTATTACACCATCACGGTGAACCGCGACGGCAAGCACCCCACGGCCCTGAAGCTCACCCTCGACCATCTCGTGCATTCCAGCGTGGACCCATACGACCCGGAATACCTGTACTACACGCACGAACACATCCAGATGGAGTTCCTCCAGTTGGCCCGCACCGGGTCGAACAAACCAAAGGCGCTGGTCATCGGCGGTGGCGGGTACACCTTCCCACGGTACGCGATGGAGCGAATGCCCGAGGCTCGCGTGGACGTGGTTGAGATCGACCCGAAGGTGACGTTCGTGGCCCGCGAGTACCTCGGGCTGAAAGACTACAAAGGGCTTAATGCGATCCACATGGACGGGCGTCAGTTCGTTGCGGAGAAGGTCGAGCGGGGCACCTACGACCTCGTTATTCAGGACGCGGTGAACGACCTGTCCGTGCCGGCGCACCTGATGACGAAGGAGTACAACGACGCGGTGAAGGCGACGCTCCGGCCCGACGGCGTGTACCTGCTCACGATCATTGACTCGATCGCCTACGGCAAGTTGTGGAAGGCGGCGATGGCGACGCTGGCGAAAACGTTCCCGGCGGGGAACATCGTACTGCTCACGGCCGAGGCGCCACCCACACGTTCCGATACGCCGGAGAGCCAAACGGCGGGCGAAAAATGGGACGAGAGCCGGCGGGTGATGGTGATCTACGCCTCCGACAAGCGATTGAACCTCGACGCCGTCCGCGACGCGGTTGTGAGCCAGGCGCCGTTCGAGTTGTGGTTCAAACTGTCGATCGCGTCGATCGCGATTGGCGCGTCGGACATCGAACCGGAGCCGTCGGACGGACCGCCACCGGAGTTGGGGATCGCGCGCTTCGTGACGTTCAGCCACACGATCGAGGTTCCGGCCGCGCGGCTCAAGCCGTACACCGACCGCGAACCGGGCGTCGTCCTCACCGACCAGTTCTGCCCGATCGACAACCTCATGGCCGAGGTCTTCCGACAGCGCAACAAGTAGTTCGTAGGACAGGCCTCCTGGCCTGTCCCGGCTGAGACAGGCTGGAAGCCTGTCCTACAAGACGCGGCTGATGAGGCACTTGAGGTAACCCGATTCGCGGCACGTCACCGCGACCGGGTGGTCCGCGGCCGGTCCGCGACGCTCCACGATTTGCAGGTCGCGCCGCGCTTCCACCGTCACCTGCGCGAGCAACTCTTCCAGATCGGTCATTGCGATCAAGCCTGTGCAGCAGCACGACACGAGCAACCCGTCTTTCGCGAGTAACTTCAGAGCGAGTTGGTGCAACCGGCGGTAACCCTTGAGCGCATCAGGCACCGCGGCGCGGTTGCGCGCGAACTTTGGCGGATCGAGAACCACCACATCGAATTGCCGGCCCGACGCGACCAACTCGCCCAGGTGCTTGAACACGTCCGCGTTCTCGAACGTGACGTCGTTCAGTTCGTTCAACGTCGCGTTCTTGCGGGCCAACTCCAGCGCGGGTTCGGACGCGTCCACGCCCAGCACTTCGCTCGCACCGCCCTTCGCGGCGTAAAGGCCGAAGCCGCCGGAGTAGCAGAACGCATCGAGGACGCGCTTCCCACCACACAGGCGAGCCACCGCGGCGCGGTTGTCGCGCTGGTCGAGGTAGTAGCCGGTCTTCTGCCCTTCGGTGAGGTTCACCAGGAACCGCATTCCATTTTCCGCGATGCTCAAGTCCGCCGGTGGCGATTCGCCCCAAAGGAGTTGGTCGTGCAGTTCGACGCCTTCGAGTTTGCCGATGCCCTTTTCGGTGCGCAGATAGATGCCCTTCGGCTCGAGCAGTTCGCGGAGCGCATCCACGATCATCTCGCGCCGGTTCGCCACACCCAGAGCGGTGAATTGCACCGTGAGCCAGTCACCGTAGCGGTCCACGACCATGCCAGAGAGGTAGTCCGATTCGCTGAAGCAAACGCGATAACCGGCGTCCGGGGTGTTGAGCTTCAGGACATCGTGCCGGAGGCGAACGGCGGTCGAGAGTCGCTCGCGGAAGAATGCGCGGTCGAGTGGTACCGCGGGTTCCCAGCAGTAGAGCCTGACGTTGATTTTGGATTGCGAGTTGTACAGTCCGCGTGCGACGAAGTTGCCGCCGTGCGAGACGAGATCGACCTCGTCGCCGTCGGCGGGCGCGCCTTCGACGCGCTCGATCGCGCCGGGGAACACCCACGGGTGCCGCCCGAAGAACGGTTGCGCGCGCTTGGCTCTGAGAATGACTTTGGCAGACATGAGGATCCTGGCGCGCGGCCGATCTGATCGAGCCGCTTGCTTTTGGTTTTGTCCCTCTCCCCTTGCGGGAGAGGGTAAGAATAAGACTTACAACCCTTGCTGTACGCGACCGATGTACGCGAGTGCGCGGTCCGCCGGGGTTGCCTCGTGGCGGCTGTCGAGCATAGCTCGCACGCGAAGCACCAGTTCGTTCTTGTTGATCGGCTTCGTGATGAAGTCGTCGGTGCCCGCGTCCACGGCGGCTTCCACGTCGTTCGCCTGATCGAGTGCGGTTACCATCAGCACGGAGATGTTCGCCGTTGCGGGATCGGCGCGGAGCCGGCGGCACACCTCAAATCCGCTCATCTTCGGCATCATCACGTCGAGCAGGATGAGGTCCGGCTTCCAATCAAGGGCGGTCGCGAGCGTGTCCGCGCCGTTGTGAACGAGTTTGGTCTCGAAGTTGAGTTTGGGGTCGTCAAGGTGCGCGTCGAGCAACTCCGCGTTGGACGGGTTGTCGTCGGCAATCAGAATGCGCGGCATGGCGTCCCCTATGTGTACCTTCCAAGCGGTATTATACGAAGGCTGTGTTTGGTGTTTCGCGTTTCGTGTTTGGGTTGCGCGACGCGGAGATGCCACCCGTTGCGTCCAAGTAAACACAAAACACGAAACACCAAACACGCGAGCGAAGCGAGCCAACGATGCGAGTGATCCTGAACCCGAAGCACGCGGACCACGTCCCGCCCGGTGAGGTGGAAGCTGGTGCGGTCATCCCCTCGTATGAAGTGCCGGGGCGGTTCGAGGTCATTCGCGCTGCGCTCGAAGCCGCGGGCGGGTTCAGCTTCGAGGCGCCGCCGAAGCCGAACGAGGAGTGTGTCGCGGCCGTTCACCACGCGGCGTACCTCGCCTACTTGCGTGAGGCCAGCGCTGAGGCGAAACGCGCACGCGACCCGGCCGCGAAGCAGCTCTGGCCCACGGTGTTTCCTTTCGGTCCGAACCCTCGCGCCACCGGCACCCGCGCCCTTCGCGGTCAATACTGTTTCGATACCTACACGCCGATTCTCCCGGGCACGTTCGCCGCAGCTCTCGGGGGCGCGAACGCCGCGGCACATGCCGTAGACCTCATCGCGGACGGAACCGAGCGAAGCGTGTACGTGCTGACACGCCCGCCCGGTCATCACGCCGAACACGACCGCTGTGGCGGTTATTGCTACTTCAACAACGCGGCGGTCGCGGCCGAACGTTTGAGCGAGCGCGGCCCGGTCGCGGTGCTCGACCTCGACGTTCACCACGGCAACGGCACGCAACACATCTTCTATTCGCGCGCGGACGTACTCACCGTCTCGGTTCACGGCGACCCTGCCGGGCTGTACCCATTCTTCAGTGGGTTCGCGGACGAAACCGGGACCGGTGCGGGCCTCGGTGCGAACGTAAACATCCCACTTCCGCCCGGCACCGGCGTGAAGGAGTACCGCGTGGCACTCGCGCGCGCGATCGAAGTCGTGAGCCGGTTCAAGCCCGCGTTTCTGGTGTTCGCGTTCGGTGCCGACACGCACGAGTCCGACCCGATCGGTGGGTTCAAACTGCCTACGAAGTTCTTTGCGGAAATCGGCGCCGCGGTCCACGAATTGGGTTTGCCGACGGTAATCGTTCAGGAAGGCGGGTACAACCTCGCGGCGCTCGGTGGGTGTGTCGCGGAGGTGCTGAAGGGGTTCGTGTGAGAAATGCAAACTGGAAATGCAAACAGGGGGCTTACGCCCCCTGCTCGCCGGCCCGATTCGCGGATCACGCGAGGGCGGTCTTGATCGCCTTGATCGGGCGGATGTTGACCTTGTTGAACGCCGGTCGCGGCTTGGTCGTGTACTCCTTGCCGTTGAGCGGGTTCTTCTTCGTCTCGCCGCCGGCCCGGGCCTTCACCTGGGTCAGCGACATGCGTGCCAGGCCGGGGAACACGAACTTGCCCGGTCCCTTGGTACCGAGCTGATCGGTCACCGCGTCCACGATTGTGGCGAGCACGGACTCGACCTGTTTTTTCGTCAGTTCCGTCTTCTCAGCGACGTGGGCGACGAGTTGCGATTTCGTCAGCGCCTTCTTCGCCACGGCCTTCTTCGCCGCCGGTTTCGCAGCCTTTGCCATGCTAAACACTCCAACGAGAGTAAAGAGGAATGGGGAACTGCTTGAAAATTAAGGAGTTTCGCAGTGCGTTGTCAACAAGACAACGTGAATTCCCTGGAAATATTCGGTATTTCCCCTCGCGAAACCCGTCCAGTAGCGGTTTTCCCGAGTTTTTCAGGCTTCCGCGACGCTACACGCGCTACGCGCAATCCCGGTACCCATCCCTCGAACCCTTCCTCTTCTCGAACGTCCTTTCAGTACTCCCCAACACAAAGGGCAAAAAGGGATCGCCCCTCCGGGACGAACGCTCAACACGGCAAGGTGAGTCTTGGTTCAGTTGTTTCGCTTGATTTGCGCTGGTGGGGTGGGCCAAGTTGTGATGAACCTGATTTCGCGCGTGTCGCTTTAATCGTTTTCATCGGGCACACGGTTTAGTATCCTCTACAACGAAACACCCATCACAAGAGGTACTCATGAGCCCATTCACGGCGATCGACGTTACCGCGATTAACACCATCCGCACGCTCGCGATGGACGCGGTGCAGAAGGCCAACTCCGGGCACCCCGGTGCGCCGATGGGCCTGGCTCCGGTCGCGTACACGATCTGGAACAAGTTCCTCAACTACGATCCGACTAACCCGCTGTGGCCGAACCGCGACCGGTTCGTGCTGTCCAACGGCCACGGTTCGATGCTCCTCTATTCGCTCATTCACCTCGCGCAAATCCGCGACGCCGACCTGCACCACGGGAAAGTGCTCGCCGAAGAATCGCTGCCGATGGATCAGTTGAAGCGGTTCCGTCAACTGAATAGCAAGACCCCGGGCCACCCCGAAAGCGACTTCACCGCCGGCGTGGAGACCACCACCGGGCCACTCGGCACGGGGGTCGGTAATGCGGTCGGAATGGCGATCGCGCAGAAGTGGCGCGCCGCGTACTATGGACGCCCAGGCTTTGAGTCGCTGTTCGATCACCGCGTGTACGCGATCTGTGGCGACGGCTGCATGATGGAAGGCGTCGCGAGCGAAGCCGCGTCGCTCGCGGGGCACCTGAAGCTCAACAACATCACACTCGTCTACGACGACAACGGCATCACCATCGACGGACACACGCACCTCGCGTTCAGCGAAGACGTGCCGAAGCGGTTCGAGGCCTATGGCTGGAACGTGCTTCGCGTTAATGACGGTAACGACACCGACGGCATGATGAAGGCCATCGAAGCGTCGAAGTCGTCCGACAAGCCGACGTTCATCGCACTGAAGACCGTGATCGGCTACGGTTCGCCGAACAAGGCCGACACGCACGGCGCGCACGGCGAACCGCTCGGCGTGGACGAGATCAAACTGACGAAGAAGTTTTACGGCTGGCCGGAAGATCCGTCCTTCCTGGTGCCGGACGGCATCTACGACCACTTCAAGAACGGCATCGGGGCGCGCGGCGCGGCGGCCCGCGCCACGTGGACGAAGTTGTTCGCGGAGTACAAGACGAAGTTCCCGAAGGAAGCTGCGGAACTCGAAGCGATGGAAGCCCGCGACCTGCCCGTGGGTTGGGACAAGGACATCCCGGTATTCCCGACCGACGCGAAAGGCATTGCGACACGCGACAGCTCCGGCACCGTGCTGAACGCGATCGCGAAGAACGTGCCGTGGATTGTCGGTGGTTCGGCCGACCTGAACCCGTCCACGAAGACGTTCCTGAAGTTCACAAATGCGGGTGTCTTCACGTCGAAAACCCCGGGCGGGCGGAACGTTCACTTCGGCGTGCGCGAGCACGGCATGGGCGCGATCATGAACGGCATGGCGCAGTCGAAGCTCCGCTCCTACGGCTCCGGCTTCCTTATCTTCTCGGACTACGGTCGCACGCCGATCCGCCTCGCGGCCATCATGGGCCTGCCGGTGCTGTACGTGTTCACGCACGACTCGATCGGTGTCGGCGAGGACGGCCCGACGCACCAGCCGATCGAGCAGATCATGTCGCTGCGCGCGATCCCGAACTTGATCGTACTTCGCCCCGGCGATGCGAACGAAGTCGCGGAAGCGTACAAGGTGGCGCTGACCCAGAAACACGGCGCGGTTGTGATGTGCATGACTCGGCAGGCGCTGCCGACGCTCGACCGCACCAAATACGCTCCCGCGTCGGGACTGGCGAAAGGCGGCTACGCGCTCAACAACGTGCCAAACCCGGACGTCATCATCATCGGCACCGGCAGCGAACTGTCGCTGTGCGTGGACGCGGGGGAGAAGCTCGCCGCGGAGGGGATCAAGGCGCGGGTCGTGAGCTTGCCGTCGTGGGATCTGTTCGAGAAGCAGGATCAGGCGTACCGCGACAGCGTGATCCCGCCGACGGTGACGGCCCGCGTGTGCGTGGAAATGGGAGGGGTGCTCGGGTGGGAGCGGTACGCGGGCTTGACGGGCGCGATCGTGGGCATGCGGTCGTTCGGCGCGTCGGCCCCACTGAAGGACTTGTTGCCGCACTTCGGCTTCACGTTGGAAGCCGTCGTGAAGGCGGCAAAGGGACAGGTGGGGAAGTAATAAAGAGAGAAGGGGAGAAGGGGAGAAAGGGAGAAAGGGAGACAAAGAGGAAGACGTAGGCTGTCGTCTCCCTTCTCCCCTTCTCCCCTTCTCCCCTTCTCCCCTTCTCCCCTTCTCCCCTTCTCCCCTTCTCCCCTTCTCCCCTTCTCC
>CAMDQN010000149.1 GCA_945905925.1 Singulisphaera sp. GP187
GGCCGAGCGGTATCGGAACCCGCGTCGCCGGCACACCCTCATCATCAAGAACATCGCCGGACTCCACAACCTCATGTACGCCTGAGGCTGACGAACGAAGGCGGCGAACAGCATCGCACCGACCAACAACTATTACGCAGCGACTCTAATGATTACGGCACGAGTGACGCGACTATTTCACCAGTAGCACGAATGACTGCTGACGAGCGGCGCAAGTTTCGGGCGGCGGGGCGTTCCATTGGCACAACAGACACGAACGGAGTATCCGCGATGACCCCTCTACTTCTCTCGCTTGCTCTCACCAGCCCCGCCCAGCCGCCGGTGTATTCGCCGCCCGTGACGATCGCGCCGCGAGTGGTCGTGCAACCGCAGGCGAACCCGTACCCCGGATACCGCCCGCCGGTGGTTTACGTTCCTGTGCCGGTTGTGGTGAACCCGAACTACCCGGTGTACCCGTCGCCGATCGTTCCGCAGGCGGTGACCTTGAGCGAGTTCTCGCGGTTCTTCACGCCGACGCCGGGCAAGCATGATGTGTGGATCGTTCACCCGGTGACGCGCCAGTCGGTGAGGGTGTGTTTCGTGCTGCCGGCCGGGAAACTCCGCAACGTCGAGGTGGACCGGCGCTCGATCAGGTTCGAGTTCCGCACCGGCGAAGTGGACATCGAGTTCCGCAACAACGGCACCGTGGACGTGCGCTACAACGACTGAGTTTGACGCGCCCCCGAATAGAAGAAGCCCAGGCGCCGTGCCTGGGCTTCTTCCGTTTCGCCGCTTGTTTTTAGCCCTCGGCGAGTGGTTTGCGGTGTTGTAGAGTGGGCAGTGCCACCCCTACGAAGCCAGCAGTTCGGCCGCGCCTTCGGCAATCAGCATCGCGGCGAGTTCCTGCCCGAGAGCGAGTGGGGCGGTCGCGAGTCCGGTGTGTGTCGCGACCACGCGGCGATTCCCGTCGGGCGTCAGCACCGCGCCGCGAACCGTCAGCACCCCGTCGAGTACCTTTGAAGTCGCGCCGATGGGCACAAGACACCCGCCGCCGAGCGCGTAGAGCATCGAACGTTCCGCCAACACGCGAGCGAACGTTTCTGGGCACCGCAATACTTCAACGAGGCGTTTCGTCTCAGAGTCGGTCGCGCGGCACTCCAAGCCAATCGCACCCTGCCCGACGGCGGGAAGCATCCAACTCGCGTCGAGAATCTCCGTGACGCGGTCCGCGAGACCGAGGCGCACGAGGCCAGCTTCCGCGAGGATGATTGCGTCCAGGTTCTGCTCGTCGAGTTTGCGCAGGCGCGTGTCCACGTTGCCACGGAGATCGAGCAAGGTCAGATCGGGCCGCCGGTTCAGCACTTGCGCGCGCCGACGCAAACTACTCGTGCCCACCGTTGCGCCTTCGGGAAGGTCATCGAACCGCTTGTGCTTCCGCGAGATGAACGCGTCCCCGGTCGGGCCGCGTGCCGGCACCGCGACCAGTTCTAACGCCTCTTCGGGAATGGTCGGCAGGTCTTTGAGGCTGTGAACCGCGACGTCGGCGCGGCCGTCGAGCAGCGCGCTCTGGATGGCCTTCGTGAACACACCGAAGCCGCCCATCGCGGAGAGCGCTGATGCCTGGTCGCGGTCGCCGTGCGTTTCGATCAACACCAACTCGACCTCGCGCGGCGCCGCGACCGGGCGCAATTTCTCAGCGATGTGATTCGCTTGCCACAGCGCAAGGGGACTGCCGCGGGTACCGAGTCGCAGTGTGTTCATGGTGTCGGTGCGCCGTTCGCTGTGAGCCACGCGCGGAGCCTGGAGCGGACTTCGTCGAGCGGCACGCTTCCGGTTTCGAGGCGCAGTTTCTCGGCCGGATCGGTCTTCGCGCGTTCGAGCGCGAGCCACACCGGTTGGAGCCGCTCCGGGTCGGTGGCGGATCGCGGGAAGATGTGCCAGTGCAGGTGCGGGACCACGTTCCCAAGCAACTCGTAGTTCAACTTGTGCGGTTGAAAACATTCCCCAATGGCTTCCGCAAGCAGTGCCATTTCGCCGAGGAACGCCCCGCGATTCGCCCCGAGGTGACTGAGTTCCGACGCGTGTTCGCGCGAAACGAGCAGGCAGTACCCGGTGTAGAACTGCCACGGCCCGACGAACGCGACCGAGTGCGGGAAGTGCCACACCAGCACCGACCGGTCGCGTGCGTTGAGGTCCGCGACCGTCCCGCACATCGTGCAATCGGAATCGTGCGCCATGCGGTTATCGTAAGCGGCGCGAGAAAAGAAGAAAGCCCCAGGGGTTCCCTGGGGCTTTCGGGTTATCGTTCGGCGACCCTCCGGGTCGTACGCTAAACGGTCGAGTCCGTTTAGAAGTCACCGCCACCGCCGAAGTCGCCTCCACCACCGCCGTAGTCACCACCGCCACCGCCGCTGTCCCCGCCGTAGTCGCCGCCGCCGCCGCCGTAATCGCCACCAGAGCCGCCATCGTCGTAACTACCGCCGGCGCCCGCGTCGCCGCTGAAGTCGCCGTCCCCTGCTGCGGTGTCGGTGCTGCTCGTGTCGCTTGCCGCCGAGGCATCGCCGCCGAACGCTTGGGGCGGGTAGTGAGTTCCCATCATGCTGTTGTAGAGGTACATGCCGGCCATCGCGCCGAACATGCCGCCGAGCAGCGCGGTACCGAAGCCCCCGCTGCCCCCGCCCCCGTACCCACCACCCCCGCCGTACCCGCCGCCGCCACCGCCAGTGAGAGCGCGGATCAGGCCGACGACCAACCAGACGCCGAGCAGGATGCACAGCCCCAGGCAAATCCAGCCACCGATGCCCATACTGGCCTTCGCAACCGGCTTGGTGTTTGTGGTCGTGTTCCCGGTCGTCCCGGTCGCGACGGTCGTGTCCTTCAGATCGCTGATGACGAAGTTGACCGAGTTCAGCAGCGCCTTATCACGGATCTCGAACTGTTTCTTCCCGTCGTCGTTGTGGGTGGCCGCTTCTTTGAACGAATTCAGGAGCGTGTCGCGAAGGCGCTGCTCGTTATCGTTGGTGAACCCGCGATCGCGCATGGTCTTGTCCGCGATCACTTCGACGTAGCCTGGGCTGCGGCACACCAACACGTACACGCCCTTCGCCTGGTCGCCGATTGCCAGTTCATTGGCCCAATCCTTGAAGAACTTGGCCTTCTCGCCGTCGGTCGGCGCGGTCTTGCCCTTCGGCACCGTCGAGTGCGTGTCGATGGTGAGCGTTAGCCCGTGGTCGAACTGAACGTTACCGAACGCCGACTTGGCGCGAGCGACGCCTTCGGTTGTGAACAGTGCTCCTTCGTCGTACATGTGCAGCACGCCCGCTTGCTTGACCACTTTCCCGGCCTGAACCGGGGCCGGGGTCGCGACCAGCCCGCCGGCCAGCAAGGCGGCGACGGTCGCCAAACTCGTCGTGAACTTGTTCATCGCGTCTCCTTAGTGGAAAGCGGGCGGCGCGTCGGCACCGACCACCAATCGTCTCAGAATCTCTCAAATTCGCATCGATCATACCGTTAACCGAGAGCCTATCGCATTCTATCTCACGCGAACCGGGAAGCCGTAGCAAATCGCTCTTGGTTTTGGCTCCTCGCACAGGTTCGTCAGCGCCTTGGTATCATATCCTGAGCCAGTACCGCGAGGTTAAGGCCCGTTGCCGTCCCGTCGCTTGTGTCGGTCTGAACAGTATTCGCCGCACCCGGAGAAATCTTAACGTGTCCCGAATTCGCGCCACAACTATTTTGGCCGTCCGCAGTTCCGCCGGGGCCGCGATCGGCGGCGACGGGCAAGTTACGCTCGGCAACATCGTGATGAAAGCCGACGCCCGCAAGGTCCGCAAACTCTACGACGGGCAGGTGCTGTGCGGCTTCGCGGGCGCCGCCGCGGACGCGTTCAGCCTGCTCGAACGCTTCGAGCAAAAGCTCCGCGACCACCAGGGTTCGGTGCCGAAGTCCGCGACCGAACTCGCGAAGGAGTGGCGAACGGACCGCGTTCTTCGCCGGCTCGAAGCGATGTTGGTGGTATTGGACCGCGACCACCTTCTTCTCGTGAGCGGAACCGGCGACGTAATTTCGCCAACCGACAACGTGCTCGCGATCGGTTCCGGCGGCCCCTACGCGCTGGCCGCGGCGCGTGCGCTAATGGCGCACACCGCGATGAAACCGGTGGAAGTGGTGCGTGCCGGGTTGGAGATCGCCGGCGACCTGTGCATCTACACGAACCGCAACATCGACGTGCAGGAACTCAATTAGGAGGCGAACCCCGCCCGCAAGGGCGGGGGTGTCCATCCCCTCAAAGATCACCCCCGCCCTTGCGGGCGGGGTTCGCCAGGAGATACCGTGGCAGATGCGATGACACCGAAGCAGATCGTGGCCGAACTCGATAAGTACATCGTCGGGCAAGGGGCCGCGAAGAAGGCGGTCGCGGTGGCGATCCGCAACCGCTGGCGGCGACAGCAACTTCCCGCCGAACTGCGCGCCGACGTGACCCCAAAAAACATCATCCTCATCGGGCCGACCGGTGTGGGCAAAACGGAGATCGCGCGCCGGCTCGCGACACTCACCGGCGCACCGTTCATCAAGATCGAAGCGACCAAGTTCACCGAAGTGGGCTACGTCGGGCGCGACGTGGAGAGCATCATTCGCGACCTCACCGAAGCCAGCATCGGACTCGTTCGCCAGGAGATGCGCGTCACGGTGCAAGAGAAGGCAAAGGAGAAGGTCACCGAGCGGTTGCTCGATCTTCTCGTGCCGATGCCCAAGAACAACTCGTGGGAACCTGAACAGGAGAAAGAGGACCAGGATCGCCGGCAGCGCACACGCGACAAGATGAAAGCCAAACTCGAAGCGGGCGAGTTGGAAGACCGCATGGTGGAATTGACCGTCGACCAGAAGGCTTCGCCGGTGCAAAT
Organism: Singulisphaera sp. GP187; assembly: GCA_945905925.1. Classification (GTDB taxonomy): domain Bacteria; phylum Planctomycetota; class Planctomycetia; order Gemmatales; family Gemmataceae; genus Gemmata. The sequence goes on from CAMDQN010000149.1 coordinate 4,884, forward strand.
CTTCTCCAACCTCGGCATGGAGAACATGGACGTCGATCTTCAGGGCATGTTCGACAAGATGATGCCGAAGAACGCGCAACCGCGACAGCTCTCCGTGAAGGACGCTCGCAAAGTGCTGCTCGAACAAGAAACGGAACTGCTTATCGACCGCGCCGCGGTGACTGAGCAAGCGGTGGAACGCGTCGAAAATCACGGCATCGTGTTCCTCGATGAAATCGACAAAGTGTGTGGCCCGTCGTCAGGCATCGGGCCAGATGTGTCGCGTCAGGGTGTACAGCGCGACCTGCTGCCTGTGGTCGAAGGCACCACTGTGAACACGAAGCACGGCCCGGTGCGAACGGATCACATCCTGTTCATCGCGGCGGGCGCGTTCCACACGTCGAAGCCGTCGGACTTAATGCCGGAACTACAAGGACGGTTCCCGATTCGCGTGGAACTCACCGACCTCACTAAAGCCGACTTCCTCCGCGTCCTCACCGAACCCAAGCACGCGCTTCCGAAACAGTACGCGGAGTTGCTCAAGACGGAGGGCGTGGAGTTGGAGTTCACGCGCGATGGATTGGAGGCGCTCGCGGACATCGCGTTCGACGTGAACCGCACGAACCAGAACATCGGCGCGCGTCGGCTTCACACCGTCATCGAGAAAGTGGTGGAAGAAGTGAGTTTCGACGGCCCAGACTTGACCAACAAGCGCGTGGTGATCGACGGCAAGTTCGTCCGCGAGAAGCTCGGCCCGATCACGCAGCGCGAAGACCTGAGCAAGTTCATCTTGTGATCAGAGCCGAGGTAAGCAGAAGAGGTTCGTTTACGCCTTCGGGCTTTCGGGCCCGACCGCGTCTACTTCGCTTGTCGCCGGTGTTTCCGGTGCGGGCGAGACGAACACCGCCTGAATCAGCAGCAGCGCCGCACCGACGACGAGGCAACAGTCGGCGACGTTGAACACGGGCCACTCGATCTTGTAGAAGTAGAGGAAGTCGCGGACACCGCCGAACACGACGCGGTCGTACAGGTTGCCGACCGTGCCGCCCAGGATCAATCCCAGCGCGGCCATCAAGCCCTTCTCACGCGCCGTGTGTCGACGCGTTCCCCAGACAACAATCGCGATCGCTGCCATGACACTCACCACCGCGAAGAAGCTGTTCGCCACTCCCTTGCGCGACTGACCCAACCCGAACAGCGCGCCGTGGTTCACGCGAGGCATCACCGGAGCGCTCCACGTCTGGAGGCCGGAGAAGCCGCAATCGCACGTCGGGGTGTCGTGGTCGAACTGCGCGATCAACTTGAACCAGCCCGGCACCATATCGTGTTCGTTGCCGATGCCGCCGGCGAGGGCACCGTCGCGGTAGAGCCACTTGAATACGCCGTACTTGCTCGCCAGGTCCGCGCTCAGCCCGACCACGGCCAACGTGACGAGCAGCCAGCGGTACGTGCGGTCGGCCATGAGAGCTTCCGTCGGGCGGGGTTTGAACGCGGCGGGCCACCAGTCACGATAGGCCCGTTCTTCGGACCCGTCAAGAATAGCGGGATCGCCAGAGGAACCGCTATAGCCGCTCACGCCGGTAGACTCAACACGATCTGGACGCGGTTGGGGGGCTGGGTGGCCTTGACCCGCGACCGGGGCGCGGGAATGATGCGATCGGCGTGTAATTCTTACGCAAAGTTCGTGTTCCGTTTGTGCCGGTGGTGAGGGTCGATCCCATGAGGCGGGCCGGGGCCGGATTGATCGTCGCCGCGTTCCTGGCTCTCGCCGGGTGCAAGTCCATGGACCCGAAGGGCGACGCCAAAGCGCCCGCGGGCCTGGGTGCGAACCGCCCCAAAACCAAGGACGGCAAGGACACGAAAGGCGCGCTCGCGAAAGGTCCGACGTGGCTCGACGATGTGGACAAACTTCCCGGCGCCGGCTCTGGTGTCCCGAAGAGCGTCGGACCGACCAACCCCAAAGACCCGAACTTCGACGCCAAGACCGCGGCCCAAGACGCGCTCGGCGGGCGCGTCCTCGACCCCAACGGCAAACCAGCGCGGAACATCTACGTGCGCATCGAACGGGTCAGCGGTCCGGCCGGCCCCGGTGAAGTTGGCATCTACACGAACAACGAAGGTTACTTCTTCTCGACCGGCTTCAAGCCGGGGATCAGTTACGAACTGACCGCGAGCGCAACGCCGCAGGACGGCAAGCAGCTTACCGGGACCGTGCAAACGAAGGTGCCCAACGCGATCCTCTTGATTCAGTTGCGCGACGATCTGCCACCCGCCGCCGGGTTCCCGCCCGCACCGAAGCTGGCAGACAAGGTCGGCGATTACATTCCGCCGATGGGCTACGCGCCCGTCATTCAACCGAAACCTCCGGGTGACGCGTGGTCACCCGGTGGCCCGACCAACGCGGTTCCGCCCACAACGATTGGTGGCGCGAAGCCGCCCGTGGTCGGTGGAACCCCCGGTGGCGCTCTCCCTCCGCCGGAAGAATTCGTGCCCTCGCCCTCGCCGAAGTCGGTGCGCCCGGAGTCCACCGCGGACGGTCCGAAGGATCCATTCAAGCCGCCGCCCGCGAGCATCCCCGGATCGGGCACCGGCGGTTCGCCACCGGTTCCGCCGCTGCCGGCGCCGCCCCCACCGTTCAACCCGACCGGCGGCGGCAAATCCTCAATGGGTACAAGCACCGGCCGCAGTGCGAAGTTCACGCTACTCGACACGCTCGAACAGCCGTGGGACTCGGACACTGTGGTGCCGGGTTCGCTGGTGTTGGTCGAGTTCACAACTTCGACGTGTGCACCATGTAAGCAGGTGATTCCGGTGCTGAAGGACGTGCAGTCGCGGTATGGTGCAAGCGGGTTGCAGGTGATGGGCGTAATGTGTGACGAACTGCCGCAGAAAGAGCGGGTCGCGACCGCCGCGAAGTACGGCCGCGACAATAACTTGAACTACGCGCTCTACGTGGAACCGGTGAAGGCCGGCACGGTGCGTGACCGTTTGGGCGTGGAAAGCTACCCGTGGGCGGTGCTGATCGACTCGACCGGGCGGGTAGTGTGGCGCGGTCACCCCGGCCGGGATCGCGCCAAACTCGAAGCCGCCGTCAAGCAGGGTCTGGGGAAGTGACCGCGTCGAGCGCGTAGCCGGTTTCTTTCGTTCCGTTGTTTCGCCAGTCCCAATGCCAAGCCACCAGAACCGTTCCCGCTCAAGAAGCGGATGTTCCGGTCAAACACATCTTCGAGCAGAGCGAACAACACCGATTGTCCCGCACGTCGGCGCTCCCAACGGCCCCCAAACGCGTCGCCTCGTCTGGGTGGTCTTCGCCTTCACTGCAAGTTTACGATTTCCCCCCAACCGTCCGTCCGACGCGGCCAACCTAATTTCTGCACTTTCGCTCAGGTCCGCCGACGGGACGCGCCGATTAGCGCATGTCTTTCCGTCCCGCGATCGGGCGTCCGTTGTCCGCGTCCGACACGCTGACGCGCCGGAGTTGCGATGTCCGCTTTCGACCACGGTCCTGAACAGTCGTGCGTTCCGGTGGCACGCCCGGGATGGACGCTCTGCGCGGCCGTCGCGACCGTAATCGTGCTCTCGGTGGGGGCGCTTTACGCGGACTTCTGGCGTTCAGCACCCACGCTATGGGTCTCAGTCGAACACGACCGAAACGGGCACTACTCCCGCAGTCAGAACGTCGCCTTCGCCATTCGGGGCGCCGATCTCGGCAAACTGATCAAAGAGGTTCACGCCGCGACCGTGTGGCCGCCCTTGCACCCGCTGTTGACCGGTGCGGTTCTGGCCGTCGGCGGCATCGACTACCGCTTGGCGGTGCTGCTGAGTCTGGCCGCGTGGGGCGCAACGTGTTGGTTTGCGTTCGCGCTCGCGTACCGCCTGGCCCCGTCTCACCGCGCGCTGGCGGGCGTCGTTGCACTGACGTTCTCGCTCGCGAGTCCGGCCCACCGCGCCTACGCGACCGACGTGATGATCGAAAGCCTCGGCGCCGCGCTCACGCTGGCCATCCTGCACTTCTACGTGACCGCCCGACGCGAACAGTCGGTGTGGCGCGCCCGGTCCTTCGGGTTGCTCCTGACGGCTCTCTTCGTGACGAAGTACAACTACTGGACCCTGCTCGCGGCGGGTCTCGTGTTCGGCGTGCTGTTCGAGTTCCGCCACGCGATTCGCACGGCAATCGCCGATTGGTGGCGTTCTCGGATGTCGCTCGGCGACGCGGTTGGCTACCTGCGTCACCCGCTCACGCTGCCGCTGATCGCGGCATTCGCGCTGGCGGCGTACATCCAGTTCGTCGGCCCGCTGACGCTCTCGCTCAGTGGCAAAAACACAACCATCGGCACACTCTCGGTGCCCGCGCAGATTTGCTTCGTGCTGGTTCTGTTACGTGTCCTGCCGTGGTGGCGGCACACCGGGCGCGACGCGGTCGCTCGTCTCCCGCTGCCCGCGAAACAACTTGTCCAGTGGCACGGGTACCTACTCGCCGTCTGGTTCCTGTGGCCGAAGCGCCTCGGCATTTTCATCTGGTACGTGACCTCCAACCAGCACGGGCGCGGGAGCGAAACCTCCCCCTGGACCGGCAGTGCGTCGTACTACTGGCAGTGCCTGACGACCGATTACCACGCGGGCCTGACCGCTCTCATCGCAGTCATCGCCCTCGTCGGGTTGGCTGTGGTGTTGCGCCGCGGACGGAGTACAGGCGCGCTGCCGGTGTTCGTTGTATTGGTGGTCGCGACTCTTCTGACCAACTACCACTCCGCCAACCGGAGCCGGTTCCTACACTCCTGGATCGCGCTGGCCTGGGTGTTCGCCGGTGTGGGCGCGGCCCGCGTTCTGGACCGGTTCGGCACCGCGGGTTCGGCTCTGGTGCGAGCCCTCCGGCCGGCTCTCTTGGTCGGTGCGCTGGTCGGGGTCGTCGCCCTCCAAGGGCCGGCCCTTGTCGGTCTCGGACAGGCGGAAGAAAGCTGGCCCCGGACGGCGCAGCCGGGCCTGCTGCCGTTTGCCGACGCCGCTATCGCAGAGATCGCCAGCAGTGACCGACCCGTGTTGGTTTCAAATGCCCCCTGGCAGTTGCTTCTCAATTGGCGTCTGAGCGAGTACCATTCGAGCCAACGGCGGTTCCTGCTCCCGTCCTCGGCGAGTTTGGCGGCCGACATTCAACCATTCGACATTTGGCTGGCGACCGTCTCCGGCGGTCCGGTGCTGGTGATCGACGACCCGCACGTCGTACCGCCGTTCTCCGTCGCCGACGTCGCGGCTTTTCGCGCGGCACTGGCCACCTCGGGTCGGTTCGTGCTGGTCGCGGAGTGGCCGGCGCCGCACGACAGTCGCGTGACCGTTCAGGTGTGGCGCCGTCGTTCCGGGTGAATGCACCGCCGTAAACGCACGAAGCCCGCCCCGAAAGGGCGGGCTTCGCGCCGCGCGTGATCGCGTCGTTACTTCTTCTTCGCGGCCACGGCCGGGGCCATGCGCTCCTTGGTCTTCGCCTTCGGCGAACCGGGGCCGACCTTGTTCGTGGGCCGCACCATCACCACAGCACCGTTGAAGCCAGGGATGCCGCCGCGAACCAGCAACAGGTTGTTCGCCACGTCCACCTTGATGATCGCGAGGTTGCGGATTGTCACCCGCTCGTTGCCGTATTGACCGGCCAGGTTGCGGCCCTTCTTCGGACGACCGCTACCGCGGTTGCTCGCCAGCGATGACGTCGAACCGGGCTGCCGGTGGTTCTTCTTCGAGCCGTGCGCGGCCGGCAAACCGTCGAAGTTCCACCGCTTCATAACGCCCGTGTACCCACGGCCCTTCGTCGTGCCGATCACGTCCACCGCGAGCACGTCCTTGAACACCTGATCCACGGTCAGTTTGTCGCCGACCTTCAGCGTCACGTCGTCCGCGTAGGCCTCGAACTTCTTCGTCGCGCCCTCGCCGCTCACCTTGATGCGCTCGACCTTGAAGGTCGCTTCCGCGGGGCCGGCCTTTACCGACTTCGTGTCCACGAACCCGCCGCTCACGTCGAGGCGGAACTCGCGCACCACGCGCTGCGGTTCGCAGTCGGCCTTCGGCGGCAGCACCACGCCAGCCTTCTGGCGCACGTCTTTCCGCTTCGACTTAAGCCCAGCCGCGACGTGACCCTGCTCCGGGCGGGTCGCGTTCTTGCGCTTCTTGTCCTTGAAGCCGAGCTGCACGGCGGTGTAGCCGTCCTTGCGGACGGTGCCACTGCGCTCGCTCTGTGCGGTGGGGTACTTGATCTGAAGCACGGGGCACGGCCCGAGCTGCAACACCGTGACCGGTTCGGCCTTGCCTTCGGCGGTAAAGACCTGCGTCATCCCAATCTTGTAGCCAATTAGCCCAAGAGACATGGAACACCTTTCGCCGCAACTGTGGCGGCAAGTAATCACCCCGGCCGACATGCACTCAACGCCGAGGGCGTCGCGCATCAGTCGTGTTTGGTGCCGGGCGTGTAGGAGTAAGAATTGTAGGAATTGCGCCGAGGGTTGCCAGATTCCACCCAATGAGTTTCGCGAGAGCACGTTCGATGTTCGTTTTGCGTCGATCCCAGAAGGAATGCATTCGCCCCTCCGAATCGAGCGCGAAACGAAGGCCGTGCGCAACAACTTGGAACTTGGAACTTGGAACTGGTCTTCCGCACCGGTTACCATCGAGTTGGTCCTCCACAACTTGAAGGGCACCACATGAGGCGGCTGTTCGCGGTGATCGGAACGTGCGGGCTGGCGATCAGCATCGCCATCGGCAACCCACCCACGCCGGTCGCGGTCCCTGCTCCCAGTCCCACGGTTTCTGAACTGGTCACGCGACTTGGCTCCGAAGACTTCCGCGAACGCGAAGCCGCCGTCACGGACCTGGAGAAGGCCGGTGTGGGCGCGATCCCGGCACTGCGCGAAGCGACCAAATCGACCGATCCCGAAGTGCGCCAGCGCGCCATCGGCATCCTTTTCAAACTCCAACGTGCCGCCGATAGCACCGGGTTGCTCGCGCCGAAGAAGGTTGCGCTTTCTTACCACGACATGCCGCTCGGCACCGCCCTCAACGATCTGAAAACGCGCACCGGGCTGAACATCACGCTCGACACCACCCGCGTCGCGGACCCGCTCCGCAAGGTCACGTGCGCGACCGGCGAAGTGCCGTTGTGGGAAGCGCTCGAACAGTTCTGCGCCGCGGCTGGGTTGCAGGAAGCGCACCGGTTCGAACTCGACGTGCCCAAGCAACCGCCGCAGGGGCGCCGCGGGTACGTCGTGCCGCCATCGATTCCCACCCCGGAGACGGTGCCGATCGTTCTCATCGACGGCAAGGATCGGCTCCCCGGTGCGCGCAGCACGGCGGTTCGCGTTCTCGTGATGCCGAAATCGTTCCCCGGTCACCGCGTCACGCTCGGCACCGGCGAAACCACCCTGTGCTTTGACATCATGCCGACGCCGGGCTTGAACTGGCAGGACGTCGTCGCGGTGAAGATCAACAAGTTGACCGACGATGCCGGGCGCGCCGGCGGGGCCGGTTCGATACCGGTGGCACCGTCGAACAACTTCGAGTTTGACGGTGTGGTCGCGTGGGGCGGTGGAGGTCTGGGCGGCGGGCAGTTCGGCGGCCGGTTTGACCCGCGAACTGGAATGCCGATCCCGCCCGACAGCCTCCCGAACCCGCGAATCGTCGGCGTGCCGTTGAAGCTCGGCACGCCGACCGCGCGCAGCATCAATCGCATGGAAGGTCACGTTCTCGGCGAAATCATGGTCGCGAACCAGACGCTCATCACTGTCCCCGACCCTGCGAGGAACACAAACAAGGCGTTCGATGGCCCGGGGCAAATGCGGTTGACGGTCACAGCGATCGGCGAAGCCAAGGGCAACGCCGGCGTAACGGTGCAGGTGACGTTGCAGTACCCGTCGCCGTGGTCGGTGAGCGCGCGCCGCGGGTTCAACCCCGGCGGGATGTGGCCGGAGCAGCCGCGTGCCGCGAACCAAAACCCGACCGTGCAGGCGTTCGACGCTAACGGCAAACAGATGCTCAGTCAGAACATCAACGGCGGGTACAGCGACTCCAGCGACGACGGGATGACGATGTTTCAGCACATCAACCTGACGTTCCGCAAGGACGCCGGGGTGCCTGCGAAACTGGTTCTCGTCGGCCCGCGCCCGGTGGTGGTCGAAGTGCCGTTCGTGTTGGAAAACGTGCCGTTGCCGTGAGCCAAAGAGAGCCGAGAAGGCGAAGGACAAAGAGAGTAGGTTAGCCGCGATCCGGAGGCGAGCGTACCCCCGCGATTCCAAGAATCGCGGGGGTACGCT
>CAMDQN010000150.1 GCA_945905925.1 Singulisphaera sp. GP187
TGGCCGCCGCTTTGCGACGATCGAGGAGTTGAGGGAACAGACGGCCGCCTGGCACGAGTACACCAACGACAAACAACGCGGCGTCGATTGGCAATTTCGCATCGGCGACGCGCGGACCAAACTGAAGTCGCTCTACCCTAAAATTAAAACCTGACGCTGCACTAGTTCGCGCCGGCGCGGTTGGTGCCGGCCATCGGCGGGTTCGCGGGGAACCGCAAGAACGTGGCGGCGTCGTCCACGTTCGGGGCGGGCAGCACCGGGGCAAACTTCGTCGTGGCCAGCGCCGGGTTCCCCGGTCCCGACGCCGGGTCGGAGAAGTTGTCCGACGCGGCGAGACCCTTGACCAGCCCTTGCGCCTTCAGCAACTCGTTGGTCTTCGCGAAGTAGTTCAGCGACGCCTTCACGTTGTACGCGCCGGCCTCCTGCGGGGGGCAATCGAAGTGTAGCCCGACCGGCATCTGGTAGAACGTGTTGTTCGCAATCACACCTTTCGTCGGGCGCCCGCCCGGCTTGACGAACACGATCCCGACGGACAGGTTGTAGAACCGGTTGTTGGACACATCGAAATCGAGCGCCGGCCCGTCCACACGGATCGCGACCCGGCCCGGCCCCTCGAACCGGCTGTTCTTGATCGTCACGAACTTGCTATCCGCGGCTTTCGCTTCCATCAGCACGCCGGCCTCGTTGGGCATCAGGACGATGCGCACACGGTCGAGCGTCACTGGGCGCGCCGCGTCGCCGGTGAGGTTCCACAGGTAGACGCCGGTCTTCAAGACGTTGCGCACGGTCACGCTCTCGAGCCTCACGCCGGGCGCGATGCCGACCAACTGGACGCCGATGTCGGCCTGTCCCTTCCCGTCGAGTTCCACGTTACTCAGGCGGAACCCCTCGACCCCGCTCGCGTCGAGCATGATCCCACCCTTTGCTGCGTACTCGATCACGGCCGGTTTGCCGTCCGCAGTCGCGGACTCGATCGTGACGTCCTTGTGCTTGTTCCTGTCGAGCGACAAGGATCGTTCGGTGATACGCGATTCGGTGATCACGATGGTATACCCGGGACCGGTGACCTTCCCGAGTGCTTCGCCGAGCGAAGCGACGGTGTGCTCGCCGGGGGTCTTCGAGACGGTGATCTTCCGGCTCGTGTTCGGGGTCGGGGTCGAGGTGTCCGGGTCGCGCTTGTTGAGGAACGCGAAGTACACGCCCGTGGCGGTGCCAGCGATCACGACCGCACCGGCGAGGGCGAGGAGCAGAACTTTCCCCTTACCGCCTTTGGCGGGCGGGCGGTGCCGGGCGACACGCGCCGGCCGATTCTCCTCGTCGGGGATCGGCAATTCGGACGGTGCGGGGTTTTCGGTGTCGTCGCGGACCGAACTCTGCGTGTCGTGGTCGATCGTGGACCACACCGCCGGTTCGGGCGCGGCGGTCGCGACCGGCGGTGGGGGCGTGGTGGTGATGACGGTCGCCGCGCCGGAGAACATGGGAGGCCCGGCAGACGGGTGCGGTCGCGCGAAGCCACCCGCGAGCGACGCGGGCCCGGCCAGCGACGGCCCCGCTCCGGGCCCGCGTGCGCCGGCCACGGCCGGCGACAGTATGGGCATCTCGCGCTCGGCCGGTGGCGGGATCGGCGTCGAAACCCACACCGCGAGCGCGGCCATCACCTCGGCCGGAGTCTGATACCGCTTCGCCGGGTCTTTTGCCGTCATCCGGTCGAGGATTGCGGCCAGTTCGTTGGGCACATCGGATCGGAGCGACTTGACCGGACGCGGCTGCCGGTTCTGGTGCCAGATCAGCTTCTGCGCGACCGATCCCTCAGGGAACAGGACGCTGTTGGTAAGCAGGAAGTACAGCGTCGCGCCGAGCGAATAGATGTCCGCGCGGATGTCCACCGTGTGGCTGTCCATCGCCTGCTCGGGCGCCAGGTAGTCCGCGGTTCCGAGGACGTTCTCGTCGTTCTGCCGAGTCAGGTTGTCATCGACATCGTTGGTCAGTCGCGCGAGACCGAGGTCGAGAACCTTCACCACGCCGGACCGGTCCACCAGAATGTTACCAGGCTTGATGTCGCGGTGAATCAAACCGATCTCGTGGGCGTGCTGGAGGCCGACCGCGGCGCCGTAGATGTAATGGCACGCGCGCGTGATATCGAGCGGGCCGAATTTCTTGACGAGGTCTTGCAGGTTGATCCCGTCCACCCACTCCATGACGAGGAAGTGGAGGTTGTCGTCCTGGTCGATGTCGTAGGCGCGGACGATGTTCGGGTGATCCACGGCCGCGATCGCGCGGCCCTCGCGGTAAAAGCGATCGAGGGTCGCTCTGTCTTCCGCCTTCGGGATCGGCAGCACCTTCACCGCGACCCGGCGCCGCATCAGCTTATGTTCACAAAGAAACACCGTGCCCATTCCGCCGGCGCCGAGCTTCTCCAGCACCTTGTACTTGCCGAGGCTGAACCGCTTGTACTTGCCTTGCAGGAGTTGTTCGGCCTGGAAGTAGGTGAGGATGGCGTCGCGGACGAGGAGCTGCGCGAGTTTGGTCGGGTCGGTGGGTAGCGACGAGGTTTCGCGCAGTTTCTGAACGTGTCCGCAGAGCCGGGCCTCTTCAACGAGGCCGCTCTTCTGGATGAAGTCCAGGAGTTCGTCCGCGGTGGTCGGTGCGGGCATGAGGCATCTCCGGCGCGAGACCGGTCGGGCGTCCGAACGCCGGGCGAGACGAGGTGAAGGCGCGGCACCGACGTAAGTATAGTGTACAGCGGAACTCAGGGGGGAACGGATTCCCGGCGGAAGCCGCTCGCGGTTTCTGTCTTGTCCCTCTCCCCTTGCGGGTGAGGGCGCGGGCCTATGTGGATGACGCGAAGCCGTCTTGTGCGCAGACCTTACCCCGCACCCGTCCGGCGAAGCGCCGGCCACCCTCTCCCGCAAGGGGAGAGGGACAAAACCAAGACCGAACCTCATGTCGTTCGAATCGCGCTTGTTGCGGGACCGGGTTCCCTGTTGCCCTTGCCGAGTTGGTACGCGACCACCAGACTGCCCACGAACAGGAGCGCGACGGCGACCGCGATTGCGACGATCAGTAAGGGGCGCCGTCGGACGGGGGGGGCGTCTGCCTGGCGGGGCGGGAGCGGCGCGGTCGGCGCGGTGTTGGTGCGACTGGTGGATACCGGACCGTTCGCGGGCGCGTTGAGTTTGGCTCGCGGGTTTGAGCCGGCGCGCGACTGCCGCATCTCCGCCGAACTCCCGGTCACGCGCGAGAATACTCCGCGCCCGGGGTCGAACAGCACACGCACCAGCGACGGGTTCGTGCCGGTGCCATTGGGCTGCTCCGGTCCCGGTGGAGCGGCCAGCGCACGAACCAGTGGGCACAGCGACGGCATCTCGCGGTCCGGGGGCGGATCGACCGGAGCTTCCGCCCATTCCGCCAGCGCCTCCGCGACCTCCATCGGCTCCTGATACCGGTGGGCCGGGTTCTTCGCCATCATCCTTCGGAGAACGTCGAGCACCCCGTCCGGCACGTCGGAGCGGAACTCTTCCACCGGGCGCGGCTCTTCCCGCTGGTGTGCCACCAGCTTCGCCGCGATGGTCCCGTCCGGGAACGGCACCTGTCCCGTGAGCATGAAGTACAGCGTGCCGCCGAGCGAGTAGATGTCCGCGCGCACGTCCACGATGTTGCTGACCGCCTGTTCCGGTGCGAGGTAGTCCGCGGTGCCGAGGACGCACTTCTCGTCGTATTTCTCGGTCACGTTATCTTGCTGTTTGTTGAAGAACCGCGCCAGCCCCATGTCGAGAACCTTCATCACACCCGTGCGGTCGAGGAGCAGGTTCCCGGGCTTGATGTCGCGGTGAACCATACCGAGTTCGTGCGCGTGCTGCATCCCCACCGCAGCCTGCGCGATGTAATGCGCCGCGCGCACTGGGTCGAACAGTTTCTTGTCGAGCGAGTACCCCGCGATGATCTCCTGAAGACTGGTCCCGTCCACGTACTCCATGACGAGGAAGTGAAGTTTCTCGTACTGGTCGATGTCGTAGGCGCGGACGATGTTCGGGTGGTCGAGGGCCGCGACCGCGCGCGCTTCGCGGTAGAACCGTTCGAGGTTCGAGTGGTCGTCGAGTTTCTCGACCGGGAGTACCTTGAGCGCCACGAGGCGCCTCATCAGGGTGTGTTCGCAGAGGTACACGGCGCCCATGCCGCCGGCGCCGATGAGTTCGAGGAGCCGGTACTTGCCACCGATAGTGAACCGCTTGTAGCGGCCCTGCTTAAGCTGTTTGGCCTGGAAGAACGTGAGCTGCGCGTCGCGAACGAGCATCGCGGCGGCGTGATCGACGGTCTGTGGGTTGCCGGTCGCGCGGTGCCGTACAAGGAGGTCGTCGAGCTTCTTGTCCGGCACCAGTCCGCCCTTGCGGACCAGTTCCAGGAAGTCGGCCACGGTAGCGGGTGCCGGCATTGGTGCTGTCCTTCGCCCGGGGCGAGGCGGCGCCCGGAAGGGCCATGCGTGATAATCTGGTCGGCGCGGTTGGGGAGAGCAAGGGAGCCGTTCGCATTTTGCTGCGAATTCTGCTCCGGTGAAGACCTGATAGGCACAAGACAATTTGATTTTTCGCCTTGCGTCGGTGGCGAGATACCGACCCGCGAATCTCCACTCAGTTGTTATCATAACCGAACCGACGGGACACGAGGTAATTCACATGCGCCGCGCGCTCGATACAGCGATCACCGTGAAAGCGGTGTGTCCGCACGACTGCCCGGACACCTGCGGTATGGTCGTCACCGTGGACACCACAAGCGGACGCGCCATCGACCTGCGCGGCGACAAGGAACACCCGTTCACGCGGGGCTTCCTGTGTCAGAAGGTGAACAACTACCTGGAACGCGTGTACCACCCGGACCGCTTACTGCACCCACTGAAGCGCGTCGGGCGGAAAGGCGAAGGGAAGTTCACGCGCATTTCGTGGGAAGAAGCGGTTCGCACCATTTCCGAGAAGTTCAAGGAGATCAGTCGCTCCGACGACGGCCCGCAGTCCATCTTGCCGTACAGCTACGCGGGCACGATGGGCAAACTGATGTACAGCAGTCTCGACCGCCGGTTCTTTCACAGGCTCGGCGCAAGCCTTCTGGACCGCACCATCTGCGCGACTGCGGGCGCCGTGGGCTGCGATGTGACGCTCGGCACACGCGCGATGATCGACCCGGAAGCCGCCGTGAACGCGCGCTACATCGTGAACTGGGGTTCCAACACCTCCGTCACGAACATTCACTTCTGGAAGGTCGAGCACGAGGCGCGGAAACTGGGCGCACGCATCGTGACCATCGACCCATACAAGTCGCCAACGGCGCAGAAGTCCGACTGGTGGATTCCGATCCGGCCGGGCACCGACGCGGCACTCGCGCTCGGCGTGATGCACATCATCTTCCGCGAAGGCTGGCAGGATGACGCGTACCTGAGCAACCACTGTGTCGGCGAGAAGGAACTGCGCGACCGGGCGCTCAACGAGTACCCGCCGGAGAAGGTGTCGCACATCACCGGGCTGTCGGTGGAAGAGATCGAGCGGTTCGCGCGCGAATATGCGCGTTCGCAAGAACTGTTCGGCGGCCCGGCGCTGATCCGGCTCAACTACGGTCTTCAGCGGCACGGCGGTGGTGGCATGGCGGTGCGCACCATCGTCTGCTTGCCGGCGCTCACGGGCGACTGGAAGCACCCCGGCGCGGGCGCGTTCCTCAGCACCAGCAAGGCGTATCCGTTCGACGACCATTATTTGACCCGACCCGACCTGATTCCGCGCGGCACGCGAACCATCAACATGGTGAACCTTGCGGAGGCGCTTCACGGCGAGCTACCCGGACCGCCGGTGAAGGCGCTGTTCGTGTACAACTCGAACCCCGCCGCGGTGAACCCGGACCAGTCACGCGTACTCTCGGGCCTCGCTCGCGAAGACCTCTTTACCGTGGTTCACGATCAGTTCCAGACGGACACCGCGGACTTCGCGGACATCGTGTTGCCCGCGACGACGCAACTCGAACACTTCGACATCCACAACAGCTACGGGCACCTCTACGTGCAGTCGAACAACCAGGCGATCGCGCCGTTGGGCGAATCGAAGCCGAACACGGAGGTGTTCCGGTTGCTCGCTCGCGCGATGGGCTTCGAGCCTGAGTTGTTCGAGGAAAGCGACGAACAGATCGCGGCGCGCAGTATCCGGGATGGTGCTGTCTTTCCCTCTCCCGCAAGGAGAGAGGGAAAAGAACAGCCAGAAGCGCTTCGCGGCATCACACTCGACGCGACCAAAGCCGGCCCGGTGCGCCTGAACCTCCCGGCGAACTGGGCGCCTTTTGCGAATGGCGAGTTCCCGACGCTATCCGGCAAGTGCGAACTGTATTCCGAACGCGAGGCGCGGGCCGGGCGCGACCCACTGCCGCACTACGTTCCGCCGCACGAAGACCCGCAGACGAAGCCCGAACTGGCCGCGAAGTACCCGCTGCAACTGCTCACGCCGCCCGCGACGCCGTTCCTCAACTCCACCTTCGTGAACGTGGACACGCTCCGCAAGAACGCCGGCGAACGCACGCTGGAGATTCACCCCACCGACGCGGCGAGTCGCGGCATCGCTGACGGGCAGATGGTGAATGTGTTCAACGGTCGCGGTCGGTTCCGCGCGAAGGCCCTGGTGCGCGAAAGCGTGAAGCCCGGTGTGGTGGTGTCGCTGGGGCTGTGGTGGCGGAAGTTCACCGACGACGGCGCGAACTGCAACACGACGACGAGCACCGCGACGACCGACTTCGGCGGCGGGGCCACGTTCTTCGACAACCTCGTGGAAGTGGCCGCGCTGTGACACCGCTTCGCGAACCCATCGCTGTCGACCGGCTCACACCGCGAGACGAGCGCGCCGCGGTCGCGTCGTTGAGTGCTGCGTTTGCGAACTACGAGTTTCTTGTTGCGCTGTGCCCGGACCAGGCGCGCCGGCGGTGGGTCACCGAAGCGTTCGCGAGGTTCCTGTTCCGCCTGTCGGTGCGAACCGGTGTCGTACATGCCACACGTGACCGCGCCGCGATCGTGTGCGCGCTGCCGCCGGGAACGGAGTGGCCGTCGGAATGGGATTACGTCCGCTACGGGGCGCTGTCGGTTGCGTGGCGGTTGCGGGTGCGGTCGGGGTTGTGGTTCATGCGCCGCGGCGCGTGGTTCGACTTCACCCGTGCGCGGCACATGGGTGAACGCCCGCACTGGTACATTCACTTACTCGGCGTGCGCCCCGAAGCACAAGGACGTGGACTCAGCCGCGCCGTGATGCGGCCGATCTTCGACGCCGCCGACCGCGATCGCGTGCCGGTGTACCTGGAGACGATGCCGGAAGCGAACGTCGCGATCTACGAGAGGCTCGGCTTCAGGCTGGCCGGCTACACCGAACTCCCCGGCAAGGTGCCGAACTGGGAATTGGTGCGTGAGCCGCGATGAGCCTTTCAGGTCAATCGGGATCGGTGGCAGGCTTCAGTGTATGTGGTTTCAAGCTCGACCGGGACGAACCCGAACCCGCGCACCGCGAGCGGCATCACCGGGAGTTGGCGACCCACCGCGAGCGACTCAAACCACACGTCCACCGTTCGCGAACTCGCGTCGGTAACGGGTCGGTAGGCGGTGGCCGCGAGACCGGTCGTGTTGAGGAGAAGGAATTCGTCTGGAAGATTCAGGACGGCCATAAGGTCGTTGTGCGCGTTGCCACTCCGGTTCGTAATCACGTCGAGTACGAGAAGACCGGCACCGAGACGGAGGTAGGCAGCCGCTTTCGCGGCGAACCCCCGCCGGGCGTCGTCCCGATCCTTGTTTCTGGGACTGAGGAGTTCGACGATGGCCGCGACGCGTGAGTCCCGGTCGCGGTCGCGGACCTCGACGGTAACGTCATCTTCCGTCGGGCCGGAGAAGGTGAGGAGCGGTTGCGGCGGGGCGTATGTCGCGGTTGCGAGTCCCCCCGGCGAGCCGTTTGCGAGATCGTTGCCGATTCCGGTGTGTTGCTCGAACTCCACCACGTCTGCTTCCACCCGCGCGCCGAGGTGAACCTGCGTTTCCGCGAAGAACCTCGCCGGGAGGGTGTCGTTGAGCGCGTCCGCGATGGCGACCGCCCACCGCGCGTGGAACGACTCCCACCGGTGCGTGGGGTGCAGCGGCGGGTGGAAGTGGTCGAGCAACGGCATCAACGTCCCTCCGGTTCAGTTGCGTGATTCTACCCGGTCGTCAGCGCGTGGTCGAGGTCGGCGCGGAGGTCGGATACGTCCTCGATGCCGACGCTCAGGCGGATCAACCCGTCGTCCACGCCGCGGGCTTCGCGCACCTCTTTCGGGATGCTCGCGTGCGTCATCGTCGTGGGGTGGCACACCAGCGATTCCACACCGCCCAGGCTTTCGGCGAGGCTGAAGAGCTTTGTGCGCGTGAGGAACAGTTTCGCGGCCGGGATGCCGCCGTGCAGCTTCAGCGAGATCATCCCGCCGAAGTTCTTCATCTGTTTCGCCGCGACCGCGTGGTTGGGGTGGTCCGGTAAGCCAGGGTAGTACACCTTCGCGACCGCAGAATGCGCCTTCAGCCACGGGGCCAGTGACATCGCGTTGTCACAGTGCCGGTCCATTCGGACCGCGAGCGTCTTCAGCCCGCGCAGTACGAGATACGAGTCGAACGGTCCGGGCACGCCGCCGGCCGCGTTCTGGTAGAACTTGATCGGGTCGAGCAAGTCTTTCGCGCCCACCACGCATCCGCCGACCACGTCCGAGTGCCCGCCGAGGTATTTGGTGGTGCTGTGAACTACGAGGTCCGCACCGAGGTTAAGCGGGCGCTGCAGGTACGGCGACGCGAACGTGTTGTCCACCGCGAGCTTCGCCCCGTGCTTGTGGCTGACTTCCGCGAGCGCCGCGATGTCGAGGATTTGCAGCAACGGGTTGGTCGGCGTCTCGATCCACACGAGTTTCGTCTTCGGCGTGATGAGTTTCTCGAAGCCCGCGGCGGAAGAATCGTCGGTGTACTTCGCGACCAGCCCCCACGGCTTGAACACCTTATCGAGCAACCGGAACGTGCCGCCATAAAGGTCCGCCGACGCGACTACTTCGTCGCCGGGCCGCAGGAGCGCGCCGAACACCGCGGTCGTCGCGGCGAGTCCCGAAGCGAACGCGAGTCCGCGCTCACCGTCTTCGAGTGAAGCGAGGGCCGTTTCGAGCGCGGTGCGAGTGGGGTTCCCGCTGCGGCTGTACTCGTAGCCCTTGTGCTGACCCGGCGCGGTCTGCGTGTAGGTGCTCGTGGCGTAGATGGGCACGACGGTTGCGCCGGTGGCGGGGTCCGCGTCCTGGCCCGCGTGAATGGCCCGCGTGCTGAAGCCGTGCGCGTGATCGGTGGACATGAGATTCCTTTCGGGTACTCGCCGCTTGCGGTTTCGCGGAGAATATGCCCGCGAAACCGCAAGCGGCTCTGAGTTGGCGCAGTTACTTCTTCTTCTTGGTGAGCGGTTCGAGTTCGGAGACGAGCTTCTTACCCTCTTTGCCGAGTGCGGAATCTGGCGCGTCGCTAATCAGCACGCCCCACAACTCGATGGCGCGATTCGCGATGTCCGGCTTGAGTTTCTCGTACTGCGAACCTGCCGGGATGCCGTTGATCGCGTAGTCGCCTAACCCGCGGGCCTCGGCCGCGATGCTCTTGCGCTGTTCCGCGAGGTCATCGTCTTCCCACGGGCGTTCTTTCTTGCTGTCGTACTCCGCGAGCAGCGTGAGCGCCGCTTTGCCCGCCGCGAGGTCCGGCCAACGGCCAGCGGCGCCCTTCACCAGCATCAACCCGCGGTACTGCGTCGCCTTCGTAGCGAGCAGTTGCTTGCCTTCCTCGAAGACTGTTTTGGCCAACTCTTCGCGCGTGAATGCGCCGCCGGGCGTGGCACGCGAGGTTGGTGATTTCTTCGCGATGCTCGCACGCCGGTCGGTGTCCTCATCGAGCCACTTCACGACTTCGGTGAGCGTCGCGGCCGGTGGCATCGCGTGGCCCATCTTCGGCTGCGTCCAGACCCGCGTGCGGATGCCCACGTCCTTCCACATCACACCTTTCCAGCGTTCGACCTCGCCGCGGTTGAAGTCCGATTCGCCCGTGACGATCGCTGCGCTCACACGGTCGATGAGTCGGTGACGCAACCAGGATTCGTCGCGCAGATCGCCCGCGGCGCACACCGGGATGATGCCGCCGAAGTATTCCGGTAGCGCGAACCCGATCGCGCACGCGATCCGCGCGCCGCCGGAGAACCCGCTGATGTACGTGCGGTCCGCGTCGAGCGGGATTTGCCGGCGCACATCGTCGAGGCAGTCGAGCACGATGCGCACGCGCTTCGGCGGCGGCACGTTGTTCCCGGCTCCGCGAACGCCGATGAACACGAACCCGCGATCCTTGCACACCGCCTCGAATGCTTTCCAGCCTGAGGGTTCGTCGCCTGACGAAATGAAGACAATGGCCGGCACCGGCTTCTTCGGGTCTTTGCGCTCGGGCACGAACAGTTCGTAGGTCTGCTTCGCGGAATCGAAGCCGTCGCCGAGCATCTTCGCGGGTGGGTCCGCGAGGCTCTGCTTGGACACGACGAACGTCCAGTCCATTCGCGTGGGGCCGCTGACGGTTGCCTTCGCGGTGTACCCGGTTGCGGGCGGCGCCGCGGTCGCGAGCGTCGTTGCAATGAGCGCGAGTGCTGCGAAGAGAAACGCGCGAAGCATGGGGGAAACTCCGTGAGCGGTTCAGGTAATGCGGCTGGCGGCGCACGCTTCCGCGTAGGTGGCTTCGAGGTCGAGTTTCAGGTGCATCGCACCGCGAACCGCGAGTGGCACGGTTGGCAGCGGAAGCCCCGGCGCGACCGTGTGGTGCCACACCGCGAACCACGTGGAACCGTTCTGCACGGTCGGGTGAACCGCGAGGATCGGCGAATCGGTGCCGCGTGGTCGGCGCGTGATCGGGTACACACCGGTCAAACTGTGAAGGTGCGTGGCCCAACTCGCGGGACCGGGCAGCGCGTCCACAATGACCACACCCGCACCGTTCGACATGAACCCGGCAGCGCGCACCGCGAACGCAAGCGATGAATCGGAGTCGGCCTTGTTATCCGGCGTGACGAACAACACGACCGCCGCGCCACCCCCGTCCAGCGTATCGACTACCTGAACGGAGACGTGGTCGGTAAACCGCGCCGGCGCGAGGAGCGTCGGCGCGGTTTCGACGGGTGCTGTGAGCGCTGCAACCACTTCCGTGCGTTGCGCGCGTGCGGTACAGTCCGTTTTCGCCACGAACCGATCCGCAGGCAGTTGCGCGACGAGCGCGCCGGCGACGACCTCGGACCAACTCTCGAGAAACGCGAGTGGGTCGCGGTTGTTCGCCCAGTCGATGGTAAGCAGCGGCATGATGAATCCTTTTCGGTGTTCGGACTATTCTACTTGCCGCGGTTGCTGTCCCAGTAGTGGATCAGGTCGATGCGGGTGACGATGTCCACTACCGTGCCGTCGTTCGTGGCCAGCACGCCGGTGTAACCCGCGAGCAGCAGTCGATAGGCTTCGTCCAGGTGCGTGCGCACGTCGAGCGTCGGAAGCGGGCGCGCCATCAGGTCGGCGATGAGTACCTTTGTCGGGTCTTTGCCGTCGTGTAGGATGCGCGCGAGCGACACCTCTTGAACGCTGCCGACCGGCTTGCCGGCGTCCATCACAGGGAGCTGCGAGATACCAGTCGCTTCCATCAACAAAATCGCTTGCTCCGCAGTCACGTCCGGCGCGATATGCACGAGCTTCCGCTCGCCGCGCTTCTTCAACAGATCGCCGACCGAGTGCGCCGGTGCCTCCGCGAACGTGAGGTTGTTCGCGGACAGCCAGCCATCGTCGAAGAACTTGCTCAGGTAGTTGCGCCCGGTGTCGCAACCCATCGCGACCACGAGTTGCCCCGGCCCCAGGCGGCGTGCGTAGCGGAGCGCCGCGGCCACGTTCGTGCCGGTGCTGCCGCCAAGCAGCATCCCTTCGCGCCGGGCCAGTTCGCGCGCGATGAAGAACGATTCCGCGTCGCCCACGCGAACCCAGTCATCGACGTACTTGCTCGAAAACGTCTTCGGCACGAAGTCCTCGCCGATGCCTTCGACCTTCCACGGTTTCGGCGTGCCGCCGGACAACACCGAGCCTTCGGGGTCGGCGCCGACGATCTTGATGTTTGGGTTCATCTCCTTGAGGTACTTGGCCACGCCGCTCACGGTGCCGCCGGTGCCGACGCCGCAGACGAACACGGTCACCTTGCCTTTCGTTTGTTCCCAGATTTCCGGGCCAGTGGTGCGGTAGTGAACCTCCGGGTTCGCGGCGTTGGTGAACTGGTTCGGGCGCCACGCGCCCGGGATTTCGCGCGCGAGCCGGTCCGCGACGCCGTTGTAGCTCTCGGGTGAGTCCGGCGCGACGCTCGTCGGCGTGATGACGACTTCCGCGCCGTAAGCCTTCAGCAGCAGAATCTTCTCGTTCGACATCTTGTCGGGCAGCACGAAGATGCAGCGGTAGCCTTTCACGGCCGCGACCATCGCCAGGCCGACACCGGTGTTGCCGGCGGTGGCTTCGATGATGGTGCCGCCGGGTCTCAGCGTACCGCGTAGCTCCGCTTCCGCGATCATCGCCATCGCGACGCGGTCCTTGACGCTCCCGCCGGGGTTGGCGAACTCGACCTTCACCGCGACCTTTGCCTGAAGCCCCTCGGTGAGCCGGTTGAGCAGCACCAACGGCGTGCGGCCAACGGTTTCGAGAACGGATTCGAGCATGTGGAAGCTCCGTGAGAGGCGAAGAAGCCGCAGTGTTGTGTAACTCTGTATTGTCCGGCGCGCGAGGGCGCGGCGACAAGGCCCGCTGACAAGGTGTTTCAAAGTCGGCGCACCGTGTGCCCCGACGACGCGGGTGTGGCAAATCTTCTGGGAGGTTAAGCGACGTTGGCGAGCAGTGACTTCCAATAGCCATCCCAGGCCCCGCTTTGTTCCAGTGCTTCGAGTGACATGATGCTCTCCGCATTCTCACCGTCCCAACGCCTCCCACGACCCTTGATT
>CAMDQN010000151.1 GCA_945905925.1 Singulisphaera sp. GP187
GGGAGGCGACATACAAGTCGGCTAACCGATCCGGCTGGAGCCGTCCTGTCCGCAAGTCGTCCTTGAGTTGCTCGGCGAAATCCATGGCGAATCAATAACCGATCCGGCCGAGCGAGAGAATATCGGCTTCAGAGATTAGACAGCTACCGTCGATGAACCCGCGTCGGAACGTCCAGTTCTCGCCCAAGCGGGCTTCGCGGAGTGGCGCGGTCCAGCGCTTCGCGTGGGACTTCAGCAGCGCTTTCGCCTCGCGTTGGAGTGCGCGACGCGGCTTGCTACCGGGTGCGCGATGTTCCAACGCGCACTGCGCGCGGATGATCGCGGCTCGGGCCGTGTCGTCGCCCGTGCCGCGCTCGTCGAGCCAGTCGGCGAACACGAGTCTGGGCGTGTCGTCCTCAGGAGTCGCGACGATCGCGGCGAGGAACGCTTGCTCGTCGTTAGTGGTCATCGAGGGGAGCCTCAATAAAGGGTGGGCGCCCTTAGTCGAGTGGGGGCCACTGGTTCGCCATTCCCTCACGCTCGACATCGCGCACCTGATCTTCGGTGACCACAAACTGGCGAGCGATGGCCGTTCGTGACGCGGGCGGGCTGGCCCCGCCGTCCTGGGCCTCGACGAGCGCCTTGAAAATCGCGCGGCGCTGCTCGACGGTAATTTGCCCGGGTTGTTCTTCTGCCATGTCGGAAACCTCGCGGCGCGGTGCAATACAACACCCATACATCCTACGACCCGTTCCGCCCCGGGCGCGAAATTCGCGCGCGGTTCGTGGAACCATCCCCAGGCGCACCGCTACAGATGTCGCTTCGCGAACTGCTCGTCCCGATGACCGACGGCGAACCGACGCCTGAGGTGCGCCGGTTCCTCCGCGACGCCGAGCGCCGCATCGACCGGTTTCAGACCGCGGCCCGGGTGCCCGCGTTCGTCCCGTGCGACTACGCGACCGCGTACACGGTGCTGCGGGCGCTGGTGGACGGCGCACTGACGCGCGGCTCGCGGTTCTGCGAGTGGGGCTGCGGGTTCGGCGTGGTCGTGGACCTGGCCGCGATGCTCGAATTCGACGCGTGCGGGATCGAGATCGAGGGCACGCTGGTCGATGAAGCGCGCCGCTTGGCCGAGGACTACGACCTGCCGGTGGAGTTCGTTCACGGGAGCTTCGTGCCGCCCGGCGCGGAGGATCGCGTTCACCGGAGCGGGACGTATTCGTGGCTCACGACCGAAGGCGATCAGGCTTACGAAGAGTTGGATCTGGAAATCAGCGATATGGACGTGATCTTCGCGTACCCGTGGCCCGACGAGGAGGCGGTGGTGTACGACCTGTTCGAACACTACGCGGGGGTCGGAGCGGTGCTCGCGACGTACCACGGCAGTTCCGAGTTCCGACTCCGGCGGAAGGTGAGTGATCGGCGAAAGGGCGAGAAGCGAAAAAGGCCACGCGGCCGTTGACGGGTCATTTCCCTGTGGTAAACGTGGGAAATAGTTCCTTGCGTGCCAAGAACTTCCGAACACGACATTTGGGGAAGCGTTTTTACACCAGTGTCTATCCAGCGGACGGGTCGATCTCTTGGGGAAATCGAATGGGCTTGCGGATGCGTGTTCACGAACGGGAGCCGATCGGCGCTGCGCCGGTTCAAGAAGTTGATCGAGCGCAGCGGGATGAAGGGCGAACTCCGTGCCCACGAACACTACGAGAAGCCGTGCGAGGCCCGGCGCCGCAAGGAGGCCCGGCGCATGAACGCGATCCGCAAGACCGCGACCGCAAGGCCGCGACCGCACCACGCGAGCGGTTTCTTCTTCACGTCAGACGCCGCGCCATCTCTCCTTATTATGTTTTCGCAACCGAGCGCGTGTAGCTTTTTCCCCTCACCCGACCGCGCTTCGCGGTCGGGTGAGGGGAAGCAGAGGATCGGGGCAGATCGGCGAAGACGGTGGTCAGTGAAAGCGGCATTGGGTATCCTCCTGATACCCTCGGTGTAGGCATAAACCCTCACACCGTCAGCGGTTCATAGTGCGCACGCCCTGCCCACCGCCCTTGCTGGCGGGGTTCGCCTTTCTACCGTGTTGGTATGCAACCCATCGTACTGATTAACGCAGTCGGCCTCACGCCCCGACTTCTCGAACACGCCCCCAGGCTCAAGGCGCTCGCGACGACTGGCTGGTACACCGACATGCCGGAGGTGCTGCCCGCTGTCACCTGTACCGCGCAGGCCACATTACTTACGGGCGTGATGCCGAACAAGCATGGTGTTGTTGCGAACGGCTGGCTGCACCACAGCACGAACGAAGTGCGATTCTGGCAGCAGTGTAACAAGCTCATTCAGGCTGTCCCGGTGTACGAAACGGCCCGCATCCGCGCGAAGG
The DNA here is from genome assembly GCA_945905925.1 of Singulisphaera sp. GP187. Classification (GTDB taxonomy): domain Bacteria; phylum Planctomycetota; class Planctomycetia; order Gemmatales; family Gemmataceae; genus Gemmata. Next base: position 2,357 of record CAMDQN010000151.1, read on the forward strand.
AACGCAACAAGGAGTTCAAGAGCGCGAAGCTGTTCTGGTGGTTCAATCAGGGCGCCGCGGTGGACATCTCCGTGACGCCGAAGCCGCACTACGCGGTGAATGGCGACAAAGCGTTCGGCATCACCGGGTCACCGCCGGAAATCGCGGAGGGCTTGGAACGTGTCTACGGCAAGTTCCCGTTCCCTGCGTTCTGGGGTCCGATGGCTGGTCTGAAATGCACACAGTGGATCGCGAATGCCGCCGCGAACGTGATGCAGTTTGAGAAACCCACGCTCACGCTCGTGTACTTGCCGCACCTCGACTACGAACCACAGCGGTTCGGGCCGAAAGGTTGCGCCATGGCGAAGCACGTGAAGGAACTCGATGACGCGTGCGAGCCGATCCTCGACATGGCCGCGGAACAGGGCGCGCAAGTGTGGGTTGTGAGTGAATACGGGCACTGCGACGTGACACGCCCAGTGTACCTGAACCGCGAACTGCGCGAAGCCGAGTTGTTGGAGGTGCGCGGCGGGCCGTTCGGTGAACACCTCGACCTGTACGGCTCGCGCGCGTTCGCGGTGGTCGATCACCAACTCGCGCATGTGTACGTTCGCGACCCTGCGGACATCGGCCACGTTCGCGCGGTACTCGCCGCGGTGCCCGGTGTGGCGAAACTGTACGCGGGCGAGGAGCGCGCCGAACTTTTCCTGAATCACCACCGCAGTGGCGAACTCGTGTTGCTCTCCGAACCGGACGCGTGGTTTGCGTACCCGTTCTGGCTCGACGATCAACTCGCTCCAGATTACGCGCGCGCAGTCGCGATACACGCGAAGCCCGGGTTCGACCCGTGCGAACTGTTCTTCGATCCCAAGCTCCGCTTCCCCAAACTTCGCGTCGCACGCCGGTTGCTTCAGAAGAAACTCGGGTTCCGCACAACGTTCGACGTGGTGCCGCTCGATGCGGAGATCGTTCGCGGGAGTCATGGTCTTGCGGCGGCCGACCAGCTCGACCGGCCCATCTTGATTGGGCACGGCCCAATGCCGTCCGCAAGCGTACCCATGACACAGGTAAAAGAGATGCTGTTGACTGCGATGGGATTGGGAGAAAGCACAGAATAGAGTCGCTGCACAATAGTTCCGGCGGGTATAGGTTTGGTGTATGAGCCACACGAACCGTTTGAAGCGGATGCCGGACACGTTCCGGCAACTGACTGGGATCACCCCGGCGGCGTTCGACCAACTGTTGACCGAACTCGAGCCCCTCTACCAACGCGCCGACGCCAAACGGAAGAACTCTGGTATCGCTTCCTCGCCGGTTCGGTCCCCTCAGGTGAAGGAATTCCGGCATGCGATTGCAATCGGTGAGCCAGTCGCCGGTTGTAACGGACTGCGGGCTCTAACGGTTGAAGGGCCGGCGTCGCGTGGCACCGCGTCAGTCCGCGCCGTATCCTCAACGGAAATCACGTTCTCGGAGCCGCCCATGTCGACCCCGGCCGATCCACTCCGCGAGTCCGCGGCCCAGGATGCGCACGCTTCTGCTTCGAGCGACCGGGATGAGACCGGGATTTCGTCCGGCAACGTGCCCGCACGAGGGTTCGGTGCGCCGGCAGCGGCCGGTGAGGTCGGCACCCTCGGCCCGTACCGCGTGCTCAAGGAACTGGGCAAGGGCGGCATGGGCGCGGTCTATCTGGCGCTCGATCCGCGCCTGGAACGCCAGTTGGCGCTGAAGGTGATGCTGCCGGAGTTCGCCACCAACCGCGACGCGAAAGAACGCTTCCTGCGAGAAGCCAGAGCCGCCGCGAAGATTTCGCACGACAACGTGGTGATCATCCACGAGGCCGATGAGCGGGCCGGGGTGCCGTACATCGCGATGCAGTTCCTTCAAGGCTACCCGCTCAACAGGTACCTGAAGACGAAGGGCGCGCCGGCCCTTCCGCACGTCATCCGGATCGTCCGCGAGGCGGCGCTGGGCCTGGCCGCAGCGCACGCGATGGGGCTCGTTCACCGGGACATCAAGCCGGCGAACCTGTGGCTCGAAGCTCCCAACGGGCGGGTCAAGGTGCTTGATTTTGGGCTGGCTAAGCCGGTCGGGAGCGAGTCGGAGTTGACCAAGAGCGGTGCGGTGGTGGGCACGCCGGCATACATGTCGCCGGAGCAGGCCCGGGGGCTGAAGGTGGACGCCCGGACGGACCTGTTCAGCCTGGGCGCGGTGCTATACCGGCTGTGTACGGGTCAGAACCCGTTCCAGGGCGAGCATGTGATGGCGGTGCTGGCGGCGCTCATGACCGCCGACCCGGCGCCGGTCCGCGAGTTGAACCCGAACGTGCCGGAACCGCTCGCGCGGCTCACTCACCAGTTGCTCGCGAAGAAGCCTGAGGATCGGCCGCAGACCGCGAACGACGTAGCGAAGCGGTTGCGGGCGATACTGCAACTACTGACGCCGTCAGCGGTCGCGGAGGCGCTGGTGCCGATGGCGGTGGACGATTCGGCTTCGCTGCCGGTGGTGGTTCACGCGGTGCCACATCAGCCCCCGGTGGTGGTGCCGATGTCGGTGACGGCCCAGCCGGAGATCGCGTTCGCGGACCTGAGCGGGGACGGTGCGGACCCCGATGCGACGGAAGCGTACGTTGTCGATTCCGCATCGAGGGCGGTGAGGAAGAAGGGGGGCGGGAAGGGGCTACTGTGGGCGGTCTGTGCGGTGGTGCTGGCGGTGGTGACGCTGGGTGCCGTGTTGTTGCAGGTGGGCCAGAAGAAGAAAACGGAGGCGAACACGCCGGGCGTGGGTACACCCGGCGGAACAAAAGAGGAGACCGATCCGAAGAGCCCGATCGCTCCGTCGGGTCCGTTCCCGGCGGCGTACACGAATTCCATCGGGATGAAGTTCGTGCTGGTTCCGAAGGGCACGGGCTATCTGGGCGGGGGTGCGAACAAGCAGGGCGGGACGAAGGTGGTGTTCTCTCAGGATTTTTACCTGGGGCAGTACGAAGTGACGCAGGAGGAGTGGGAGGTGGTGACGGGAGGTCTGACCCCGAGCCGTTTCTCGCGACAGGGCCCCGACGCGGACGCGGTGAAGGGCATAGGGGACGCGGAGTTGAAGCGTTTCCCGGTGGAGGGCGTGTCGTGGGACGACAGTGAGGTGTTCATCGAGCAGTTGAACAAGAAGGAGGCGGAGACGGGTTGGGCGTACCGGCTGCCGAAGGCGTGGGAGTGGGAGTACGCGTGTCGTGGTGGTCCGGGGGACATGCTGGCGAGCGCGTTCGACTTTTACTTCGCGCAGCCGACGAACACGTTGTTGCCGGAGCTGGCGAACTTTAAGTGGGAAATAGGATTGAAACGGACGTGCAAGGTGGGTTCGTATGAGCCGAATTCGCTAGGATTGTATGACATGCATGGAAACGTTCACGAGTGGTGTGAGGATGCGGCGACGGGTGCTGACGGGGCCTCGCGTCGGGTGAGTTGGGGCGGCAGTTGGCACAGCGGCTCCTGGGACTGCCGGGCGCGGTCCCGGTACACGTTCCCGCCGTCGTACAGGAACAACTTCCTCGGCTTGCGGCTTGCCCGAGTTCCGTCGGTTCCAGCGGGCAAGTGAAGTCGGCGGATCCGGTGTACACGATCTTCACCAACGAGCAATCCAGAACCGCTGCCGTTACCGTCCAGGGCGCACGCGGGGGGCACGGGATGCGGAACTTGACCGCTCGGATGATTCAATAGGCAATCCCTATGAAATGGATGTTAGTACACAATTTGACGTTTCATGCCTGCTGAGGTGCCGGTAGTGTTTACTACCGGTCGGGTCGGTTTTTGGGTGTCGTTGGGTGTTTTGAGTGCTGTTGAGAAATCGAATAAAGTGCTAGTATTTGTAGGTTTTAACCGCGATTCGCGAGTGTGGCGAAAAATGGTCCGTTTGCATTTCAAGACCGGTGCAATCGACCACTCTGCCCCCCTTCCTCGCTTCCCGCAATCGTATCCGCGAGCGGTTCACCCTCAAGGAAAATTCGACACTATCGGGTTAACCTATCGGCGGACTTTCTCCTCCCGCTGAGCAGTTCCGCGCAAACCGCGCGACCGTTCATAAACTGGCAGTGTTGAGCGCGGCCCGGTTCGGCCCGCGCGCGTGGTTCCCGTCTCACCACCTGGAGGAATTCCCATGGCCCACACACTCCCCGCGCTGCCGTACGCGTTCGACGCGCTCGAACCGCACATCGACGCGAAGACGATGGAGATCCACAGCCAGAAACACCACAAGGCCTACGTCGATAACCTCAACAAGGCGCTCGAAGCGGCCCCGGATCTCGCGGGTCAAGACATCGTCACTCTGCTCCGCAACATCGGAAGCGTGCCCGCGGCGATCAAGCAAGCGGTCATCAACAACGGCGGCGGGCACCACAACCACGCGCTATTCTGGGAGATCATGGGGCCGGGCGCTGGCGGTGAACCCACGGGCACGCTCGCGGACGCCATCAAGGACGCGTTCGGCGACTTCGCCAAGCTCAAGGACACCGTGAAGAACAATGGCATCACGCAGTTTGGCAGCGGGTGGAGCTGGGTTGTGTACAACCCCACCAGCGGCAAACTCGAAGCGATCAAGAAGCCGAACCAGGACAGCCCGCTGATGGAAGGTCTGGTGCCGGTGTTCGGCGTGGACGTGTGGGAGCACGCGTACTACCTGAAATACCAGAACCTGCGCGCCGCGTACCTCGACGCGTGGTGGAACGTGGTGAACTGGAAAGCGGTCGAAGCGAAGTATGTAGCCGCCAAAGCCGGAAAATAGTCGCTCCACTCAGTCGGAAGTCGTAACGTCACAAGTCGTAAAGTCGGAGACCTACAATAGCGAGGTCTCTGACTTTACGACTTGCGACGTTACGACCTTCGACTTTCGCAGGGGCCGCGACCATGCTCTCCCTCCGTTTCTGCTTCGCGCTATTCCTTACGCTTGTCGGCGCGCTTTCCGCGCACTCTGTCGAACCGTGGGCCGATGACAAACTCCCCGTTACCGACGGCGTCGCGCTGTGGCTCGACGCCTCGCGCATCGACGCCTCACACAAAGCGAACAAGTTGCCAACCGGGGCGAAGCTCGCGACGTGGTTCGACGGTTCCGGGAACGGGCGGCACCTTCAGCAACCGCTCGCGGCTTCGCGTCCGACGTTGGTGAAAGTCGGCACCGACACCATCGTACGCTTCGATGGCGAAGTGAATCACCTTCGCCTCATGGGAGGCAAGGACGAACTGAAAGCGTTCACGGTGTTTGTCGTGGTCGCCCCGCGAAGTAACCCCGGGCTGTTCCGCGGGTTCTTCGCGCTCAACGCGCCCGACGGCCGCGACTACGAAACTGGTCTCTGCATCGACATGGGGCCGAACGCCACACTGCGGTTCACCGATCTGAACGTCGAAGGCAAGGGCTTCGGCGGCTGGAAGAACCTACTGAAGCCGGGTGGCGACTTCGGCAAACTCTACCAGCTCGAAGTGAGCGGCACGGAGAAGTCGATTCGCGGGTTCGCGGACGGCGTCGCGAGCGGTGAACGCCCGTGGGTGAATTCGGCGATATCCTTCGCAGAGATCACACTCGGTGCGCGGTTCTACACGAACGGCCCCGGTAAGCACGAGGTTCGCGGGTTCGCGAAGTGCGACATCGCGGAGGTGCTGCTCTACGACCGCGCGCTTTCCGATGACGCAGCTAAGAAGGTTCGCTCTTACCTCGCCGCGAAGCACGCGAACCTGAAGCAGAACCTGCCGCCGAACGCGCCAGTCGCGGGCGAACGGCTGGTCCCCGTGAAGGACGCACCGCCTGTGCAGGTGTTTGTGCCGGGCTTCGCCGTGAAGCAACTCCCCGTTGATCTCAAGAACGTGAACAACGTGAAGTACCGTGCCGACGGGGCGCTCGTCGCGCTGTGCTACAACGGCGACATCTGGGTTCTGAAGGACACCGACGGCGATGGCGTCGAGGACAAGGCGGAACTCTTCTACGAGAACAAGGGCAAGTTGCGCGCCCCCATTGGAATGGACCTCACGCCGCCGGGGTACAAGCACGGTCAGGGCGTGTTCGTCGCGTGCAAGGGGAAGGTCACGCTCATCGTGGACACCGACGGCGACGGCAAAGCGGACAAGGAGATTGTGGTCGCGGACGGGTGGACGGAGATCAAGAACAACGTGGACGCGCTCGGCGTCGCGGTCGATCCGAAGGACGGGGCCGTGTACTACGGTCGCGGCGCGTTCAGCTACACCGAACCGTACCGGATCGACAAGGACGGGAAGTCGAAGTACTCGCTCAAGGACGAAGAAGGCACCATCATCCGCGTCGCGCCTGACTTCAAGACGCGCGAGATCGTCGCGACCGGCATCCGCTTCCCGGTCGGGCTGCACTTCAACAAGGCCGGTGACCTGTTCTGTAGCGATCAGGAAGGCGCGACGTGGGTTCCCAACGGCAACCCGCTCGATGAGTTGTTGCACATCCAAAAGGGCCGGCACTATGGGTTCCCGGCACGGCACCCGAAGCACCTGCCCGACGTGATCGACGAACCGAGCACGTCCGACTACGGCCCGCAGCACCAATCGACGTGCGGCTTCTGCTTCAACGAACCGGTGAAGAAGGACGGCCCGACCTTCGGCCCGAAATCTTGGGCGGGCGACGTACTCATGACCGGCGAATCACGCGGCAAACTGTACCGCACGCAATTGGTGAAGACCGAAGCCGGTTACATCGCGAAGAACCATCTTTTTGCATCGCTGAACATGCTCACCATCGACTGCTGTATCAGCCCCGACGGTTCGCTGGTGGTTGCGTGTCACAGCGGTGGCCCCGACTGGGGCAGCGGCCCAACGGGGAAGGGGAAGCTCTACAAGATCAGCTACACCGACAAGCAACACCCGCAACCAGTGTTGGTGTACCCGGCGGGACCGCGCGAGGTTCGCGTCGAGTTCGACCGGCCGGTTGACCCGCAACTGTTGCGCGACGTGCTTTCGCAAACGAAGATCACGGCGGGGAAACACGTTCGCGCCGGCGACCGCTTCGAGCAGTTCTGGCCGGGCTACGCGGTCGTTCAAGCGGAGAAGGCCACGCCGCGCTTCAACGTGCCGGTTCACTCGGCGCAACTCACGCCCGACCGCCGAACGCTGGTGCTCGCGACCGACCCGCTTCAGGGCGCGGTGCATTACGCGATCACGCTACCGGGCATGGGCCGCACGACCGAAGAAGCGAAGGGGGAGTTGAAGCAGCACCCACAAATCGACCTCGACTTCGACCTGAGCGGGGTGGAAGTGACGTGGGAATCGAAGGATGGTAAGACGACGTGGCGCGGTTGGCTGCCGGCGATCGGCTCGATGGCGGCGCGAAATCTGACGGCGGGGAGCGCGCACCACGACGCGCTCTGGGCGGCGATAGAGCAACCCGGGAAACTCGTCCTGAAGGCGCAACTGAACCTCACGGACGTGCTCCGGCCAGCCGTTCAGCCCGGCTCCAAACTCGATCACGAACTCGCGGCGGAGAAGGTGATGGTTGCCTTCGACTGCACCGAACACACCGTGGTCACGACGCCGGCCGCGAAGCCGGTTCACGTCTACCAGAACAGTCCGCACACGGTGGCGTTTTTCCATGCCCAACCTCCGCGAGGCGAAACCGTGCCCGTGGAGGTCGTGCTCACCGTGACCCAAACCAAAGCACACCTGAGCAACACCTTCGGGACCGCGGCGAGCGAGGCGAGGCGCCCGTTCCCGCTCCACCGCGCCCTGCTCCCGTGGGCGGATACGAAAGCCGACGTCGGCAAGCCCCTTGTGGTAGATCGCCCGCGCGAACTCGACGGCGGGAGTTGGGCACGCGGGCGGAAAGTGTACTTCAGCGAAGAGGCCGCGTGCTTCAAGTGCCATGGCGTTCATTCGCAGGGCGGCACCATCGGACCGGATCTCACGAACCTCATTCACCGCGACTACACCTCCGTGATGCGCGACATCACGCAGCCGAGTTTCGCCATCAACCCGGATTACCTCGCGTCGGTCGTCGTGCTGAAGGACGACCGCATTATCGCGGGCGTGGTGCGCACGGTCGGCGACAAACTCCACATCGGCGACGCGAACGGAAACACCACCGTCGTCGATAAGGCCGAGGTCGATTCCATCAAGGCGTCGCCGGTCTCGGTCATGCCGGATGATTTGCTGAAGAAACTCACTCCGGAGCAAACACGCGACCTGCTCACATTCCTGCTCACACCCGGACCGCGGATGCCGGACGATTACGTCGGCCCGGAGAAGCGGCCCAAAGCGCGAACGCTCGCGGAGGTGAACGCGGCGCTCGCCGGCGCGCCGAACCCGCCCGCGAAGACGCGTGTCATTCGCGTGGTGCTGGTCGCGGGGGCGAAGGATCACGGCAAGGGCGAACACGATTACCCTGCGTGGCTCAAGGCGTGGGGCGAGTTGCTCGCGGCTGGTGACAACATCGAAGTTGTGACTGCGATGGAGTGGCCCGCGAAGGAGGAGTTCCAGAAAGCCGACGCGATGGTCTTCTTCCAGCGCGGGAATTGGGACGCGAAGCGCGCCGCCGACATCGACGCTTTCCTCGAACGAGGTGGTGGTCTCACTTACATCCACTGGGCGGTCGATGGACAAAAGGATTCGCCCGGCTTCGCGAAGCGCATCGGCTTAACGTGGGGGAATGGATCGAAGTTCCGCCACGGGCCGGTGGAACTCGACTTCAAGGACGCGAAGCACCCGATCGCGCGGAACTTCGACAAACTGAAGCTGGTGGACGAGAGCTACTGGCAACTCACCGGCGAGCTGCCGAAGGACCGCGTCCTCGGCTGGGCGAACGAGGATGCGAAGCCGCAACCGCTGTTCTGGTCGGTGGAGCAAGGAAAGGGCCGCGTGTTCGTGTCGATCCCCGGGCACTACTCGTGGACGTTCGACGACCCATTATTCCGCGTGCTGCTGGTGCGTGGCATCGCGTGGACCGCGAAGGAACCCGTGGACCGGTTCAACGACCTCGTGCTACCCGGCGCGGATGTGGTGAAGTGAGGTTGCCGCTTGCGGCTTCGCGAGTTGCCCGCGAAGCCGCAAGCGGCGTCTACCCAGAAATACCAATGACCCCTCAGATCGGACACGTCTACGCGCGGCGCCGCGGCGGAAAAGCCGAGGTGGTTCGCGTTACCGCGGTTGCCGATGGGTGGGTCGAATTCACGTTTCTGCACGGGCCAGATCGCTCGCTTCGCGCCGGCGCCGGGCGCTGCAAAGCCAAGAACTTCGCCTCGGCCGGTTGGGAGCCGACGGACGAACGCGACGACTACTCGCACCTCGACGGCGCCACGCGCTACGGCACGTTCCGCGTTCTCGACACGAAAGGCGAACCCATCTTACGCTGTAGCGCGAAACGCGCCGCGTTCTACGTGCGAAAAGGCTACGCACGCGAGATCTCACCCAACGTGTTACAGTTCCTCGACCCACAAACGGAAGACCGGTTACGCGAACTGTACCTCGGCGGGTTCACGGAGTTCTTCATGGAGGTGAAGAACGACCGGTGCGTGTGCTGTGGCGCGACGACCGACCTCACGCGTCACCACGTCGTACCGAAGCGCCATAAGAAGAACGTCCCGCAACCGTGGCGATCGTGCCTGTCGAACGTGCTGTTCGTGTGTGGCGACTGTCACCGGACTTACGAGGACTCGCCGGAACCGGACGTCGTGGTGAGCGACGATTGGAAGGCGTATGTGTGGGCGTGGCGAGATCATTTCCGGGACGTGCTGAAGCCGCAGTTTCTGCCGAACGGGTGGGACATCATCTCGGTGCAGAACTTCGAGGCGCTCTTGTAGGGTGGATCAAGGCTTTGCGCAGGCCCACCACGGCGACACCAGAACGATGAACCTCGTAACGGCAGTTTGGTGCTGGTGGGCTGGCGCAAATCCTTGACCCACCCCAGAAGACAGGAAGGTGAATATCGCACGGGCTTTACGAGGAGATTCCCGTTGCGCCGGTCCGCACGTCGAGAACGGCGTCCAGACGCGTCACCTTGAACACCATTTGGACCGTCGGGGTCGGGTTGAAGAGCGAGAGTTGCCCGCCGGCTGTGCGAACCAGTTTGTTGATCGCGAGGAACTTGCTAAGGATCACGCTTGTGAGCACCGTGATCCCGCTGAGATCGACGATCAAGTGTGGGTTCGCTCGGCTTTCGGCCAGCGTCCGGAGTTCGCGATGGAGTGCTTCTGCGTTGGCCTCGGTCAGCGCGGTGTCGGCCGGGAAACTGACCGTGATCCGATTCTCGGTCTCGACAGCGTGAAAACGAAACACGGTTTGGTGAGCGGACATTCGTGAATCCTTGGTAGTCGTTGAGACGCGCCTCCGGGTGGGGAACCGGGAGAGAGTCTTTAAGAGGAGTTACGCATTTGGCTGAAGTGTCTGTGTTTTCAGCCCCTGGAGAGGGTGGTCGATGTTAGCCCAGGGTTTCGCTTCACCTTGGGCTAACATCAACCGCTCTCTCCAGGGCTGAAAACAATCAACTGCTAACTCCAATAAAAGTGCGCCCTGACACGGGTGTACGACACGGTTTGCGCGCGATGATGATTGGCACTCTATCAGATTGTAATAACTCCTTGTCTTGAAGCGACTTGCCACCGTTGGTATTTCGGACTCCTCGGCACTTGAAGAGCCAAATTTCTCAAGGACACCTGGCACTTTC
>CAMDQN010000152.1 GCA_945905925.1 Singulisphaera sp. GP187
CGAAACAAACGCCCTGCGACGCGGCCCTCGATCTGTGCGCACGACTGGGCATTGAACTGCCGACACTCACCCCGGCGTCGCGGAACAGGGAAGAGGAACCCGTAACCTCGGAATCGCTACAATGACCTCGCGAGGTTTACAAACCCGCCGCCCCTGCCAATTCCATTTCACGCTGAACCAACACAGTTGTAGGAAGCGGCAAGCACCAACTTCGTCGCATCGTCGATGTGAAGATGCGACGAGGGCTCGCGGAAGCCCAACGGCGTGACCCACTGGGGCGCGAGCATTCGCGGCTTGCCCGGCGGTTGGGGCACCACGGTTGGCGGGTCTTTCGGTTTCGGCACCACGGGGTCGGCGATCTTGTCTTTCGGCTTCGGCCCGCCTTGCTCACCGGGGGCCGGTTCCTTCGGCTCGTCCGGTTTCTGTTGGACGGTGGCGTCCGGCTTCGACTTGCCCCGGAACAGCAGGACGCCGCCGATCACGCCAACGACCAGAAGGAGCAACGCGCCACCGAGCAGAAGGACGGGCGGACTCTTCGCTGGCTCCTTGGGCTTCCGCTTCTTGTTTGCGGGGCGGGTGTCCTCGACGAGTTCGACATCGACGGTGCTCGGGGCCGCTTTCCGTGTCGGCGCGGGCGGTAGGGGAACGGGGACCGGTGCCGGCTCCGGTGGGAGCGAGACTGGCACCGGGCGCGTGATCCCGATCGCCTGGGTAGCCTCGCGGCGTGCGGCGTCGTCGAACAGCGTTGGCTCGCCGTCGGGTGCGAACTGGTCGAGCCACGGGGTCTGCGGGATCGGCTTTCCGCACGCGATCGCGAGCCGACCCACGAGTGCCTGGAGCGCCGGGTCCTCGGTCTGCCACAGTTCCCGCATCGCCTTCGACGCGGACGGCTTCTTGTAGTCCTCCTCGGTGAACAACAGATTGTCGCCGTTGTCGTAACGCTCCCACAACGCCGCGCCTCCCACCGCCAACCCCCTTAACGCGGTCGCAACGACGAGGTGGGGGAACCGATCCACATCCGGCGAGTACGCGCGAGTCGCGGCCCGCGCCGGGTGCTGGAACGACGGGTGCCCGGACTCGCCTGACGGCGTGTTCGCCAGCGCCGGGACGTACACCCCGTCGTAGTCGATGAGCTTCAGACCGAACGCGCCGGCGCGGGACCCGGGCACCAGAAGCACGTTCCCGTGCTGGAGGTCCGCGTGCGCGATCCCCGCGTCGCGGAGCCGTTTGCACAGCTTCACCCACATCTGCCCTAGCGCCGCGAGTACCGTCGGTTTCGCCGCGTTCTCGCGAACCACTTGGTTGAGCAGCAGCCCTTCGACCCACTCCATCTTGACGACCGGGCGCCACACGCCGCCGACCCGGATGCCCTCGGCCAGGAACGTGAACCCGACCGCGAACGGCAGGTTCGCCCGGGCCAGTGCCTCGCTGATGCGGGCGTACCGGTCCCCCAAACCTACCACCGGGCGCGTGAAGCACTTGACCGCCCAATCGCGCCCGTCGGCCCCGCGCACCTGATACACGTCCGCGAAGTTACCGGACCGCGGTAGTGGCAACCCCGTTGCGCCGACAACCGACTCGCCGCCCTTCAGGTCGGCGTCGGCGAACGCGGTTTGAGGGTTCTGGACCGCCTCGTTAAAATCGTGCGACAGCGGCCAACTCATGACGGCTCCGAGGCGAGTGGGCACTGGCGCAGGTGTGAGATCGCGACCGGCGGGACGAACGAGATCGCGGGCGCGTCAATTCTTGGACCGGGCCACTGTGCCCTTCATGTCGGTCTTGCCATTCGGGTAGGAATTCGCGGGCCACCAGAATTCGACCTTGATCTCGGTGCCCCCGATCGTCCAGACATCGACGAACGATTCGCTTCGCAGAATAAGTTTTCCCCCCTCCAAGGTGACGGTGCCCGCGTACTGCTTGCCGTTGCTACTCCGCGTGCGGGTAAAGGTACCGTCCCTTCGGAGTTCGACCGTCGCCGCCTTTGTCCCGCTGTCGTTAGTCTCGGTGTACGTCCCCGGCGGGAACCGCGCGATCCACGGGGCCAGATCCGTACTCTTGCGGAAGCTCTCCAGTTCCTTCTCCGCCGCGGCGGCTTGGTCGTCCTTCTTGACCTTCGTGTACTCCTTCACCGCGAGGGCGTAGGCCCCCTCCAGCGTCTTCTTCGCCTGTACCGATTTCTGAACGACGGTGGCCGGCGTAGTTTTGGGCAGGACGCCGTCCTCGTCGAACGCCTTGCGCTCCGTCTTGCTCAGATCCAGCGCCTTCTTGTCCCCGGTCTTGCGGGCCGTGTCCTCGCGCTTGTCGAACCAGTCCCCCATCATTTTGCGGAACTGGGTCATCTCCATGTCGTACGCCACCTTCGCAGCGAACAGCTTCTCCTTCACCGGATCCTTGTCCTTCTCGTCACCAGCCGCCACGCTAGCCGCCCCCACCAAACAGACCATTACCACGACGCTGCGGGTCATCGCTCGACTCCAAGGAGGGAAGGGTGCCAGCACGTTCACCGCACAAAACAACATAAGCCTTGCGGCTTCTGGACGCAACAAGGACGAGTTACCGCGGGGGCATGGCTCACCTCCCAGAGGGTGTGACTCGCGTGCCGATGTCGAGGAACCGGACGATCGCGGTCGGGTCGGCGTTGATGACCACCCCCCGCGCCCGCGGCTGGAGGGCGTGACCATCGTTCCGGGCTGCCTCCACCAGCCTGGGCGGCAGCACGCTCGACATACGGAACAAGAGTTTGGAACCCGTGTCCGGCAACCGCTCCTCGGTGGCCGGGAAGTAGTCGGCCGGAACCGGCTTGCTGGAGATCAACAGGTTGAATAGCAGAGCGGCGCCGTCGCTTGTGCCCTGGTTGCAGAGCAGCCGCGCGTCCGCCTGCGGGTTGCCGTCACTGGGCATTCCGTCGGTCAGGTTGAGCACCATTGGCGGGTACGCGTGCGGGAACTCCTCGACAAACCCCTTTACCGCGAGCCCGGCGGCGGCGAACGCCTCGCACATCGGCGTCTGCCCACTGGCCTCGGCGTCGTACCACACCGGGAACTTCACCTTCTGCGCCACAACTCCACCCACCCCGTCCGGGATGAGTTTGGTCCGCGTCTCCACCCGCAGCGGGTGCGCTCCGAGTTCGCTGACGGGGATGAGGACATTGAATGGAACCGAACCGCCCAGCCCGGCCTTGACGCCAGCGCCGTACCCGATCACGCCAACGCGGAAGTAGTCGCGCACCCCGTCGGCCTTGGCCGATCGCAGAACCACGTTTTGGATGAGCCGGTTGAGGGCGTCGGCGACCACACCCGCTTTCGTCTGACCCAGGCCACCAATGAACGGCTCGGCCATCGACTTGGACTGGTCGATCAGGAACAGCAGACACGCCGGGTTGGTCCGACTGATTTGGGCGGCGTACGTCATCCCCCCAACCGGTCGCGACGGTGGGAGGGACGGCTTGGCGGAAACCGGACCCGGCGACCCATCGCCGGGCGGGTCGGGGTCGAGCGAGAGCAACTCGACCTCGAGATTCGGGACCGTCGGCTTGCCGCCCCGCGCGCGGGCGCCCGCCTCCGCGAGCCAGTTGGGGATGTCCCACTCGCCGCCGACGGTCAGATGGACGTCTTCGATCACCTCCCACCGCCCGGCTGCGACCGCGTCGATGAGGTCGTTCGCCCCGGTCGGCAACGATTCCGTCAGTGGCTTCTGGAGCGAGGGGGACGACGACGATGGGACGATCGTATCCAGGGCGATGCCGCGGACGGTGCCGAGGTCTGGGTCCAGCCCCTTGCCGCCTGGCCCCAAGAACGTGCCGACTACGTCCGCCAGTTTGTAACTGCCGATGTTCCGGTGGTATGGCTCGAACGTCGAGAACGTGAGACGGTCCGTCGCCGACTGCGGCAGCAGCCGGACCGCGCCGTAGAGCAGGAGTGCGACGACGCCTGGCTCGGCGTGGACGTAGAGCCGCCGGTGCGGTGCGGTTCCTTTGTTGCCGAGCAGGAGGACCGCCTGGAGCATGCGGGCGAACACCTCGCGGCGGGCGACGGCGGAGGCGCGCAGCCGGGGAGGGCACACCGTCACGCACAGATCACTCGGGCCGGTGGGATTCTCGGCGAGGAACGCGGTCAGGGCCGCATCGCTGACCAACTTCCCAACCGGGAGTTTCGTCACGCTGGCTAACGTCTTCGTCGCGCCCGGCGGGTAACGCTTGACCCACTCATCCGCGCCCCACGACCGCAACACCTCGGCGGGGGTCGGAGCGGGCAACAGAATCAAGTGAGAGAAGTACGAGCGGTCGCGGTCCACCGTGTCCTTCGCCAGGTACGATGAGTGGACTGCCCACACGCCGCCGGCTGGGTGCTTGGTGCGCGCCAGACGGCGCGGCGCGGCGGTGAGACCGGGCAACTCCTTCCAAAGGCCGATGGGCAGTTCGTAGGGAGGGTAGTGGAACGCCGCGTCGAGCAGCGCTCGGTCGGTGGTCGAAGCGGCGCGCACCGTGTACCCCGGATCGTCGGATACGCTGTCCGCGATCGCGCTGTGGGTGACGTAGATCTGGTGCCCGGTAGCCGCCGGTCGCTCGGTTGGCACAACAACGATCCTCCGCACCTGTGTCGCGCCAGAGAGCCCGATCCCGAGCGGCTCGTTGAACACCGCGCAACGGGGTGTTTACTAGACCACCAACAGACCCGTAGGGCAAGTGTTCGACGGGCGTTCGTCAGGCCTCGACAGAAGTGTCCGCTGATCAGAGGGCTCACTTGAAACGTTTGAAGGACTTCCGCCAGCAGTGATTGTCCGCTGGACGGGTGAAAACTCCAGAGTCTCGCGACTTCTCCGCGAGGCGGTTCTCACCGGCGCATCTAAGAAGCGGGGTACGACCGCGACAACATCCTTCCGCGCCGGTCGGTCCCCGTGGCCGACGTTCGTGCGCACAGAGGTTTGACGACACTGACCCCGGCGACCCGTTTCGGTGCGGCCCACAACCGTTGCACAAAGCGAGGCATCACTTCGCCTCAGTGATGATCCAGAGCTGGTTCGGCTTCGGTGGCGTTTCTTTCTTCTCCAGAGTGAGTTCGTGAACCGTCACCCCCTTCACTTTCTTCTCGACCGTGGCGAGGACGTACCCGCTCGACTCACCTTTCGCGCTCGACACGATGAGAACTTCGGACCGGTTCTCGGTTAACTGGAACAGGAAGCGGTCGGGCGTCTCCTTTTGCGTGTCGAGTTTGTAGGTCATCAGACCCGGGACGACTTTTCCGGCATCGACCTTGGTCGTTGCGCACATCGCTTTCACGGCCGCCCCCGCGCTTTGGATCGTGTACCCCTTCTCCTCACGTTCGAGGCGCCAGCACTGGAGCGGCTTGCGCTTCCCCGCCTTGGCAGCCAGGACCGCCTCCCCGTACCCGAATTCCGCGTTCACCGTCTCGATCACCTGGCCCACCAGGGCCTTGTTCTCGATCACGAGCAGCGGGCGCGCGGCCAGGTCCGGGACGGCGAGGCCGTAGCCGCGCGCGCTTTTCAATAGGGCGCTGAGCGCGTTCTCGAGCGCCTCGGCCTCCTCGGTTTTTTTGGCCTTGGTCAGTTCCTTGATCACCGGTTGATAGACGGCCCCGAGCGCGGTAACCGCCTGAGACCGTACTTTGAGGTACGCGGCGGTTGGGACCGTGGTCGGAAGGATCCGCTGGCTGACGAACAACTCTCGATCGTAGGCCAGTTTCTCCGCCGCGGCCTTGTTCCCGGCGGCCTGGGCCTTCGTTTGAGCCTTCTCCATGCTCGCGATCAGTACATCCTCGGCTTTAGAAACGTCTTGTTCAAACTTGGTCTTGGCCTTCGCGAGGGCCTCCGTACGATCCGGTTCCGCACCAACCGCGCCGGCAAAACAAGCCACAAGGAGAAACAGCGGGGCGAGTGCGCGGTGCATGGTCGTCTCCAAATATGTTGGGGCGAGTTCGCACGGCCTACCGTACCGAAATGTGGGAGGCTGTTAGAGGATTAGCGTAGTTCGTCCGTTTCGCGGCGTCAACGGGCGTTGGTCTCCTCCCGCTCCCTTGTTACGGAACTGGTGCCGCGGGGAGTTCGTAGGCCGTCAACCGCCGGGTACCCCGGTCGTACACCACGAGAAGCCGAGCCTTCCACGAGACGGCAGTCCCGCTCCCGGCCGGGAGGCTGACGGCGGCCAGCGACGCCCCACGGGCGTCAAGGATCTCGGCCCTCGGCCCCGTGCCGACTCCCTCGTTCGTGACCAGCATCACGTGCTGCCCGTCGTCGGACACGGCTCCGCGAGAGGGTGCGTACCGCTTCGCGGGGAACGAGTGGAGGACGGTCCCGTTCTTGCCGTCGAGGAGGTGGACCGTCTCCTCCTTGCCTGGCGGTTGCCCGTGGTACAGAATCACCTCGCCTCGAGCGGAGATACCCATCAGTTGAGCGTTTCGCCCGTTCGGTGTCCGTCCAAAGGTCCACTCAGAGTCAGCCTTCCCGGTCGCGGGCAACTTGAACCACTGGAACTTGTCGGCGTCGTCAACGACCAGGAGCCGCGACGCATCGGCCGTGAACGCGGTTGCGCCGACGTGCCAGTCCAAGGGCACGACTTTGTTGGTCGTCGTGTCGATTATCTTGAGCGGTGACTCGGGTGGGTTCTTGGCTCCCGGAGTGGGACGGGCGTTGCCCACGATCAGGTACCGCCCGTTCGCCGACACGTTCACGGATGGAACGCCGCCGGGCGCAGCAGGCGCGGGGAACGGTTTGGGCGTAGTCTTTCCCGTCGCGGGATCCCAAACCACCAACTCATTCCCGACGTCCGCCTGGAATCCGAATTTCCCCTTGTCCAAGCCGAACAGGCGGTGGAAATGGCCCTTGCCGGCCTGGGCCGGAAGATCCCGCAGCACGGCCCCGGTTTTCGGGTTGAACGCGGTTGCCACTACCGCACCGGTGGTGGCAACCAGCACGAGCGATTGCCCGTCGTCGTCGAAGTATGCGGATGCGTCTTCCAACTTTGTCTTGCACTCGACCGACCACTTCGCCTTCAGTTCCGGCAGGTCGGGTCCCGGCGTCTTCGGATCTGGGAATTTGGGCGCCACGGTAACGACCCCGCCCATAGTGGGGAGGTCGTACACAGTCACCTTCTGGCCCCCGCGCTCCTGCACCACCAGTGTGCGGGATTTCCAACTGACGCGGGCCACAGCCCCGCCACTCATATCCCTCGGGGTTTTCACGGCGAGGATCAGTTTGCCGCGTGCGTCCAGCACCTCGACCGTATGCGCGGTTCCGAACCCATCGTTGCGGAGCAACATCACGTGCCGCCCGTCGTCGGAGACGGAACCGCCGTAGCTGAGGTATCGTTTCTCGGGGAACGTATTGAGGACGGTCCCGTCCTTGCCGTCCAACAGGTGATGCCCCTGGGCCTTCCCCGGTACGGTTCCGTAGTAGAGGATCGCTCCGCCGTCGGCAGAGATCGACACCTCCCGGGCGTTGAACCCGTTCGCCCTTAACCCGAAGGTCCACTCGCCGTCGAGCTTCCCATCGGTCAACTTGAACCACCGGAACCTTCCGGTGTCATCAACGGTCAAGATCCGAGACGAGTCGGCGGTGAACGCGGTCACCCCCACGTGCCAGTCGGTCGTGAACACATCCTTGCCGGTGGTGACGTCGAATACCTGCAACGGGCTTGCGGGAAACTCCTTCCCACCCCCCGGACTCGACTGCGGAGCACCGACCGCGACGTACCGGCCGTTCGGAGACACATTCACCGACGGCGTACCTCGCGAGTTCGGCGCCGGGATGGGAACGGTCGTCATGCCCGTCGCCGAATCCCAGATGGTTACTTTGTTGTCGGCCTGTAACCCGAACCTTCCATTCTCCAACGGGAACAGACGGGAGAAGTTGCCCTTGAGGCCCTGGTGCTCTCGCCCCGCCGCACCGGTCCGGGCGTCGAACGTGACGACCCCCCAGGGTACGCCGCGCGCCACAACGGCTATCGTCTTCCCGTCGCTGTCGAGGTGGATCTGCCCTTTTATGTTCTCGGCCGACCACCGAACCTGAAAGACCGTCGCCGGGGGTGGGGTGACGGGAACGGACCCCGCCGCGGGGACATCGTACACCTGGACGGATGGTTTGGGATCCTTGAGGGAGAGCACAAGTGTCGTCCCGTCGCGGGAGAGTGCCGCGGTGTGGACCAACCCGGGCGCGATCCGCCCGACGACCGCGCCGGTTCGGGCGTCGGCCACCTCATAGGTTTGTCCTTGTGCGTCGAGTGTCCTCCGGGACACCAGTACGCGCCGCCCGTCGGCTGTGATCGCGGTCGGGACGGTAGTCGGAAACCCGGCCTCCTTGTTGAATCCGAACTGGTGGATGAGGGCCCCAGTTTTCCCGTCGAGGGTGGCGCCGATCGTCCCGTCCTTGCGGTCGCGCGGCCCGAGGTAGGAGAGAATTGATCCGTCGTCCGACGCGCCCACCACCTGGTGCCGCCCGACAGCGGGGAAGCCGAGATCCCACCCGTCGTCCTCGGGTTCGCCGCTCGGGAGCTTGTACCAACGGCACCGACCGTTGAATTCTGCGACCAGAACCCGGGACGCGTCGGCCGTGAAGAAAAATCGCCCGCCCGTCCAGTCGCGCGACACGACCGCCTTGTTGGTGGTCATGTCGAACACCCGCATTGCCATATCGCTCTCGGTCTTCACCGTGAACCGACCGTACCCGAGCGCGACGTACCGGGCGTTCGGCGATACGCTCATTATGGGGTCGCCCCGATCGGTGGGAGGCGGAAACGGGACCGCGGGAACGTCCAATTTTTCGGTACTCTTCCCGTCCCGCTCGTTCCAGAGTTCGACGACCTGTGTGTTGCCGTAAATCCACTTTGCCACGCGCTCATTGGCGAGCGGGAAGAGCATGTGACCGCGACTCTTGAGCAATTCCCAGTCTTGCCCGCGGGGGGCACCGGTTCCCCGGTCGAACGCGGCCCCCTCACCTCCCCCCGAAAACGCGAGAACCATCTTCCCCGTGGACGTGACGTGGAGCCGGTCGCAGTAGTGGGCAGTCTCAGCGCTCCATAGGGACTTGAGCAATACCGGCTCACTCGGCACCGGCGACACGGGGCTGACGTCCGTGAAGTCGTAACGGCCGACCGCGAGTTGCCCCCCGGTGGACGTTACCGCGAACACCCCGGTCCCGTTCGGCAGGATGGTGCCGGATCTGAATTCGGTACCGGGCGGCGGCGACACGCGAGCGAGGACGGTTCCCGTCGTTGGGTCGACCAACTCGTCGCTGCGGTTCTGCTCCACTGACTTCAACTGCCAGAGCAACCGCCCGTCCTGCGACAAACTCGGCGCGCGGTTCGCGTCGCCGCCCCGGAGCGGGCGGATCACCCGGCCGGTCCGACCATCGACGAGGCAGTGGTAGCCCCCGCTCAGGCCAGGGGCGTCGAAGATCAGAAGCGAGCCGTCCCCGGAGGCGGCGATCGGGGTCGAGGTCACGGGTCGGGGCGGAGCCGTCCCGGTACTCACCGTCCAGTCCGCATCGGACTCGCCGGAGGGAAGTTTGAACCACCGGCAGCGCCCTGTCCGCTCGGCAACCAGAACGCGGGACGAATCCGCAGTGAAGCTGACGGCCGCGCGGGCACACTTGAGGTCAAGGACGGGTTTGCCGGTCGTCGTGTCCTGGAGTTTGAGTGTCCCCTCGTCGTCGGGCCGCGCGACCCGTTGGGCGGCAGCCAGATATCGCCCGTTCGGGGAGACGGAGACGTGAACGGGACCGTTCAAGATCCGGTCCAGCGACGCGGCCTCCTTACCGGTCCGCGGGTTCCAGATTTGGAGCGGTCCGGCGGGCACGTGCCAGGTCTTCACAACATTCCCGCCGTCGAGGACGTCCACGCCATACTGGATTTGAGCAGTGTCGGGCGGGTTCTGGAGCGCGTCGCCAGTGTCGAGGTCGAACAGCACGAGTTTGCCGTCCCCCGCGTTGACCTGCCCGGTGCGGGAGTCGCCCCCGACCCGCACGCGCGGATCCCGCCAGTCGGCCGCGAGCGGTTTGGACCAGCGCACTTTGAGCGCGCGGATCGCCTCCGGTGGGATCGTGTCCGGTGGCTTCGGGGTGATCGGTGGGTTGACGTTATCCTTCGGCTTGGGTGTCACCACGGGCGGGGTTGGTCCGGCCTTCGGATCGACCTTCGGATCGGCGGGCTGCTCGACGACCTCCACCGGTTTGCCCTTGCCTCGGAACATCACAACGCCGCCGACCACGCCACCGACCAGCAGGAGCAGACCGGCGCCGGCGAAGAGCAGAACTCGTGTGTTTGCTTCGCTTTTCTGCGCTGTTTTGGGCTGATACGCTTTGGCCTTTTTGGTCTTGCGAGTCTTTTTCTCGTGGTCTTCGACGAGTTCGACATCGACCTCGTTGCCCTCCGTTGCGTGTTCGACCACGACCGCAGGCGTGGTCGTGGGAACGGGCTGGGTGGGTGGGACGACCTCGACCGAAGGCTCCGGTGGGAGCGGGACCGGAACGGGCAGAGTAATCCCGAGCGCGGCTGCGGCCTCGCGGCGCCCATCGTCGTCGAGCAGCGTCGGCTCGCCATCGGGCGCGAACTGGTCGAGCCACGGGGTCTGCGGGATCGGCTTTCCGCACGCGATCGCGAGCCGACCCACGAGTGCCTGGAGCGCCGGGTCCTCGGTCTGCCACAGCTCCCGCATCGCCTTCGACGCGGACGGCTTCTTGTAGTCCTCTTCGGTGAACAACAGATTGTCGCCGTTGTCGTAACGCTCCCACAACGCCGCGCCTCCGATGGCGACGCCACGCAACGCGGTCGCAACGACGAGGTGGGGGAATCTATCCACGTCCGGCGAGTACGCGCGCGTCGCGGCCCGCGCCGGGTGCTGGAACGACGGGTGCCCCGACTCGCCTGACGGCGTGTTCGCCAGCGCCGGGACGTACACCCCGTCGTAGTCGATAAGCTTCAGACCGAACGCGCCGGCGCGCGACCCGGGCACCAGAAGCACGTTCCCGTGTTGCAGGTCCGCGTGCGCGATCCCCGTTTCACGGAGGCGCTTACACAACTTCGCCCACATCTGCACCAGAGCGACCAGTTTCGCCGGCTTGGTCGTGTGATCGCGAACCACCTGGTTCAACAGCATCCCCTCGACCCACTCCATCTTCACGATCGGGCGCCACGCGCCGCCGACCCGGATGCCCTCGGCCAGGAACGTGAACCCGATGGTGAACGGCAGTTCGGCCTTCGCCAGCGCCTCGCTGACGCGGGCGTACCGGTCCCCGAGACCAACCACCGGGCGTGTGAAGCATTTGACCGCCCAGTCGCGCCCGTCGGCCCCGCGCACCTGATATACGTCCGCGAAGTTGCCGGACCGCGGCAGCGGCAACCCACTCGCGCCGACGATCGCCTCCCCGCCCTTCAGGTCGGGGTCCGCAAACGCCACCACGGGGTTCTGGATCGCCTCGTTGAACTCGTGTGACAGCGGCCAACTCATGGGACCTCCGGTGCTTCGGGCAGGCGAATCGCGAGCAGAGAGACGTCGTCGTTCGTTGTAGCCTGGACGGTGCGAAACCAGTCCAAGAGCGGAGTCGGGTTGCGCATCTCTAGGGCACCCCGAACGGCGTCAAGGGCTGGGGTCAGGCCGTTCGGATCGAGCACGCGCGCGGCGACCGCGTCGGTTGCGAGCAGGAACAGGTCGCCCGGTTCGGCACGGCCCGCGAGCCATTCCGGTTCCGGGCAGCGTGCGTCGGCCGCGCTGGGCACCAGCGCCGGGGCGTTCCCGAACCCGGCCGGCTTATCGACCGGGAACGCGGCCCGGATCACCGCGCCGCGCACATGGAAGAGGCAACTGTCGCCGACCGCGACCGCGCGCCACGCCCACCCTGTTGTCCGACGCGACCGGCGAAAGTCGATACCCACAAGTGTGGCGAACGACCCCTGCTCCTGCTTCATCGCCGCGTACCACGGCACGGGACCGGACGCGACCGGGGCGACCCACTCTCGTCGGACTGCGGCCAGCCACGCGCCGAAGTCGACCGGTTCCGGCGGGTTGGCGATGAACGCCGAGGCCAGTCGCGCCGCCCACGGGCGAGACTCCCACCCCTCAGTCGCCCCGTCGCAGACCGCGAACCGCAACGCGCCCTGCGCCGCGACCACGGCATCTTCGTTCTCCTCGGCACGGTTTCCCAGTTTGGGTGCCGTCGCGGAGATCCACTCCGGGAGCGAAGGCGAGGCGGGCATCGGGGTCATTTTCCGGAGGGTGTTACGCGGGTGCCGATGTCGAGGAACCGGACCACGGCGGTCGGATCCGCGTTGAGAACCACTCCGCGTGCGCCGGGCTTGAGGTCGTGACCCTCGTTGCGGGCCGCGTCCCACAGTTTCGGCGGCAGCACGCTCGACATCCGGAACAGCAGTTTGGAACAGGTGTCCGGGCACCCCGACTCGTCGGCAGGGAAGAAGTCGGGGGGGACCGGTTTGCTGGAGATCAGGAGGTTGAACAGCAGCGCGTTGCCGTCGCTGGTGGCGATGTTGCGGATCAGGCGCGCGGCGTCCCGGGGGTCGCCGTCGCTGGGCATCCCGTCGGTCAGGTTGAGCACGATCGGCGGGTACGCGTCAGGAAACTCTTGGGCGAACCCTTGGACCGCCAGCCCGGCGGCGGAGAACGCCTCACGCATCGGGGTCTTGCCCCCGGCCTCGGGGTCGAACCAGACCGGGAACTTGACCTTCTGCTCGATCAGCCCGCCCACCCCGTCCGGGGTCCACTTGGTGCGTGTCTCGACGCGCAAGGGGTGATCCCTAGGCTGATCGGAAGTTCGAGTTGACAGTGTTTTTGGTTCATCCCCGTTCTGGAATCAGTTCGCCGGGGGAACGGAACTTTTCGCTGGAAAAGCAGCGGAATTCACGAGCCGTGTGAACCAAAAACGGGATCGAACTCGAACCAAT
>CAMDQN010000153.1 GCA_945905925.1 Singulisphaera sp. GP187
AGTTGTTCTTGAAGAGCGCCTGCCGACAAAGTGGGGATGCTGGACATTGGCTTCTCCTGTCAACGCACGCGAATTCGCAACTCCTTCAACACGTCAACGGATAGCACTCTCATATGTAGACGCCCCCGGAAGATTTGCCACACCCGACGCTCCGGGTTCGTCAGAATGCGTTTGCGAACGGTCCAGCCTTCCGGTAAACTTTTAACACCTACCCAAATACCCTCCCCACTCCTTCCCGGAGTTTTCGCGATGCTTGTCATTCCCGGTGCCGCAGCCAAGAACGATTGCGACGGTGTCACACGCCGCGACCTGCTCCGCGTCGGCGGGTCGGGCGTGCTCGGCCTCACGCTCGGCGACCTGTTCTCGCTCCAAAAGGCGCAAGCCAACAACAAGGGCGAAGTCGGCAACGGTCCCGGTTTCGGCAAGGCGAAGAGCGTTATCTTCATCTACCTGCAAGGCGGGCCGAGTCATCTCGACCTGTGGGATCCGAAAGACAACGTCCCGGACAAGGTGAAGAGCGTCTTCAAACACCAGCAAACGAAACTGACCGGTACGCACGTTACGGAGTTGATGCCCAAACTCGCGCAGGTACTCGACAAGACGACGCTGATGCGAGCAGTGAGCTACACGCCTTACGGGCTGTTCAACCACACCGCAGCCATCTACCAGATGCACACCGGCTACACCACCGACAAAGTGTCGGCGTCCGGGCAACTCGAACCGCCCAGCCCGAAGGACTTTCCCACGCTCGGCTCGAACATCATCAAGATGAAGCCGCCGACCGTACCGATGCTCCCGTTCGTGATGATGCCCAGACCGCTGCAAGAGTCGAACGTGGTCGGCAAGGGCGGCAGCGCCGGCTTCCTCGGTAAGGGGTACGACCCGTACCTGCTGTACCCGCCAGGCGACGACATGGATCTGGCCAAGATGGACAAGATCCGCACGGACGATCTGAAACTTCGCGAAGAACTGACCCCGGTGCGCATGGAACGCCGCGCGACGCTCCGCGAGACGATCAGCAAGGGCATGCCAGAGGTGGAAGCCGCGGTCGCGAAACACGATCTCGACGAATACTACGGCAAGGCGCTCGGGCTCGTGGTCAGCGGGCGCGCGAAGAAGGCGTTCGAGTTGACCGACGAAAAGCCGGAGATGCGCGAGAAGTACGGTAAGAACACGTTCGGCCAGTGCCTGCTTCTCGCACGCCGCCTGGTTGAGGCCGGCACGCGGTTCATCGAGGTCGTGTGGCCGAAGGTCGCCAACAGCGACAACCATTCGTGGGACGTTCACGTCGGCCTTTCGACGCGGATGAAGAACCAGTCAGCCCCGATGCTCGACAGCGGCCTCTCGGCGCTGATTGCGGACCTTGACGAACGCGGTCTTCTGAAAGAAACGCTCGTGGTGTGCGTCGGCGAGTTCGGTCGCAGCCCGCAGCGCGGCGTGAGCACGTCGGGCAACCAGAATAACGACGACGGCCGCGACCACTGGCCATATTGCTACACTGGCGTCATCGCGGGGGCCGGCGTCAAGCGTGGGTACGTTCACGGTAAGAGTGACAAGACCGCCAGCGCCCCCGTCGAAGGCGCGATCCACCCGACTGAACTGCTCGCCACGATCTACCACTCGGTCGGCATCAAGCCGGACACGATCGTGTACAACCACCTGAACCAGCCCCGCGAATTGGTCAAGGGCGAGGTTGTCAGCGGCTTGTTGAGCTAAGGAGCCGATCCGGGTGCGGGTGTCTTTCGTGGTACAGGTCGTCTGCCTGCCCCACGACAAAACCGACACCCTCACCCGGATGAATGGCACTGCCATGTTGGAATAGCGATTCACAGCAGGGTACATCCCGGATCACTCATTTTTGTCGCAGCAACCAATGCGGCTCGTCCGGTCGCTCGCGGTCGAGTCATCCGCGCCTAGACCTTCGTGCGACGTTTGACTTCTCGCGGCTCACACCGATCCGGACGCTGGCCAACACCCCGACATCCACACCGATTCCGGGCCGCGGAACTGGCCGCTGAGTTGCGCGCCTTCCTGAATGGCAAGCCGGCAAAAGAACAGTTTTGGCCGGGGACGTGCGCCGACCGCTCCGCCGACATGCTCAAGTCCGACCTCGACGCGTCGGGGATCCCTGTGCGGATCGACGGGCCGGAAGGGGACGAGGTGCGCGACTTTCACGCGCTGCGGAACTGCTACATCTCAAACGTGCTTCGCACCGGTGCCGATCTGGAGCAGGCGATGACCCTGGCGCGTCACTCTGACCCGCGACTGACTGCGGGACGGTACGCCCGTACCCGGCTGTTCGATCTGGGGACCGTCGTGAACAAGCTCCCCCAACCGGCCGCGCCGACGACCGAATGCGCCGCATTATCGGGTGTAGGGAGGCCGAAGCGCGCGAATACGTCCGTCGCGGTAGTGAAGACGCGCCCGCGAATCTGAAGACGGTCCTCGCGCTCGTCGGCGAGTTGCGCGGGGACGTTCCAGTTCCTCCTTGACCCGCTGGGCGTACTGCGGGCCGTGAGCATTTCTTCTGTAGCCGTTCGCGCGTACTCAGTGTCTATCTGGACAGTAGCGCCTTGAAATCGCGTTCGCGCACGGCATGAACATAGGTATCGAATTTTTGCTGGAATTCTATCGCGGGAACCGTTCGCTCTTGGCCTGAAACAATTGTTTCCTCAAGGCGTTTCTTCCCTGGATAGCCTCTCAGAGTCTCGCCAGGGAAGAAGCGCCTTGAAAACTACGATTAGTGCCCAGCAATAACTTTGATTAGGAGATTTTGCTTGTCGATACACGAATTTAGGTGCTACGCAGTAGAGGTTGTGTGACGCCCTGACCATCGATCTCATCTTCGAGACCGGGTTCTCGACCGCCGCGGCCGTAACCGCCGTATCCGGGCGCGAGGTTTGGATGGAAGTGGTGTGGCGCTACGTCGAGGCGCTCCAGGGCGAGAAGTACACACTGCTCGTTGACGAACTGCTCGGCCAGATGCAGGCCGTGGTCAAGAGCCTCGATGCAAATAACCAGCGCGTCGAGGGGCTGGTCGGGGCCACGATTCTCGGCGACGGCCGGGTGGCCATGAGCCTCGACATTCACGGTCTGGCTCAATTACACACTCAGTTCGGCGCGGGCACGCCGGTGTCGGCACTCGCCGTCCACGGGTCGGATAATTTTTTCGGAGGAACCTCGTGAGCACACTGAAGCTAGACGACCCGACCGGCCTCGCCGCCGACGGCAGACAGTTTCTCACCTTCATCCTGGAAGAGGTGGAGTACGGCCTGGAGATCCTGCGCGTGCAAGAGATCAAGGGGTACTCGAAGATCACCCCACTGCCGAACACGCCCCGGGAAGTGAAGGGGGTGATGAACCTGCGTGGGAGCGTGGTTCCGATCATCGACCTGCGCGCCCGGTTCGGGCTGCGCGAGGCCGAGTACACGCGGTTCACCGTCATCATCGTCGTCACCGTCGGCGCGAAGATCGTTGGGCTGGTGGTGGACGCGGTGTCCGATGTGCTGAACGTCGGCGCGAAGGAAATGGTCCCGACCCCGGACCTCGGCGCCGGCGTGGATACCTCCTTCATGACCGGAATCGCTCGCACCGGCGAACGCCTCGTGTCCCTACTGAACATCGACCAGGTGGTCAGAGTCACGACCGATCCGGCAACGCTGACCGCGTAACCCACGAAGACCATTTACACACGACACCATGGGAGATAGGCATGTTTCGGTTTATCAACGGGATGAGCGATCGGGTCAAGCTGCTCGTGCCGGTCGCGCTGTGCGTCCTCGCGCTGACGATCGTTGGCTGGTTGAGTTGGAGCACGATCGCCCGAGTCAAGGTCGGCGGTCCGCTCGACTCGGAGATCATTTCTGGGAAAGATCTCATCGCCGACGTATTGCCGCCACCGATGTACCTGGTTGAAACGCACCTGGTCGTTCAGAAAATGTGCGAACCGATGGAACCGGCCGAGTTCGAGGCCTTCCACACCCGCTACAAGGCGCTCCGCGAGGAGTACGACACGCGCCAGGCGCACTGGCTGAAGACGCTCCCCCCTGGCGCAATGCGGGAACTGGTGACCGGGCAACTCCACACCAGCGCTGTGGCGTACTTCGCTATCGCCGATGGACAGGTTCTCCCTGCCGTACTAGCCAAAGACTACCCGAAGGCCGACGCCATCGCCCGCCGAACACTCGAAACGAAGTACCAAGACCAGCGAACGGTCGTCGATCAGGTCGTGGCCCTTGCGGAAACCGAGAATAAGGCGAGGGCGAGCGAGGCGGTGGACACGGTCCAGACGAATTCGCGAGCCGCACTCGGAGTGATGGCTCTGATCCTGCTCTTCGTGGGTGTGCTCGCGATTGTGATCGTTCGCAAAGTTACGAGCAAGACCCAAGTCGCCCTGGAGCGAGCCGGCGACTTTGAACGCCAAGTGATTGCGATCAGCAAGGCCCAAGCCGTGATCGAGTTTCAGGTAGACGGAACAGTGGTGACTGCGAACGAATATTTCCTGGCGATCGTGGGGTACTCGCAGGCGGAAATCCAGGGACAGCACCACAGCATATTCGTCGATCCGACCTTCGCGAATAGCCACGAATATAAGGATCTCTGGGCGCGGCTGGGTCGCGGGGAGGCGGTGATCGGCGAGTTCGTGCGGAACGCGAAGGGCGGCAGAAAGGTGTGTGTCCGGTCTTCGTACAACCCGGTCGCCGATCCGACCGGCAAGATCTACAAGGTCGTCAAAGTCGCCACCGACATCACTGCGGCCAAGAGACTCGAATTCCAGACCAAGAAGGACGCTGAGCGGCAGCAGCACGAGGCGAATGAACTGCGCCGGAAGGTGGAGACCATCCTGACGGCGGTGAACGCGATCGCGGCCGGCGACTTCACCCAACAGGTGCCGGAACTGGGCGCCGACCTGGTCGGGCAAATGGCCGCCGCGCTGAACAAGGCCATCGTCTCGGTTCGCACCGCGCTGGAAGGTGTCCGCGGGGTGTCCGAGCAACTGGCCGATGCGTCGGAGTTACTGGCCGCGGCCAGCGAGGAAATCTCGAGCGGCGCGCATCAGCAGGCGTCGAACTGTGAAGAGACAGCGAGCACGCTTGAGGAGATCACGGCGACCGTCAAGCAGAACTCGGACGCGGCCCAGCAGGCCCGGCAACTGGCGAGCGGGTCGCGCGAGGTGGCCGAGAAGGGCGGCCTGGTGGTCGGCCACGCGGTCGAGGCGATGGGCGAGATCAACACGTCGTCCAAGAAGATCGCGGAGATCATCACCGCGATCGACGAGATCGCGTTCCAGACCAACCTCTTGGCGCTGAACGCGGCAGTGGAAGCGGCACGGGCCGGGGAACAGGGGCGCGGGTTCGCGGTGGTCGCGGCCGAGGTGCGCAACCTGGCCCAGCGATCCGCGACCGCGGCCAAGGAGATCAAGTCGCTCATCAACGACTCGGTGAAGAAGGTGGACGCGGGCACCGAACTGGTGAACCGGTCGGGGTCCACGCTGAACGAGATCGTCACCTCGGTGAAGCGAGTCACAGACATCATCACCGAGATCGCGGCGGCGAGCCGCGAGCAGTCCACCGGCATCGACCTGGTGAACAAGGCGGTCACGCAGATGGATGCGGTCACGCAGCGGAATGCGTCACAGACCGAGGAGATGTCCGCGACCGCGCAGACGCTCACCGATCAGGCCGGGCAACTTCGCGAACTCGTGAGCCAGTTCAAGTTGGGGCAGGACGACGGCGGGCGCCGACCGGCCGCGCGGGTCGCACTGAAGCACGTCCGCGGGAAGGCGCCGCCCGCGACGAAGCCCCGCCGCGCGATGAAGACCGCGCGCACCCACGAACTCGACCGCTTCGGCAACGGGGACGGCGACGACGGGTTCACCGAATACTAGTGGCGGGACCGCGAAAAATCGGATGGTGAACCCGACGTGCCCGTGGTTGCCACGACGCTGAAACGCGTCGGGCGCGCGATTGCGCGGCACGGCGAAATCACCATGGGTCGAAGAGCGGCGAACCTACTTCTCGAACATCCGCCGGTGGTCGCCGCCGCCTTGCTCTCGTTCGGCATCGGCGGGACACCCGAACAGGTCGCCGACCGTCTCCGGGTGGTGCTGGCCGAGCCGGATGACCGCCCAGCGCTGGGGTGGCTGCGTTTCATCCGCGACTTTCTCTGGCCTCTCGGGGTGTTCGCGAACCCGCTCGCTCTCGTGGAGGACATCGAGTGGGCGGGTTGGGGGCGGGTTCACACCGACGATCTACAGGGGATGCAGTACCTCCTTCGACCCACTGCGGTGCCGTCCAACTTGGCGGCGTTGTTCCCCGAATGGCGTGCCCCGAAGCCCAACCCGCCGACCGTCGCGGGAGTGACCGCGGAATACTCCACTGCCGCGGAGAGCGTGGAGGTGAGGAATACTTCCGAGTCTGGTGCGGCGGACGTGCCTGTCCCGCCCAACGTGCCGGACCCACTCACACCGATCGCGGTACCAGGAATCCCGTGCGATCGGGCTGGCACTGGTGGTAGTCGCGGTGTTCGCGGGGTGTGGGTGATCGCCCCAACCGTCACCGGACGCGGACGCGTGAGTGCGGCGAAACTCCTCTTGCCGGTGCGCGCCCGCGCTTTATCATGTGTGAAGTCTGAACGCGAACCCGACGATGGACTGTCGCGTCAGAATTATCCTGAGGGGCGATAGCTCAGCTGGTAGAGCGCTTCGTTCGCAACGAAGAGGTCGGGAGTTCGACTCTCCTTCGCTCCACTCGAACCCCGCGGCACAACCGCGGGGTTCTTTCGTTTCACACACTGGAATTTCAAGGCAATCCGACGCTCAACTCATGCACTGCCGGACGAGTTGAGTGAGCGTAGTTTACCCCCGATTCGGTGCCCGGAACAGGCTATTCGGTGCCCTTTCGGTGCCCCGAAACCACAACACTTCGCCGAGCGCCGCGGCACCAACGACAAGATTCGGTGCCCTGTTCGTTGGTGAACCGCCCACAGCCTCACCTTTTGCTTGAAGCCTGTCTCTGCGATCCGGAGAGTTCACCCCGAGTAACCGGAGGATTCCGGTAAGTGATCTGGAGTCAGCCGTTCTCGGGATAGTTCGGCCGAAAACGCTGGGCGCAACACCACCCAATCACCGCATTCCAGACGTACAGCGACGAGGACGTTGCTGTCCGGGAGTTGCCATTTGCCGCGGTTCGGTCCCAACGGAATGTCGATTTGCTACTGCGCGTCGGCAGTGACCCAACCCAACCAGACCAACACCCAGCCGGCGAACCTGAGTGTTGCCGACGCGATCACCCCCGCAACAACGACGAGAATGGGAAGCAGTATCGCCACCGGTAATCCCACACCGGTACTGAGCGACTGCATCGTTTTTCCCACACCGGTGAGCCAACCCAAGAGAAACGACGAACCTGCGAACACTGAGATACAAATGCCCAAAAGTAGCCACCAACTCGGCCAAACGGCAAAGGGGACGACAAGAACGAAGGGTTCTTTACCGGCTTCGGCAACGGTAACGTGTAGCTCGGCACGTCGTGGAAACGGCGACCTTCCGCGCTGTCGAGCGAAGTACAGTGCGACAGCGACATCGGTTGAGCCTTCCGTGACCGTGTGTTGTGTACCGATCCGCCGGAGGGCATCGGTCGCACCAAGTTCGACTGTGGGCCTCGGCTTGTCCGGAGGTGGAGTGGGCGGCACGATCCGAACACGCACTTGCGTACCCGCGCCGACGTGAATGAATCGTCGTGTCATCCGCAACGGGCGCCCGGAGCCGTCAGTAATCCCGACACGGGCCGGCGCTCGCCGATGGAGAGTGTCCGGTACGGAGCAAACCGCCGCGTTCTCGGTCGCGGTGGGTGCGGTTGTGTGAAGCGCGGACACGATCACGCTCCCTTCGCCGGGAGCGGTTGCCGCCATTCCTCGATCCAAGCGAGGAGGGGCTTCGACACTTCGGCGAGGAACTCCCGAAACACGGGAGCGCCGTCAACGCCGGACTTCTGAGCCGCTTCGACTTCCGGCACCGCAGCCTGATACCAGCCGGAGAAGCCCATCAGGGCGTGGAAAAACCCTGTGTCGTACTTCACGACGCGGACGTCCCGCTTGCCCTTGTTGCGGGCCTTCGTGTACGCCTCGCCACTCATCTTGTCGAGCGCGTCCTCACCGTCAGCGCGGAGCAAAACGAGCGTGTGAACCTCACGGGGGTTGTCATTGAAATAGTCCAGCACGTTCTCCAGATTGCTGAGTTTCGGTCTTTTCTGACCCAACCAAGCAGCAATGCCGATACCTGGTTTGTTTTCTTCGAGCCGAATGACGGTGAGGTAGCCGTATTGTTGGCGCTCAGGCTTCGTCACCACCTCGACCTTCGCCCACAAATTCGACTCGGGTAACGCTGCTTTGTGAAGGTGCTGGAGCCAACCATCGAGCGCCATCTGAAACTCTGGAATCAGCGTCGTGCTGACGGGTAACTTGTCACCGTGTTGTTGCTTCACCCCGGTGAGTTGGTCGTCCCACAGCGAGCGGAGCCGCGACCGCAACCGACCCGCGATCTCCTTCGGGTCGAGAGGGGTTGTGTAGACAATTTGGTCGTAGCGCTTCGCCAGCGCCAAAATGCAGTTTCGGAAGTTCGACCCGTTGGAAAGTTGTTCAAGTTCTCCTTGCTCAAACGGGAACCCGACCGGAAGACCGGTTCGGTCGAGTTTCGGGAAGGCCCACTTGATTCGGGCGGTGACGATCCGCTCGGCCACCAGCGGTGATACGCTCTGAGGCATTTCGAGCCGAGTCTGCGCTGGTTTGCCGGCGAGGGCGAACGGTTGCGTTAGCCGTTCGCGGGCGTAGGTGTCGGCGTAGTTGTTGACCAGATCGACCCACACGCCAAGCGCCGCGAACGCCAGGACGCAAACGCTCGGAACCTTGTCGATGAAAGACGTAACGGCCCTGATGAAGTCCTTCTTGTTGATCGCTTCCTGTTCCGGTGTCGAACCGCGCAGGTAATCTTCGAGTTGGTCGTACACCACGACGACGGGAACGTGCAACGTGCAGAGCAGTTCGAGCCAGGTGTCGAGCAGGCATCGACCGATGTTGCCACCGTCTTGGACGTAGGCGGGCGGGTCGGTTTCCCCGTTGTGG
The DNA here is from genome assembly GCA_945905925.1 of Singulisphaera sp. GP187. Classification (GTDB taxonomy): domain Bacteria; phylum Planctomycetota; class Planctomycetia; order Gemmatales; family Gemmataceae; genus Gemmata. The sequence continues at coordinate 9,121 of CAMDQN010000153.1, forward strand.
AAGTCGTCAAATGGTACACGATCGCCGAGCAGCGCGAACTGGGCGAGGCGACCGTGGAGTTCCTTTCTGAACCAATCGGTCGCGTTCTTCGATTGTGTTTGAGCGAGATGCTCGGTGACGACACGCAGCGCCCGCTCCGGCGCAATGCCCGCGTCCTCACACGCCTTCCGCAGTGCGGCCGGTTCCGGCCCTTCGTCCGCGATCCCGATCAGTTTCGCGACCGCCTCGACACGCTCTTGAGCGAGGCGAGCGCTTCCGAACCACATGCGGAATCGCTGCCACAACCCTGCGGGGGGAATGAGGGCGATCTGTTGTGGCGGGCTGAGTCGGCGGAACGATTCGGCGAGTAAGCGGCCCGTGAGTCGTCCGGCGATTACCTTCAACATGCGCTCGCCATCGCCCTTGTTCGAGAGCATCTGGTTCGTGATCTGCCACAGAAGGTAATCGATCGGATCGGTTCCCGGCGAGAGGTGTTCGACAACGACGAATAGAGACTCCTGACCACTGCGAAGTGCGTGCTGTCGGAGTTCGGCTCGGAGGACATAGAGCAGGTGCGTTTTCCCGGTGCCGGGGTCGCCAACAACCGGGTAGATGCGCGTCGCGGTGTCGCCCTTTCGGTAGAGTTGCACGATCTTGAGCAGGTCTCCGAGTTGCTGCTCCGCGTGGTCGCGCACGTTGGTTTGTAAACTCTCGGCAGCGGTGCCGACAGCCGCGACCGCTGTGCTGAACGGATTCGCCCCTTTTCGTAGCTCGGCGAGCGCGTTGTTGCGCACGTCGCCTGCCATCAGTTCTCCGGCAGCCGACAGTTGAGACAACGAGCCGGAACCACTCGACAGAATTTCCTTGATCGCTTCTTGCTTCGATCTCGGTACTTCCGACACGCCCAGCTTCTTGGCGAGTGCCTGAAGTTGCGCCAGCGAGAGACCGTTGAGCGCTTCTTCCATTGTTGGCTGGTCGGATTTGGCGAGGGCGTCCACGAGTTCGCTCAACGGCGCCCCAGTGGGTCCACCGATCCCGCTGAGCGTTCCCAAGTGTCGTAGGTAGTCTTCGGGGAGTTCCCGCAGTATTTCCGATCGAGAGGGCACGGGCGTTCCCCTATCGGTGCGTCTGGGTGATGCCGTCCGTGGCGGATCGATGCAGGGCGACGAGAACGTCGCGTTACTGCGGAGAGTGGGCGTAGTACATCACTGTGTGCTTAACGAAGAGGGCGAGTTCTGGGTCGGGTAGTTCGTGGATTGTCTTCGACCAACCGCTCAGTTTGATGCTCGGTGGGTTGGCCCCGACCAACCGCCGAAGCGCATCGTGGAACGCCCCGACGGTGAGTTGGGGATGGCTTACCCGGAGGTGCTTCATGATCGCGTCGAGTGGCGGGCCGACGGTCTTCTCCCGCGTCCACGTCGCGACGAACGACACGATCTCATCCGTAACCGCTCCAGCGCTATCGGGTGCGGGCTTCGGTGTCGGATCGGGTTGTTTCGCAACGACCGGAGGCTTTATGGTTGGCGACTCGATTCTGCTCAACGCGGTGGTGAGCGCGGCGAGGATCGGAGCGGGATCGAGGGCCGCACCGTTGGAGGGGGCAACTGCGCGCAGAACATCCGCACGCAACCCGGCGAACGCTTTTTCAATCGCGCTGACGCATTCCCTCGTCGCCTTGTCCACAGTCCCCGCGAAAGCAGTGAAGTCGGTAGTCGGTTGTGCGGTTGGACCGGCCAGTTTCTGAACGTAGGGTAATAACGCTTCGAGGGCCGCTTTGGGGCTGTCGGCGTCGGCGAGGTACTGAAGCCCAGCCGGGGTTAGTCCCCACCCGATAACGACATCTTTCGTCGTCGTCTTCGATTTTCCCCTGCTGGTGGTGGTGACCTCTCTCTTTTCCTTCACCTCTTCGACCAAGCCCTCCTGTTGAGCGTGCTTGGCGAGTGGCTCTCCGGCTTTACCCTTCGGGAACATCCCACCGACAGCACCCTTCTCTTGAAGGGGAAGCGGTCCCACTTTGGCTTTGCGAAGTCCAGTGAGCAGCGCCGGATCGGGTGAAGGGGCTTCGGCCATGAGTGGGCTTACCTGGACACGGGGAGGTTCATTTGTCTGATCCTCGTGCGGCGAGGAAGAGACGGTCAGCCGAAGCAGGATGCGGGGTGGCCCGAAAAGTCCACGAGCCAGCCATGCGGTTGTGCTGCGGCAATAAACAACAGCAGCACCGACCGCCCTGGACTCACAATCCACAACCGCACCAGATTCCGAATGAAGGAGAGTATCAGGGCTGTACCAACGGGAAGCAAGGGGCTGCTTTCAGGTGAGTGCTGCCCTCCGCCGATCGGTGAATATGGGAATGGCCCTTTTCCCTTGCTGGTGGCGGTTCGCGTGTCGGTCGCGGTGACTTCTGAAAACTGCCGGCCCGCGTCGAGCGGGGTCGGCTTCTGGTCCCTTGTGGGATAGCGGGCACCCGTGTCCGCAGTAACAGGCGCGAAATGTCCTCAAGCAACCGGGCACCCGTGTCCGCTACTCCGGCGGGTCGCGACCGGTGCCACGAACGCGATACCGCGACGGTCCAGCGCCGAGCCGACCCCTTCGGATTACCTCAACCAACCCGCGGGCTTCGAGGAGGGTGAGCGCCCGGCGCACGGTTCGGGCGTCGCACCCGGCACGGCGAGCGAGATCCGTTTGACCGGTGCGGGCAGTGCCGTCGGGTTTCGTGTCGCGGTACAGCACGAACCACACCGCGACCTCGGCGCGGGTCAGTTTGTGCATCTCGCAATCGACGAACGAGTTCAGCACCGCGAACCGGCTTTCCGGTTTGGGTAACGACTGTTTCGACCTTCGGCCCGCGGAAGGGTTCTCCCCGTTCCGCTCGGATCGGTCGCGGGGTGTCGGTGGCGCGCCGGTGCCTGCGATGAGCGCGCACTCCTCGGCGGTCGCGAACCGGGCGAACCCCGCGGGAAGCGCTGTCAGTCCGAGCGCCTCGAACCAGTCGGCCGGGTACGCGTCCGGGCAGTGTGTCGCCCACAGCGAACCGGGCGCGGGCGGATCGGTGGTCACTGGTTGCCCCTTCTGCCGGTGGTGCCGTTGGCCGTGTCGAACGCGGCGAGCGGATCGCCGGCCACGAACTGCTGGTACTCGCCAACGAACCGGAGGTGAACGTCGGCCGGTTTGCCGAACCGGTTCTTCACGCACCGCAGCGTCGAATTACCCTCGTCGGTGTCCAGCAGATACGCGCTGTCCGCACCGAACTCCAGTTCCGCTGATCCGCGGAAGCTCGCCATGTTCAGCCCGCCGTAACTGTTCCGGCCCCGGTCGTCCTTCGATCGCGTCACGCTCGAAACGGCCAGCACCGCGGCACCCGCCAGGGCGAGACGCCGAACCCCGGTCATCACCCCGTCGAGACTTTCGCGCAAGTCCCTCCCGTGCCCGAAGCGCTGGAGGTAGTCCACCGCCAGCACGGTCGCGCCGAAGTCGGTCGCGGCGTCGGCGAGGTGTTCCAGCGTGAACGGCGGGTGCAGGAACGCCAACCGGTCGATTATGGTTCGGTGCAACTCGATGGTCTTCTTCACCCGCACCTTCTCGCCGGTTGCGAACGTCTTGTCGGTGATGTGGTCAATGGGCACCCCGGAGAGTCGCGCCACGACGCGGGCGAGCAGATCGGTCGGGGTCATCTCACAGCACGCGAACAGGGCGCGCACGCCGGGCTGGTGGTGAAGCACCCCCGCGACCACTTGAAGGGC
>CAMDQN010000154.1 GCA_945905925.1 Singulisphaera sp. GP187
TGGTGGGCCTTCGCCGCAAAGCCGGCTCGACCCACCCTACAAGATGCGAGCCGCACCGATAAGGTTGCTAAATGAACCAGTCCGATGCGCGCCCGTATGTGTGGATGCTGTGCGGTTCGTTCTCGTTCGCGGTGATGGCGGTCCTGGCCGAAGACCTCACCCGCACGCCTTCCGGCGCGGTCCCGCTCTGCGACTGGCAGACGGTAGCGGTGTTCCGCGCCGCGCTGGTCGCGGTGTTCGGGGCCGTACTCGCGTGGCACGCCGGCGTGTCGCTCGTGTGGCTCCGCCCATGGCGTCTGTGGGTGCGAAGCATCGCGGGCAGTTGCAGCATGGTGTGCGCGTTCTACGCGTTCGGCAACCTGCACGCCGAAGACGTGGTCACGCTCAGCAACACGTTCCCGCTGTGGGTCGCGATCCTCTCCTGGCCACTCTACGGGCAGGCGCCCGGCTGGAAGATGGTGTTCGCGATCCTGGTCGGCATCACCGGCGTGGTGTTGGTCGAACAACCGCACATCGAAGCGGGCAAGTGGGGCGTGTTCGCGGCGCTCGCGGCGGCGCTGTTCAGCGCGGTCGCGATGCTCGGTCTGCACCGGCTCCACGACATCGACCCGCGAGCTGTCGTCGTTCACTTCTCCGCGGTCGCCACCGTCTTCTGTGCGACCGCGTTCCTCAGCACCACGCGAACACAACCACTGGAACGCGTAACGGAAACCGGCGTGCTGTTCCGCCTGCTCGGTATCGGCGTGTCGGCCACCATCGGGCAGGTGTTTCTGACGCTCGCGTTCGGGCGCGGCGCGCCGGCGAAGGTGTCCGTGGTGGGTTTGACGCAGATCGTGTTTGTGATGGTGATGTGCGCGTTGGCTTTCGACCGCTCGGTGAACGCGACCGCGATCATGGGCACCGCGCTGGTGATCGCGCCGACCGCATGGCTCCTCACGCGGTCGAACGCCACGAGCGACGTGAAAAAGTAACCCCCTCCCAAAAAAGGGAGGGGCTTCAAACAGAAGACGTGCCTTCTCTTCCTCCCCCTTCCCTGAAGGGAAGGGGGCCGGGGGTTAGGTCTTGCGTTTCGACTTCTTCCCCTTGTCGCGGTGGGGGTGACCGCTGTCGTTGGCCGACCCATTCACGTGGCCGTTGGTCGCTGCCCCGTTCGGTGATGTGGTGTCCGTCGGTGCAGGCACGAACGGTTTCGCACCTGCGGGCGGGGTCACGATCTGCGCGACCGGCAGACCCGGCGCCGCGGTCACGGTCGCGGCACGACGGCTCGCGCTCGGCCAGAAGTGCCGCGGGATCGCCGCACCGAAACCCAGGATGAGGAACTGCAACAGCCAGAAGTTGAAACACCCGTCCGCGAGCCGGCTGTCGAACCCGTACGCGTGCAGCCCAATGCCAAGTTGGTTCGTGCCGAACCAACTCCACGCAGTGATCACGTTCCCGACGACGGCCAGCACCGCGACCCCGCGGTCCTTCACCAAACCGCACCAGCGAGCGTGCAGGATCATCGCGTTCCACAACACGATTAGAACCGCGCCGTTCTCTTTCGGATCCCAGCCCCAGAACCGGCCCCACGACTGATCAGCCCAGATGCCGCCCAACACAGTGCCGACGAAACTCAGCAACGTCGCGAACGCAAGCACGCCATACACCATCTGACCCAGAACCTTGCTGTTTTCCGGCGTGAGCGCGAGTTCGGCCACCGGCCGCGCGAGCACCGGCACCCGACCCTGGAGCGGTTGGCCGTGTGCGTCCACCCCGGTCGCGGACACGCGCAGGATCATCAGCGTCACCCCGTACATCGCGGCGCCCGCAACCCCGAGCCAGAACGCCCCGTCCAACAGCACCGAATGCACGACCTCGAACTTCTCCATCGCGGCCTTCGCGAACCACAAGAAGAACACCGGGATGACGACCAGACCCAGCACCGCCCAGCCGAACGCGAGGAGCGCGCCCACGGTCGGCTCGCCCTTGCTCTCGTAGGAATCGCGAACCACCGTGCCGAGCATCATGAGCACGTATACCGCGCCGAGGAACCCGGCGACGAACGTGGCCGTGTACCCGAGCGTCACCGTGGTGACGTGCGTGGCGAGCCAGAAGTTCGTGTCGAGAACCGCCTGCATCATCTCAAGCGTGTCCTCGGTGGCGAGGTTGTGCGCGACGATGCAGGTCGCGAACCCGAGCGTCGCGGCCACCATGTTCCCGATACCGAGCGGGAAAAGGCGCTCCAGAATCAGGCACAGCGCCACGCACCCGCACCCGATGAAGATGGCCGACGAGTACAAGTTGGTCACGAACACCAGCGGGCGGTCCATGACGTACATGCGGGCGAACAAGGAGGCGAAGTGAACGACGAAGGTCAGCGTGAGAACGAGCGTCGAGGACCGGCGCAGCGCCGCGGCCCAATGCGGCTTCTCGGCCGCGCTCATACAGAACCCGATGAGACCGAGTACCAGCCCGATGACGTACAACCCAGTGCAGTGGTAGAACGGCTGGAACCGGTTGAACATCAGTTCGACCCGGGCCCGGGCGCGGTCCGAAAGCGACACGTTGGCCACATCCGTCGAGTTGTACTCGGCGACGGCGACGTTGAACGCCGCTGCGGATGCCTTGAAAGTTGCCGTCGCCGCTTCCAGTTCGTCCTTGTTCTTCTTCCCGCTCGTGATGTCGCGGACGACCGCTTCGGCGCGTGCGGCGTCGCGGTAGGTCGTGATGATCTTTTCCCAGGTCGCGTTCGCGGGACGCTTCGCGAGTTCGTCGTCGCGGGTCTTTTTGGTCAGGGTCTCGACCTCGCGCCGCTGTTCGGGCGTCAGCAAGACGCTCGCCAACTCGACCTGATCTTGCAGCGCCCGACGGGTCGCGAGCAGGATCGGGAGCGGCCCGGCCTTGCGCTTGGTCAGCGCTTCGCGGATGTCTTGCGCCGTCTTGTTCGGGTCGGCCTTGATCTGCTTCACCACCTCATCGAGCAGCGCCTCCCGTTTCTGCGGGTCGATCTTTTGCTTGCTCAAATCAGCCCCGGTAACCAGTTGGAGCAACTGCAGTTCGTCTTCGGGGCTGAGCGTCCGGGACTTGTCGCCTTCATCGAGGCGTTTCTGCGCGAGCAGGATTGCGGCGGTGGCCGCTTTGACCTCGGCTTCGAGCCGGAACTCGCGGGCCGAGTGCCAGCTCTGACCGTTCTGCGGGGGCAGGAGCAGCGCCCCGCCGAACTCGGCCAAATCCTGCACCGTCGTGAGGCGGTCGTGCAGTTCCTTGTACTTCATCTCGGTGGTGTCGAGCTTGCCGCCGTTCTTCACCTTCTTGTCGGACGCACGGTACGCGGCCTCGATCTTGTCGAACTTCGGGGCGATTTCTTCGATCGAGTACCGCAGCCCATCCACCGGTTTCAGCCCCAGTTCGTTCAGAATCGCTTCGTTGTCGATGCGGATGAACGCGTAGCTCGACATCACTCCACGTCGCTGACCGCCGCTGGCCGCGAGGAGTTCGAGATACCAGCGTATGGCCGGTTGCGTCTTCCCGGCCCCGTCCTTGAACTCTTCTTTCCCGGTGATGATGCGCAGGTTCACGCGGGCGACCGTGTCGAGCGGCTTCACGCGCCCGCCCTCGTGGACCGGCATGCGGCTGAACGCTTCCAGATTGTACGGCTCGCGCGGCGGGCTCATCCGCATGAACGACGACAGCAGGTAGACAACCATCAGCCCCAACACGATCCACGGGACGATGCGCGTAAGCGGGACTTCCGCCCGCGCGCCTGGGGGCAACACAGGCGCGGGCACCGCTGCGGTGGCGCGCGCGGTCCGCAACAAGAATCGCACGAGGAAGATACCGAAGTGCAGCAGAAGACCCGTCGTGACGACCGCGCACGCGATGTAGTCGATGGTCGCGTAGAACAGCCCAAAGTTGACCAACCCCGGGTTCTTCACCACTTGGAGGACGGTCGTCCGCTCGGTCTCCTTGTCCCAGTCGGCCTGATAGAACGTCTCGCCCGCATACCGAAGCGGCTCGTTCATCCGGATCCGCTGTTGCCGAACGAGAGTGCCGTCCTCGTCGTAAACGCGCACGTCGCTGGAGAAGTTCTTCGGCTTCTCCGTGCCCTCGTACCGGTCGAAACTGAACTTATCGAGGTGGAAGCGGTACGGCTTCTGGTAACGCGCGTTGCGAAGCGAGAGCAGTTGCGGAGCGCCGTCCACCGTGATGGGCTGGTTCTGGAGCAGCGGGTACATCCCGACGATGTGAACGCCGATGACCTCGTCGGTGCCCTTCTTGTAGAGCCGGACGTAGGCGGCGGTCGCGTCCCCGCGCTGCTTCATCGCGACGCCGGACTCTTCGCCGGCTTCGACGAGCACCATGTTGCCCGTGAACTTGCCCTTCCCGAACGGCGCGACTTCGACCAGTTCGGCTCGCGGCATGAACTGCACGACCTCGACTTCGAGCGACAGGTCCGGGTGCGTGATCCGCTCGCCCGCGTTCGCGGACTTCAACCGGCCCGGCGGGATCAGCGCCACGCGATCGAACCCGCGGGGCGACCCGTCCACGACCTTCACCCCGGCGTCCGACATCGACAACCGCAGCGCGATCGGCCCGGCAACGAAGCTCTGTTCCTTCACCAGCGGCGACACCGCGAACGCGCCGAGCGACTGCTTGGTGGCCTTGTCGTAAAGCCGCACGTAGGCCGCGGGCGTGGTGCCCTTCTCCGACGCGACGAACGCGGTGTTCACCGTAGAGCCGCCCTTCTCCAACTCGAACGGCGCGACATCGATCAGGTCGGAGTTCTTCATGAATTTCACGACTTCGACATCGGCGGGCAGCCCTGCGTGTGCGATCCGCTCGCCCGGCTTCGCCGTCTTCAGTCGCTTTTGCGAAATCGTCGCGACGCGGTCGAACGCGGGGTCTGCGCCGCCCACGAACGACAGTTCCACGTTGCGGGTATCGATGGTGAAATCGGTGGACGCATCCTGGTCGATCCGCATTTGCTGTTCGATGGCGAACTCGCGGGTAACGAACTCGCCGCAGAACAGGAGGATCAGCCCGCCGTGGATGAGGAACACGCCGGTACGCTTCCACGTGAGTTTGAACCGCGTCGCGTGTGCCGCGAGCAAGTTGATGAGCATCAGCGCGCCGATCAGTTTGCCGGCAGGGAACGGGAACGAACCGCCCCACGCCGGGTCGCTGACCGGGAACGATTCCTTCCAGAACACGTTCAGGAACTTGCGGAACATCTCGAACGGGACGTCCACCGTCCACGACCAGAAGTATTTGTCAACGACGGTCCAGATGCCGTGGTCGATCTGCGCGATGGTGCCGATGAACACGAGGCCGATGGCGGTGGCGAGCAGCCCAACCGTGAGCTGGAGCGACGCGAGCGTCTTCACCACGCGGCGCGCGTAGTACGCGGGACCGCGACCGGTGCCGGTGCTTTTGGCCTGAGGCTCACCGTGTTCGCCGGGGACGTGCGGTTGGGTCGTGCTCATCACTGGTTCCTCGGAGATTCGGACCGCGGCGCCACTGGAAACGGGTTGGTTACTTCGGGCCCATCATCGGGCCGCCCCCGCCCATCGGCGGCTTCTTCGGGCCGCGCACGTCGACCCGCAACCCCTTCACGCCCTTCGCTTCGACGGTGCGGGTCGCCTTCGCCATTTCCTCGCGGCCGAAGACGGTGTTGCCGAGCTGCTCGACGGACCAGCGGCGCACGTTGCCGAACACGTCGCCCTGCGCCGAGGACACCGACACCTCGTACTTGCCGTCCGGCGTCTTGATCGTCGCGATGACGATCCCGCCCGGGCGCCCCGGGCCTTCCTTCCACCCGGCCGGCGCGTCGTACTTCGGTCCGTTCGGCGCGAGCGACACGCTCGCGAGGAGCTTGTCGAAGTCGGCGTCGTACTTGGCGAGGTCTTCGGACGTCCCGGGCATTTTGAAGAACCACTCCGGCGCGTCGGCCGGGAACATCGCGCCGAGGATGCGGTACTCGCCCGCGGCCGGTTCGGGGCCGCCCTTGCCGATGTCGGGTTTGCCGATGTCGGCTTTCGGCGCGGTGGAGATCTGGATGCCGTCTCCGCCGCACCCGATCACACCGACCGCGAGGCCCGCGACGATCGCGAACGGCACAACGGAACGAAGTTGTGGCAATTGCATGTGTAGAAATCTCGGAGACGACCTGCGGGGGCCGATTGGGGCGGGCGCGACGACTGTAGGGGCCGTAGAAGCATTCTCGACAGGTAGACGCGTTACGTCAAGGCGGGTGTGGAAGAGACGCTCCCCCCTCCCTATTTAGGGAGGGGGAGTAAGACACTTGGCTCTGGGTGCGCCGCGAGCGGCCTCAAACTCCCCTCCCTGCAGGGAGGGATTGGGGGTGCGTCTCGTCGCGCGAAACAATCCCCAACGCCGGCTCTTTCGTCTAGAACTTACTTGAAGGCGCTCGCGCCGTCGTTAACACTCTCCCACCTCTTACGAGGTTCCACTCATGAAACGGTCGCAAAGGCTCGCCACGGTCGGCATCGCACTTGCGTGCGTCGTCGCCGGTGTCGCGGTTGTCGTTTCCGCCGCACAGCCGCCACGCGCGGAACGCTGGAAGAAAGTCGATGAGGCCGTCAACAAGGGACTGCCCAAGACCGCCATCACCGAACTCGAACCGATCATCGAATCTGCGCTGAAAGACAAGGCGTACCCCGAAGCGATCAAAGCGATCTCCAAGAAGATCGCGCTCGAAGGGAACATCGAGGGGAACAAGCCGGAAGAGAAGATCACGCGGATGCAAGCGGCCATCGCCACCGCCCCGGCGGAAATGCACCCGGTGATGAACGCGATCCTCGCGCACTGGTACTGGCACTACTTCCAGCAGAACCGCTGGCGATTCACACAGCGCACCGCGACCGGCGAATCGCCCGGCACCGACATTCAGACGTGGGATCTGCCCCGCATCTTCGCGGAGATCGACAAGACCTTCGATAAGGCTCTCGCGAACGAAAAGGAACTGAAGGCGACACCGGTCACGCAATACGACATCCTGCTCACGAAAGGCAGTATCCCGGACAAGTACCGGCCGACGCTGTTCGACTTCCTCGCGTTCGACGCACTCAGTTTCTACACCTCCGCCGAGCAAGCCGGGGCCAAGCCGCAGGACAACTTCGAGTTGCCCGCGGATTCGCCCATCTTCGGTTCCGTCGAAGACTTCCTGAAGAAGTGGGAGCCGAAAACCACCGACGCGAACAACAAGACCATCAAGGGCATCGCACTTTACAAGAAACTGCTCAGCTTCCACAAGGACGACGCAGAGAAGTCCGCGCTGCTCGACTCGGACCTTCACCGGCTCCGCTTCGGGTGGAACAAGGCCGTCGGCGAAACGAAGAACGCGAAGTACAAGGCCGCGCTCGAAGCGTTTGCGAAGGCCAACAACGCGCACGAGTTGTTCGCGATGGCGCAGTACCAACTCGCGGGCGTGGTACAGGGCGAAGGCGATTTGGTGAAGGCGCGCGAGATCGCGCTCACCGGTGAAAAGGCGTTCCCCGAAAGCCCCGGCGGGAAGCTCTGCTTCAACCTCGTGCAAGGCATTGAGGCGAAGACCGCGGAACCCATCATCGAGCGTGTGTGGGCCGACCCGCTGCCCACCATCAACATCACTTACAAGAACGTCACGAAGGTTTACTTCCGCTTCATCCGCGAAGAATATGTCGAACGATTGAAAGGGATGTCGTGGCGTCCAGAAGATGTCCACCAAGAGATGGCGAAGGAACTACTCGGCAAAAAACCGGTGTTGGAAATCAGCCACGACCTACCAGCCACAACGGACTACAAGCCACGCACCGAACGCATTCCTGCGCCCGCCGGGCTGAAGCCCGGCTTCTATTACCTTCTTTCAAGTTACGCCCCCGACTTCGGTGCGAACAACAACCAAGTCGGCTACACCGACTTTTGGGTGTCGGACCTCGCCCTCATAACCCGGCAGGATTATGTCAAATCTCGCGTGTCTGGATTGGTTTCCGACAACCGTACCGGCGAACCCATCGACGGCGCGAAAGTGCAAATGTGGACGACCCGCGTAAACGAAGGCTGGCGGGCGGGCGAATCGACGAACACCGGCAAGGACGGCCTTTACAGCATCCCGGCAAAACCCGATGAACCCTACATCGTCGTCGTCACGCACAAGGAACAGCAAATTTCCAGCATCCACCGCCTGAATGCCACACGCCCTTACGGGCACAATCCCGGTGGCGAACAAGTCGTGTTCTTCACCGACCGCTCGCTGTACCGCCCCGGTCAAACGATCAGCTTCAAAGGCATTTCCATCAAGTTCAATCAGAGCGACGACAACTACGAAACGGTAGCCAACCGCGACGTCGAAGTCATCTTCAACGACGTGAACGGCAAGGAAATCGCTAAGCACAAAACCAGGACCAACGACTACGGTTCGTTCAGCGGCAGTTTCACCGCGCCGCGCGATCGACTCATGGGCCACATGTCGCTTCGCACGTCCAACGGCACCGGCTACGCCTCCATATCGGTCGAAGAATACAAGCGGCCGAAGTTCAAAGTGGAAGTCGAAGCGTTGAAAGAAGCCGGGAAGCTCAACGACACGATCAAGGTGCCTGGAAAGGCGATGCAGTACAACGGCGTGCCGGTCAGCGGCGCGAAGGTGACCTACCGCGTGACGCGCGAAGTGCGCTACCCCGATTGGTTCTTCGAGTGCTGTTGCTGGTGGCGTCCTATTCCGAGCCGGCCGGCACAGGAAATCGCTAACGGTGTCGTGACGACCGAACCGGATGGTAGCTTCGTCATTCCGTTTGTCGCGAAGCCCGACCTCACCGTACCGAAGAAGGACGAACCGTCGTTCCGCTACACCGTACACGCCGATGTCACCGACACCACCGGCGAAACGCGAGGCGGCACCAAGAGCGTGAACGTCGGCTACGTTGCACTTCGAGCGAATGTCAATTCGGATGCGTGGCTCACGAGCGAGAAGGAAACCACCTTCGTCATCAACACAACGACTCTCGACGGCGAAGGACAAGCCGCGAAGGGCGCGCTGAAGATTCACGCGCTAAAACAACCGGACAAGGTCGTTCGTGATGGCCTTAACTACTACTACCGGAATTACCCTCGCCCCGGCGCGGACGCGAACCAGGAACCGAAGCCCGACCCGAGCAAGCCACAAAGCTGGGAACTCGGCGACGTGGTACTCAGCACCGACTTCGCCACTAACGGCAACGGCAAAACCGACGCGAAAACGAAGCTCGCGCCCGGCATCTACCGCGCGATTCTCGAAACCACCGACAAGTTCGGCAAGAAGGTGACCGCGCGGTATCAGTTCACGGTTGTGAACCCGACGGCGGACAAGTTCCCGGTCAAGATTCCGAACCTAATCGCCGCGCCGAAGTGGTCGGTGGAGGTCGGCGAAACCTTCGAGATGCTCTGGGGCAGCGGCTACGACACCGCTCGCGCCTACATCGAACTGGAGCATCGCGGTAAGGTGCTGCAAAGCTTCTGGACCGAATCGGGCAAGACGCAGCAGGTTCTCAAGCAGCAGGTCAACGAAGGGATGCGTGGCGGGTTCACGGTTCGCGTCACGCAGGTGCGCGAGAACCGCGCGTATCTCACGTCGCGCCACGTTGAGGTGCCGTGGACGAACAAGAACCTCACCGTGAAGTGGGAACGGTTCGTCAACAAGACGGAGCCGGGCGCGAAGGAGACCTTCACCGCGGTCATCAGCGGGCCGGACGCGAAGAAAGCCGTCGCGGAGATGGTCGCGGCGATGTACGACTCGTCGCTCGACGCCTTCCTCCCGCACAACTGGATGCAGCGGTTCGGCGTGTTCCGCCACGACCACTCGACGATCCACATGGACTTCGACAACCGCGAGCGGTGGTTCCAACACCTTCAGGGCAACTGGCCACACCACCGCAAGGCCGTTGACCTGACGTATCGCGGGTTCCCGTCGGAGCTGACCTACAACTGGCAGGGTTACGAGTACTTCGGCAGGGGCGGCGGCTACGGTTGGGGCGACCAGTGGGGCGGGGAACGGGCCATGAGGGGCGGCATGGGCGGCCCTCCCGGAGCGCCCGCACCCGGCGCGAACGGTCCCGGTGGCGGCTTCGGCGGTGGCGAATGGAAGAAGGCCGACGGCGGCGACCCGTTCGCGCCCCCGTTCGAGCCGCAGAACGGGCAACCCGCTGGCGCCAGCCCCGGACCGGACCTCAATAACGTCTCCGCGAGGAAGAACCTGAACGAGACCGCGTTCTTCTTCCCGCACCTGACCAGCGACGAAGACGGCACCGTCCGCATGACGTTCACGATGCCGGAGGCGCTCACCAAGTGGAAGTTCCTCGGCTTCGTTCACGACAAGAACCTGCGGAGCGGGTTCATCACCGACAGCGTCGTATCTGCGAAAGACCTGATGGCACAGCCGAACCCGCCGCGATTCTTGCGCGAAGGCGACGTGTTGGAGTTCACCGTGAAGGTGAGCAACATGTCCGCGACGCGACAGAAGGGCACCGCGCGTGTTTCCTTCAAGGAGACGCGCACCGACAAGCCGGTCGATAAGGAGTTGGGCCTCGCGAACGCCGACCAGCCGTTCGACCTCGCCGCCGGTGAGAGCAAAACGCTGTCGTGGAAGGTGACCGTTCCCGACGACATCGGGCCGATCACTTACAAGGCCGTCGCAGCCACAGACCGGCTCTCCGACGGCGAAGAAGCCATCATCCCGGTGCTGTCGAAGCGCGTGCTCGTCGTCGAAGCGATGCCGCTGCCGATTCGCGGGCCGGGCACGAAGGACTTCGACTTCACGAAGCTCCGCAAGTCGGGCGAGAGCCAAACCATCCGCAGCCAGAACTACACCGTGCAGATGGTCAGCCAACCGGCGTGGTACGCGGTGATGGCGCTGCCGTACCTCATGGAATACCCCTACGATTGCAGCGAGCAGGTGTTCAACCGGCTGTACGCGAACGGTCTCGCGCGCCACATCGCGAGCAGCGACCCGAAGATTCGGAAGATCTTCGACCAGTGGAAGAACACGGTCGCGCTCGACAGCCCGCTTGAGAAGAACCAGGATCTCAAGAACGTGTTGCTCGAAGAGACGCCGTGGGTGCGTCAAGCGGCGAGCGAGAGCGCGGCCCGCAAGAACGTCGGCATCCTGTTCGACGAGAACCGGCTGAACGCGGAGACCGAGCGCCAGCTTCAGAAGCTCGCGCAGATGCAGCACGCGGACGGTTCGTGGCCGTGGTTCCCGGGCGGGCGCGGCAACGACTACATCACGCTCTACATCACGACCGGCTTCGGCCGGATGCGGCACCTCGGTGTGAAGATCGACACCGCGAGCGCGGTGAAGGCCGTCGATCGCCTCGACAACTGGGCCGACGAACAGTACCGCTGGGCACAGAAACACGACCCGGAAAAGAACCACCTCAGTTCGACGATGGCGCTCTACCTCTATGGCCGTAGTTTCTTCCTCAAAGACAAGCCGGTTGGCAACGCGCACCGCGCCGCGATCGACTACTGGCTGGGTCAGGGCAAGAAGTACTGGCTCGCTCTCGCCAACCGGCAGTCGCAAGCGCACCTCGCGCTCGCGCTGAAGCGGTTCGGCGACAAGGACACGCCGCAAGACATCATGAAGTCGATCAAGGAGCGGTCGAAGAACGACGAAGAACTCGGCATGTACTGGCGCGACACGGAACTGTCGTACTCGTGGGCACGCGCCCCGATCGAAACGCAGGCCATGATGGTCGAAGCGTTCGACGAGGTGATGAACGACGAAAAGGCCGTCGAGGACTGCAAGGTTTGGCTGTTGAAGCAGAAGCAAACGCAGGACTGGAAGACCACGAAGGCGACCGCCGACGCGGTGTACGCGCTGCTCCTCCGCGGCGACAACCTGCTGAGTTCCGACGCGCTCGTCGAAGTCACGGTCGGGAACCAAGTGATCAAGCCGGAGAAGGTGGAAGCCGGCACTGGGTTCTACGAGCAGAAGTTCGTGCGCAACGAGATTCAGCCGTCAATGGGCACGATTCAGGTGAAGAAGACCGACAAGGGCGTGAGCTGGGGTAGCGTCCACTGGAGCTACCTCGAAGAAATCTCGAAGGTGACGCCGCACGAAGGCACGCCGCTGAAGTTGGAGAAGAAGCTCTTCAAGCGGACGCTCACGAAGAGCGGCCCGGTGATCGCCCCGGTGAAGGAAGGCGAGGCGCTCGCGGTGGGTGACGAGATCATCGTGCGGATCGTGTTGCGCACGGATCGCGACATGGAGTACATCCACATGAAGGACCATCGCGGCAGCGGCACGGAACCGGTGAACGTGCTTTCGCGCTACAAGTACCAGGACGGCTTGGGGTACTACGAAAGCACGAAAGACACCGCGAGCCACTTCTTCATCGACTACTTGCCGAAGGGGGTGTACGTGTTCGAGTACGCGATCCGCGTGCAGCACCGGGGGAAGTACCCCACGGGCTTCGCGAACATCGAGTGCATGTACGCCCCCGAGTTCAACAGCCACTCCGAGAACATCAATCTCGAAGTTCGCTAGTGCGAAAGCCGTAAGATCTCAAGTCGTAAAGTCGAAGACATCAACCACGATGGTCTTCGACTTTACGACTTTCGACGCCGCGTGGCGGCTCGCGACAGAGATTAGAGCACTTTCAGTTAATGCGTAGCGTCTGGTCCGAGCCGCGACCGTCAGGGCTGACAGTTCATGACATCTTTGGAGTTGACATAGCAAGTGCAATGTGGGGAATGGTTTGTGACTCAGGCGACCGAATAGTTTCAGCCATCAACCCGCATCCCA
>CAMDQN010000155.1 GCA_945905925.1 Singulisphaera sp. GP187
ACGGGCCGAGATCTTCGAGTACCTGGAAGTGTTCTATAACCGCGTCCGCTTGCACTCCTCGCTGGGGTTCCTCTCCCCCGATGAGTTTGAACGGACGTACAACCAGAAACGCCGTTAACTTCGTGTCCATTTTTCTTGGGGAAGATCACACACTCCGTGTGCCGTTGCTTTACCTCACTCTTGTAGCGAAGGCATACGGCATCTGCCGACTACTTTCCGAATACAACAGTTCCACTCACGAGGAACCATCTGATGCTAACTGCGGACACACGCCGACGGGATTTCCCATCGCTCGACGGCAAAGCGTACTTCAACAGCGCCGCAGAGGGTATTCCGCCGCTCGCGGTGGGTGAGGCGATTCAGCAATACTTCCGCGACAAGCAACTCGGTATGGACGGGCGCATTCCGCACGCGGCGCAGTGGAACGCCGCCAAAGCACTCACGGCCGAAGCCATCGGCCTCACACCTGACGAAATCGGGATCTGTTCGTGTTCGTCCGAAGCGTACAACCTCGCGGCGCTCGCGCTGAACCTCAAAACCGGCGACGAGGTCGTTGTAACCGATCTCGACTTCCCCGCGAGCTCGACACCGTGGTTGCAGCCGTCGTGTGCTGCAACGACCCGAGTGTGGCGGAACCGCGGCGGCGCGCTCCGCGTCGAAGACCTCATTCCGCTCCTCAGTGCGAAGACGCGGCTGGTCACGGTGTCGCTCGTCAGTTTCTACAACGGGTTCATGGTCGCACTGCCACCAATCATCGAATCGGTGCGGAAGTACTCGCCCGCGCTCGTCGCGGTGGATGCGACACAGGCGCTCGGCCGCGTTCCGCTCGATCTTCGCGGTGCGGACCTGATCGTGAGCAGCACGCACAAGTGGATACTCGCGTCGCACGGAGGCGGACTGGTGGGGGTGCCGAAAGAACGGGCCGCGGAGTGGACTTCTACCGCAGGCGGGTGGTTCAACCTCGAAGACGCGTTCGGGCCGAAGAGCTTCGAGACGGTGAAGAGCAAGCCGGGCGCGGCGAGCTTCATGGTCGGCATGCCGAACTATCCGGCGCTCTACGCGATCCGCGCCGGGTTGGAGTACATTCGCGGTGTGGGTGTCACTAATATCGACGCCGTAGCGCGCCCACTGGTGATGCACTGTCTCGCGGAGTTACGAAAGCTACCGGTGGAAGTACTCACGCCGAACGAACCAGAACACATCGCGGGGATCGTCACATTCAAACACCCGCGCGCCGCGGAGATCCACGCGCGCCTGCACGACGCGAACATCCACGTGATGAACCCCAGCGGGCGGTTGCGAATCGCGATCCACGGCTACAACACCGCTGAGGACGTGGAGCAGTTGTTGAAGGAATTGAAGGCGGCGCTCGGTTAATGCGACTCGCGCACCACGGCCCCTTCCCTCGTGCGGATGTCCGGCAAAAGCGCCGTGCCCAACCCGGGTTTCGTCGGCGCGAGGAAGTGGCCATTCTCGATCGTCGGCAAGTCGGTCACGAGGTCCGGGTAGTTCACGCGCATGTAGGCCCGCACCGACTCCTGGTAGATCGCGTTCGGAGCGTTTAACGCCAAGTGAATGCCGGCGTACAGCGTGAGCGGGCCGGTGCAGTCGTGCATCGCCACCGGCCGCTTGTACACTTCCGCCATCGCGCACACTTTCTTGCACTCGGTGATGCCACCGGCCCATGTCGGGTCGATCATCACGATGTCCGCTGCCTGCTTCTCAAGTAACGGCTTGTACTCGTAGCGCGTCGCGAGGTACTCGCTCGCGAGGATCGGGCACGTCGTTCCCTTCCTCAGTTCCGCGAGCGCGTCGATGTCGTCGGCGCGCATCAGGTCTTCGAGCCACGCCGGGTGGAACTCTTCGAGCGCACGCGCGATCTTGAGCGCCGCGGGCAGTGACCAGAGGCCGTGCCCCTCGACCATGATCTCCATCTTGTCGCCCACCGCTTTGCGAATCTCGCGGAACGGTTCCAGCGCGCGGTTGAGGTCCGCCGCGGAGATGTCGTGCCCGCCGAGCGCGCGGATGGTGGGGTCGAACATGCCGCGGAAGGACTTCCAGTTGTCCCAGCCGACGCCGGGGTAGTGCGCGACGTAATCGAACGGCCACAGCTTCATCCCGGTCAGCCCTTCGGCGAGTAGCTCTTGCGCGAGTTCGCCGGGGCGTTCCATGAACGCGATCAGGTCTTCGTACTTGCCGTGCGCGTTATCGGTGCCGTACCCGACACTACCCTTCGCGGCGCGACCGTAGTTCGGGCCGCCGCACGTGTTGTAAGTGCGAATGCGGTCGCGCACCGCACCGCCCAACACTTGCCACACGGGCATTCCCGCGGCTTGACCCAAGATGTCCCACAGGCACACGTCGATGGCGGAAAGGCCGCGCAGTTCGGCCCCCTTCCCGACCGTGTGCGCGATGACTTCGTAGAGCCGGCGCCAGTGAAGTTCGATTGCGAGCGGATCGTGGCCGACGAGCATCGGCGCAGCGAACTGGTGGATGTACCCCGCGACCGCGTCGGGCATGTAACACGTGTCCGCGTACCCCGTAAGGCCCGCGTCCGTGTGGACCGCGATGAACAGGATCGACGGGTAATCGGGGAGATAGATCGTTTCGAGTCGGGTGATTTTCATGTGTGTGTCCTCGCCGCAAGCGGCGCATTAACCTCTCCCCACGAGCGGCATCTGGGTCGCCATCACGGTCATGAACAGCACGTTCGCGTCGAGCGGAAGGCTCGCCATGTAGACCACCGCACGCGCGACGTTCTCCACGTCCATTCGCGGTTCCACCGCGACGGTGCCGTTCGCTTGCGGAACGCCTTCAGTCATCTTCGATGTCATCTCGGTCGCGGCGTTCCCGATGTCGATCTGCCCGCACGCGATGTCGTACTTGCGACCGTCGAGCGCCGTGGATTTCGTCATCCCGGTGATCGCGTGTTTGGTCGCGGTGTATGGCGCGGAGTTGGGACGTGGCGCGGTCGCAGAGATCGAGCCGTTGTTGATGATGCGCCCACCGCGAGGCGTTTGCGCCTTCATCAACTTGATCGCTCCTTGCGTGCAGAGGAACACGCCGGTGAGGTTCACATCAACGACACGCTTCCATTGCTCGAACGTTAGGTCTTCGAGCGGGATCGGCGGCGCACTCATCCCAGCGTTGTTGAACAGCACGTCGAGGCGGCTGAACACCAATTCCGTTGCCGCGAAGAGTTCTCGCACGGACGCTGGGTCCGTCACGTCGGCCTGTTCAACAACCGAGAACTTCGCGTACTCGCCACCAAGGGCGAGCGTTTCAGCGAGCGCCTCCTCGCGACGTCCGGCGAGAACGACGCCCCACCCTTCGCGCATCAGCGCGAGCGATACGGCCCGCCCGATGCCGGAGCCAGCCCCGGTCACAAGTGCGACTTTTCCGTTGTGCGCGATCATGTGGTTACTTCGCCTTCAGGTGTTTGTCGAAGAACGCGATCATCGCCTTCTCCGCGGTCTCAGCATCCTTGCCCTTGAAGCCGTGACCGGCGCCTTCGAGCTTCAAAAACTCCACTTCCACACTCGCGGCCTTGAGCTTCTCAACAAGCATTTCGGCCTGCTCGATGTGAACGTACTTGTCTTCCGTTCCGTGAATGCAGAACGTTGGGACCGCATTCGGCGTCACCCAGTACAGCGGGCTGGAGCGGATATGCGCCGGGCGTGCCTTCTCCAGGTTCCCGCCGAGGTACAGCGGCAGCACCTCATGCGCGTCTACGCTCTTGCCGTAAGATTTGGTGAAATCATTGGCCCCGTACACGTTCACCACGCACTTCACCTTGCTCGATTGCGTCGGGTTCCCGCCTTCGCCCTCGAACTCCTTTACGTCGCCCGTGACGGCCAGCATCTGAGCGAGGGTGCCGCCCGCGGAACCGCCGGTCACGCCGATCCGGTCGGGATCGATGCGGTGCGTCTTCGCGTTCGCGCGGAGCCAGCGCACCGCAGCTTTGGTGTCGTGGATCGCCGCAGGGAACGGGTACTTGGGCGCGAGCCGGTAGCTCACCGTCACCGCGACGTAACCTTTCTCCGCCATGCGAATGATCTGGGCGTTGTAGCCTTCGCGGTTGCCCGCGCGGAACCCACCGCCGTGGATGAACAGCACGCACGGGAACGGGCCGTCGCCTTTCGGCTTCGCGATGTTCGCCTGAAGGTGCTGGTTATCGGGGTTCGTGTACTCGACGCCCTTCTCGAACGTAACCGTGTCGGGAACGACTGGGTCTTTCTGCGCGAACGCGGGCGCCGCGAACGCAAGGACAAGCGGGATGCAGCCGAATGCGGACAGAAGGTGTTTCATTGGGAGTTCCGGCGTGGGTGGGAAAGCGGAGTTCGGGTAGATTGTAAGCCTACTGACACGAACCGACTGAACCATTCAGGAGAACCCATGCTTCGGCAATTCACCACTCCGGCCGTCACGCTGCTCGCGATGCTCGCGATCACCACGAGTGCCGGCGCACAACCCAAAGTGCCCGACACGCCGGTATCCGCGGACAAGCGGCTCGCCGTCACGCTGTTCGCGGTGGCCCCGGACATCGTTCACCCGATCGCGACCGACTTCGACGCGAAGGGGCGCTTACTCGTAGTCGAAAGCCACACGCACTTCCGCCCCGCGAAGTACGACGGCCCGAAAGCCGACCGCATTCGAATGCTCGAAGATACCGACGGTGACGGCAAAGCGGACAAGTTCACCACGTTCTACGAAGGCACGACGCACACGATGGACATGGCGGTCCACCCCGACGGCTCCGTGTACGTTGCCACACGGAACGAGATCATCAGGCTGCGCGACACGAAGAATACCGGCAAGGCCGACGAGCGCACCCGCCTCGTGTTCCTCGAAACGAAGGGCAACTACCCGCACAACGGGCTGTGCGGCTTGTCCTTCGACTCGAAAGGCGACCTCAACTTCGGTATCGGCGAGAACCTTGGCGCGGACTACAAACTCATCGGTTCTGACGGTACCACGCTCACGGGCGGGGGCGAGGGCGGAAACGTCTACCACTGCGCCGCGGACGGGAAGAAGTTGCGCCGCGTCGCGACCGGCTTTTGGAATCCATTCGGCTCGTGCCGCGACATCTTCGGTCGGCTCTTCGTGGTGGACAACGATCCCGATGCGTCACCGCCCTGCAGGTTGCTTCACGTCGTCGAAGGTGGCGACTACGGCTTTCAGTTCCGCTACGGGCGCGCCGGTCGCCACCCCTTCCAGGCGTGGAACGGCGAACTCCCCGGCACGCTGCCGATGGTCGCGGGAACTGGCGAGTCTCCGTGCGAGGTCATCAGCTACGAGTCGGACGGCTTACCGCCAGAGTATCGTGGGGAACTGCTGGTTCCAGCGTGGGCCGATCACCGCGTCGAGCGCTACATCCTGAAGCCGAAGGGCGCGAGTTTTACCGCGGAGAGGAAGCCGTTCATACAAGGCGGGAAGGACTTCTACCCGTCCGGCCTGACGGTCGCGCCGGACGGTTCGCTGTTCGTGACCGACTGGGGTTCGCGGAGCTACGAGCTTCACGGCAAGGGCGCGGTGTGGCAGGTGAAGTGGAAGGACGCGAAGCCCGCGGCGCGCCCGAAGGAACCGAAGGAGGCGTTGCTCAGCGCGGACCGCAAGACCCGCGAAGCCGCGGCGCGCAAGCTTGGGGAAAACGAGTCGAGCGTGGACTTCTTGCGTGCGTGCCTCAAGTCAAAGGATCCGCGAGTGCAAGCCGCGGCGCTCACCACTTTGCTTGCCGCCGGCGATTGGCGGGAAGATCTGGAACGCATCGCCCTTGATGAAAAGGAACCCGTGGGCGTCCGACTAATCGCTGTGCGGCACATGGCCGCCCTCGGCGAGGACTTCTCAAAGTTGATTAGCCGGGTCAAGCCGTCGGAGATCCGCGCGGAGATCATTACCGGCTCGACCTTCACCGATTTGAACATGGCCACTGTTCAAACGGACCTATTGACGTTCCTTGCGGATGATCGAGACCCGTTCCTTTATCACGCCGCCGCGCGTCGGCTCTCGCGAACCCTCGGCGTACGCGCTCCGGAAGGCCCCGAGAAACTCGATTCGAAACAGCGCGTGGGGTTGCTCCTCGCGTGGCGTGCCTCCCAAACCGCGGACGGTCACACCGCGCTCGCGGAGTTCCTCAAGGACAAAGACCCCGACGTGCGGTTCCTCGCGGCGAAGTGGGTTAGCGACGAGAAGCTCGCGGAATTCCGACCACAGATCGTTGAGTTGATGAAGAGCACCACGCTCGACCCACGCGGCTACATCGGACTCGCGACCACGCTCGCTCGGCTCGACGGCAAACCGGTCAGCGAGAACAACCTCGCGGACTCCTCACTTGAGCGTCTGAACGATAAGGACGCCCCGCTCGCGGCGCGGCTGATGGCGCTTCGCGCGATTCCCGCGACGCACGCCAAACTCAAAACCGAACTGCTCGTCGAACTGCTGAAGCAAGACGACCCGGCGTTCCGCGTCGAGGTGCTTCGCGCGCTGAAAGACCGCGCCGACGCGAAGGCAGCGCCCGTTGTGCGCGACATCGCGAAGGACGCGAAGCAGCCAGCGCCCGTTCGCGCGCAAGCGGTTCTCACGCTCGCGGCGCTGAACGAGAACCCGGAGACATTCGTCGCGCTGGCGGGTGACCTGATCGCGGTCGTGGGCGAAGAGGCCGGGCGCGCCCTCGTGGGCGCGAAACTCACCGCGGAGCAACAGATGGCGGTCGCGATCGGACTGAAGGGGAAGGACGGCCCCGACATCGCGGGCCGCACACAGGGCCTGTCGCCGCACGCGAACCGCCCTGACACGAAGGACACCACCGCGTGGCTGAAGTTGCTCGAAGGCAAGGCCGACCCGGACGCCGGGCGCCGCATCTTCGAGCACTCGAAACTCGCTGGTTGCTTCAAGTGCCATCAGGTCGAAGGCCGCGGTGCGAACATCGGCCCAGACCTCAGTTTGATCGGGCGCACGGAGCGGAAGTGGATCGTGGAATCGCTCCTTCAACCGAGCGCGACGGTCGCCCCGCACTACCAGGCGTGGAAGATCGAAACGACCGACAGCCGCACGCTCACCGGCTTGCTGATCGGCACCTATGTGGATGTGTCGGAGTACATCGACGAGAAGGGGAAGCGGTTCAAGGTGTCCGCGAACGATGTGGCCGACATTCGAGCCGCGAAGAACTCGATCATGCCCGACGGCTTGCTCAACGTTCTCTCCGACCAGGAGGTAAGGGACTTGGTTGCGTACCTCGCGGGCCGGAAGTAGCGCGGTGTCGGTCCCGCCGCTTGCGGCTTCGCGAGTGCCGCGCCCGCGAAGCCGCAAGCGGCGGGAGAGTTACTTCTTCACGTCACGCGCGAATGCCGGCGCGAGCGCGACGTAACTCGATTTCGCCGCCGCGACCGCGTCGTACTTGGCCTTACCGCTGATCTGCCCACTCACCTCCACCACCACCGGACCGGCATATTTCGCCACGATGAGAAGTTTCGCCAGAGCCAGATAGTCCGTCGTGCCCTCACCCGGCAGGAGAAACTCGAACTTGTCCGGCTTCCCCTTCGCGTCCTTGACGTGGACGAACGCGGTGTGTGGCAGCAGCGCACTCGCGGCGTCCGCGAGCGCGACCCCGCGTAGCTCGAAGTGGCTGTAGTCGAACGCGAGCCGTAGCCACGGGCTGTTCACCTGCTTGACCAGCCACGTTGCCCCGTCGAGCGTGTGGAGCGCGTTGGCGACATGCGGCTTCACCGCGATCACGGTCTTCGCGTCCTTGCCGATTTCGGCCCACTTTCCGAGCCGCTCCGCGAGTTTGTCCTTCACCTTGTCCCACTCGGCCGGTTTGGCGCCGAGGACGCTTTCGATCGGCGGAACGGCATCGGGGCTGAGCGCGTGCCCGAGTTCGGTGGCCGCCTTGAGCCGTTCGAGGTTCGTATTGTGAACCGCGTCGGTAGCGGGTTCAGCGAGGTTCTCCATCAAACCATGAACCTTGAGGCCGCTATCCACGAGAAGCTTGCGGAGGTCTTTGCGGTCGTTCGCGGTAAGCAGTTTCGGTTCCGCGGGGTAGCCCGGCATGAGCGCAAACTCCACCCCGTCGTAGCCGATGACGCGGCATGCCTTCAGCGCGTCGGTGAGCGTGAGCGTCTTCATGCCATACAGGCTGAAGCCCAGAGGAATGCGTGTTGGCGCGTCAGCCGCTCGTGCGGTGGCGAAGGGGAGTATCGCTGGGACAGCGGCGAGAAGTTCGCGACGGGAGAGGTGCATGGGAGTCTCGTGATTCAAAGCGAACGGGGGCGTAAGCCCCTGGTAAACACTCGCCACAGCGAGGAAGTCTTACAGGGGATCACGTCACCAGGCGCGCCAAAAACGATCTCAATAATCCAGCACCACGCCGACGACCAACCCGTGCGCGAGGAAGTCGCTGGACCGGAGCGCGTTTACCGGGCGCCCACGGGCGGCAGGGTTAAAGGTCGGGTCGATCGGCACCTGCGCGAAGTTCACCACTGGGTCGATCACGTTCCCCGGACGCTGCAATTCCGACCAAAAGAGCACGTTGTACCCAACCCGAAGTGACACTTTCCGCGTCACCTGGAAGCCAAGTTCGAGGCCCGTCTCATTGATCATCGAGAACTCGGTGTTCGTGTCGCGACCGCTGTTGCTCACCAGCGCACGCACACCACCGTTGGCAATCTGCGTGACCCCGAAGCCGGTCGCCTGTGTGTTCCCACCCACGCGCAGTACCTGAAGATTCACACCAGCGCCGGTCTTGCCGAACGCGGTGGCTGTGAACCAGTCATACCGCATCTCGACGCGTGCGCCAATCTGCGCCCCGTGAAACTCCGTGCGCCCACGGAACGCGTCGGTCGTGAGTACCGTCACACCCTGGGGTAACACCGCGCCGTTGAAGGTACCCATCTCGCCTGTCGCCAGCGACCGGCCCAGGAGTTCGACCCGTTCGTTCAACTGCAGGTAGCGATACCCGAACAGGCCGTCCACGCTCACTCGCCCGTCGCCGCGCCACCGGTGTAGCAGGTTCGCTTCCGCGCCGAACAACTGCGTTGCGGTGCGGATCCCGAGGCCGCCGGTGAACGCGCCCGGGATCGCGAAGTTGTACACCGCCGCGACACCATTCGCGCCGATCACCGGGGCCGCGACGACCGGTGTCGTCGCGTCGGTGAAGAACGTCGCGCTGCCCTCACGCCCGAATATAAACCCGCTCAGTTCCGCACCGAGTTCGCCATCCTCATCGAACCACCGACCGAAGGTGACGCGCGCTCCGTTGAAGGCGCCCAGGTCGCGCGCTCCCGCGCCGAGAGCGGTCACGTTCCCACCTCCCGGGACCGCCGGGTTCGCGAGGTTCGGGTCGCCCGTCGCGATCATCGCTGGCACCGGAGTGTTGCGGAAATTCCAGTACAGCCAATCGCCACGGACCCAGTGCTCATACTGCGTGCGGGGTGCGCCTCCGCGCTGATTTGGGAAGCACGGGTCAAACGCGAACCCGCACGGATCGGCGGCCAATACGCTCGGATCCCAAACCGGGGATGGCAGAGAGGCACTCGGCGGGCCATACCAACGTGGGGTCGGGGGGACCATCGGTCCTGTGGGGAACCCTCCGATCGGCGGCAGCATGTCCGGTGGCATCGCGTACCCTACGGCGCCAGGGTAGCCGTCCGAAACCACCGGTGGCGGGTAGGATGCCCACGCCGGAGCTGCGAGCGCCAACACCACCGCCATCGAGTACCCGAACTTCGGCATGACCGCCTCCAGACCGAGGGCGCACCATCGACGCACCACGGCCGTAGCCGGGTGACGCGCCACCCCTACTATCTGTTGTCGGCAGTTTGCACGGAAAGATTGATTCGGACTACCGAATTTACCTAACCCACACGCTCGGAACCGTAGTTGCAAGATGCCAGACCCGCCCGACTACGAGATCGGCTTCGCCTCAACCCCAGGACGATGTTGCGTCGTCCGAGCGATTGCCACTCCACACGACGCGGGGAAGGCTGTTCCAGCACCGCTATCCGCGGCCGTCGATATCGAGCCGGCTCGGTCTGGAACAACCTCGCGGGTCGCGGTTCCGAGCCGGCTCGATATCGAACCGGTCGGGCGGTGCCGTGAGCCTTCCGCGCACAAGGTCAGGAAGTAAACGTCGGAACGCGACCGACGAACAGCAGCGCCCCGGATCATTCCGGGGCGTTGTGCGTTTACGGCTTCGGCTTCTCCGGCGGCGGGGTACCGTCGTCGTACTCGCCGAGCTTTCGCACCCAGATATTCCGATAGCGCACCGGGTTGCCGTGGTCCTGCAACGAGATGTTGAACTCACCGAACTTGCCGCCGAACTCGACCGCGTGGTGAACCAATA
Organism: Singulisphaera sp. GP187; assembly: GCA_945905925.1. GTDB lineage: Bacteria > Planctomycetota > Planctomycetia > Gemmatales > Gemmataceae > Gemmata. Next base: position 10,340 of record CAMDQN010000155.1, read on the forward strand.
TTCCGTTGTGTAACACCGTGATACGACCGGTACGCGTCACCTTTCCGTCTTCGACCTTCGGCAGTTGCGCGATGATGTCGTAGACCTGCCACTCGCCGGGCTTGCGGCTCGCGTTCACAAGCGGTGGGAGTTTGCTGTAAAGCGCAGCGGCCTGTCCGTCGGGGTAGGTGTCATTCTGGTAGGAGTCGAGTACCTGCACCTCGCTGAACCCGCCCAGATACACGCCGCTGTTCCCGCGACCCTGACTGCTGCCCTTCACTTCCTTCGGCGTCGCCCATTCGATGTGAACCTGACAGTCGCCGAACTTCCGCTTGGTCTGGATGCCCCCGCCTTTGATCTCCGCGTAACCGTTCTCGATCTTCCACTTCGGCGCGGCCTCGTCGCCCTTCTTGCCACCGTGAATCCACTCCTCTTTCAGACTCTCGCCGTCGAGCAGTACGATCGCGTCGGACGGCGGCTTGCCCGGTGTTGCGCCCGGCGTGGTGCTTCCCGGATCGACCACGCGTGGCCGGGGCCGCGTCATGTCGCCGGGCTTGTAGGTCTTCTTCTCGTCCTTCTTTGGCTCGTCCTTTTTCGGTTCCTGCGCCATCACGGCAAGCGCCGCGACGGTCACAAGCCCGACAACGATGACGGTACGTGCTGACATCTTGATTGCTCCGGGGACTGGAAGGAGAACACGCGGGCGGTGACTGCTTTCCAAAGGAGTAGGCACACGGAGTGCGCCGTCGCTTCCAACACAAGTACATTCAGAGATTCTGAAGTGCGAAGCAACGGCACATGGAGTGTGCCTACTCCTTTGGAAAGCACACGCGTAGCGTAAAGCAAGGTGTTGCGGTCTGCCACCCCCTACCGTACTCTCTGTTTCTCGCCTCAATCTCACTCTCCCACGCTCGGAGCCTCTCCAATGAAGAAGATCACCCGCCGAAGTGTCTTGAAAGTCGCGGCTGCGACGTTCACCGCACCGTTCGTGTGGAAGTTACACGCGCACGCCGCGCCCAGCGAAACCGTGCTGCACGCGAGCTTCGGCGCCAGCGGCATGGCCGGTTCGGACATCGGCTCACTCACCGCGAGCAAGAACCTGAAACTCGTCGCGGTCGCGGAAGTCGACGACGCACGCGTCGGGGACATCAAGAAGAAGTTCCCCGATTGCGTCATCTACAAGGACTTCCGCAAACTGCTCGACACCGAGAAGAAGCTCGACTCGGTTAACGTCTCCACGCCCGACCACATGCACGGCCCGATCGCGATGCGTGCGATGAACCGCGGTCTCAACGTGTACGGCCAGAAGCCGCTCACGCAGACGATACACGAAGCGCGCCGGTTAACCGAGGTCGCGGCGGAAAAGAAACTCGTCACGCAAATGGGCATTCAGATTCACTCGGCGCGCAAACACAAACTCGTCGTGAAATTGATCCAAGACGGCGTGATCGGGAAGGTGAAGGAGGTTCACTCGTGGAGCGGCAAGTCGTGGGGCGACACCGCCGCGAAGCCGGCCAAGAACGATGCAGTGCCCGCAGGTCTCGACTGGGATCTGTGGCTCGGCGTCGCGAGCGAGCGGCCGTTCATCGCGGGTAACTACTACCACCCGGGCAACTGGCGCAAGCGGCTCGAATTCGGTACCGGCACGTTCGGCGATATGGGGTGCCACATCCTCGACCCAGTGTTCAACGCGATCGGCGTCGGCAACCCAAGTTCAATCCGCTCGGAGTTGCCCGGGCCGAACGAGTACAACTGGTCGCTCGACGTGCAGGTGAAGTACGTGTTCCCTGGCTCGAAGTTCACCACCGACACCGTCGCGCTCACGTGGTACAACGGCAACGCCCGCCCGCCGAAGGAAGTGGTCGCGCACATCGGCAACCTGAAACTCGACGGTCAGGGTTCGATCCTGATCGGCACCGAAGGCGTGATGTACTCGCAGTACGATTCGGGCGGGCAACCGATCCTGTTGGGCGCCGACAAGTTCAAAGACTTCAAGATGCCGGAGATGGCGAACGACAACCACTACCTGCAATACGTCGAAGCGGTTCGCGGCACCGGGAAGACCTCGGCTCCGTTCAGCTACTCCGGGCCGCTCACGGAGATGGTGCTACTCGGCTGCCTCGCCACCCGCTTCCCCAAGACCGATCTGACGTGGGACACGAAGGCACTCAAGTTCACCAACAACGACAAGGCGAACGCCTTCGTGAAAAAGGAGTACCGTAAGGGGTTCGAGGTTGAGGGGTTGTAAGTATTTCAAGAACCCCTCCCCTAAGAAGGGAGGGGCTAAATGCTGAAGCCCCTCCCTTCTTAGGGGAGGGGTTGGGGAGGGGT
>CAMDQN010000156.1 GCA_945905925.1 Singulisphaera sp. GP187
TGCGCGACCCACGCCGCGTCGGGGTTCGCGGTGAGCGATGACACGATCACCTTCCGACTCCCAACGTCGCTGAAGTACAGCAAGTACAAATCGACCACGCCCGCTCCCGCGCCGGTTGGTAATCGTCCACACCGACACGAACAAGCGGGGCGGTTCCAGATCCAGTTGTTCGGCGGTCTGTTCGCCGATCCACTCGCGAAGCAGCCCGCACACCGGGCAGGGTTTCTGAGGCGCGTGGCGAGTTACTCAGCAAGGAAGACGCGATTCGCGAGGCCAAAGTTGGTACCGGGGTTGTTGATGACCACAGTCGCACCGCCGGACACAGCGATGCGGCCGACAACGAACACGGAGTTGTAGACGCCGCCGCCAGCGAGGGAGAACTGCGCCCACTTGGCGTAGATCGTGCCATCGAGCGTGACATCGATACCTGGGGTGCCGGCGATGCTAGCAGTACTCGTGTTCCGCCGCCGCTGAAAGAATAGCATCCCGTTGAATGGGCTATTAGGATCCTTCAAACCCTGGAGACTGACGTGCGCGTTCGTGGCGTTACAGTTGAATTTGGCGAAGTCCACCTTCCCGAACTGCGGGTCTGGCGGGTTGGGAAGCGGGATTTCGGTGATTGGCGGCTTCAACACGGCGCCCGCCGCCGGCAGAGGACCATCGAGCGCGTTCTGAGCATCATCCAACGCGTCCCACTTCCCGGGGTTGGTCTTGTCGGCCAGGTAGTTGCTGCCAGTCAGGTAGAACATGACGCCCGCCGCCCGCTCCTCGTCGGGAATGGCAACCACGGTACACCCCCCGTTCATTGTCAGCCCCTGGTTGGGTTTGGTCGGACTGAAAACGTAGACCCCGGGCTTGAAGTAGACCGTCGCACCCTGGTTGATCTGGATGTTCTCGTAGACGCCGGGGGAAAAGGTTCGCGTCTCGCCCTGGCTGACCGTGACGGTATTCTGTCGCGTCCAGTCGAGGATGCTGGAGATGTTGCCCGGTTGCGGGGTCGGCAGCCACCGCAATGGATCGGGGCTGATGGGTGCCCGGCAGAATAGAGGGGCCGGGTCGGCCGGATCAAACTTCTGGACGTTCTCCACAACATCGACCCCGCCGACAATCTGGAGATACCGCACCTTTATCGTCGCGTTGTTCCCAGTGCTGAGGCCGTACTGTTGGATCTCCCAATCGACGGGTTGGTTGTTCTCGTCCACGCCCGCGCCTTGCGAGTTGACCACCACGCTCCCATTGACCAGCAACTGCCCGCCGCCGGTAACCGAGATCCCCGGCCGCGCAAACGGGTCGAGTACGATCGGACCCTCGCCCCGTCGCTCCCGCTCGTACCCGGCAACCGCCCGTGCCCGGACCTGCTGATCCCGCTCCACACCAGTGATTTGGACGAACACGGTCTGGTGGGGCCGGGCGATGAGAACCTCCACGTAGCGGGAATCGCCCAGATGTGGCCCGGAGGTCGGCGGGATGTTGACCGTGATGGTTGCGTCGGACAACCCGTTGTGCGTCCGGGCATACAGGAGCGCGACGGTCCGCGCGGAGTCTGGGGTGCCGCCGCGCATCAACTCCATCGCCGCGGCCAGCGACGCGCTGTCGGCGACGTTCTGCGAATGCCGGCTCGACTGCATCATCAGACCGCTGTCCAGCACCAGGCCCACCATCCCCAGCAACACGACGAGGAGGAGGACGAACAGAACGAGGACAGTGCCGCGGCGCCGAGTCTGGTTCACTTGCTTGCGGAGCATGGTGACACCTCAGTGAGCGATAGGCATCGTGGAGGAAGCGGACAGGCGGATCGACGGGCTTCCGAAGATGTAGGTAACGAGCGGGTGGTAGTCGCCCGAGGCTGTTACTCGGACAGGCGAACCGGACTTGTTGCTATTCGTCAGCCACTCCACCTGCACCCGCGTGTTGTCCAGCGGGCAGACGGACAGCATTGGTTCGACCGCAGCGACGGCCGGGATACCAGTCGCAGTGCCTGGCTCGTCGATCGGGGTCGGTCCCCACGGGCCACCTTTCCATCCCGAAGGAGCCAGTTCACCGTGAACCACCGCCTGTCGGGAGCCGTCCCGAGCGGCTTCGGAGAGAGCGTTCTGACTCATGACCGCCAGCGCCAGGTCGATCATCCCCAGGACTATGAGGAGGAACACTGGCAGGACGATCGCGGCCTCAACAGCGACCGCGCCGCGGCGGACGGAATTCCCAGACGCGAGGCGCATGGCTACTCCCTTCCTACCGGATTGCCGGCATCATGACGCTCGACCGCAGCGTGGGAGCATCCGGGATGCCCGGCCAGGACACAAGAGTTCGAAACCCGGTGTACGACGCGGTCACTCTCACACGCAGAAGCCCGTCCGCGTCGGTCGCGACAGACACCTCCGTGGTAAGCTGGTTCGGATCACAGTCGGTCTGATTCGTGAGTTCGGCTCGTGCGGTCGCCTGGATCTGAGCCCGCCACGTGCTCTGGTCGGAGCCACTCGGATTCGTGATCGCGTACTCAGCGCCTGCGCGGGTGGCATTGGTCACGGCGATGTGGTGGTACGCGACCCGCCCAAAATCGACGCAGATCAGGGTGAGGAAGATGAGTACGACAACGACGATGGCGAGTTCCGTCGCGAGCGCCGCTCGCCGCCGGGTTCCAGCGATCGCTCGCGATTCCGCACGCATCGCACTCCCCCTCTGCCGGCTTGTTAGATGTCCATCCTCTTGAGCATTTCCCAAAACACCAGCATGATCGGCCCGAGTATCGCGACGAAGAGTGCCGGGAGAATGAACAGGGCGGTCGGGAACAACAGTTTCACAGCCGCCTTCTGTGCCATTTCCTCGGCGTTAGTGATGCGCTTGTTACGTAGAACCTCTGCGTGGATCCGCATTGCCTTGGCCAGCGTCGCCCCGAACCGCTCGGCCTGGAGGATGACGGCCGACAGGCTCCGAATTTCCTCCAGGTCCGACCGGTCGGCGAAGGCCCTAAGGGCATCGCCCGCAGACTGGCCGAGTTGCATCTCCCTCTGGACGAGAGCCAACTCGGCGGACAGGACCGGGTGGGTTCCGCGCAACTCGATGGCGACACGGGCGAGAGCTGACGCCAGACTGGTGCCACCCTCAAGGCAGATGACCATCACGTCAAGTGCGTCCGGGATGGCCCGGCGGAGGTTCGTCTGACGCGCGGCCTTGCGCACGTCGAGCCAGAAGCTCGGGGCGATAATACCGACGACGCCCAGCAGGCAGCCGCCCCCCAACCCGTACTTCACGGGCACCAGAAAACTGAGCCCGATGACGATCCCAACCAGGAGCGGCCCGACCACCAGGAGGAGCTTGACGCCGAGGTAGATGGGGACGGCCTGCCGGCCGTGGAATCCGGCGTGGCTCAACCGGATTCGCAGTTTCGTCCGCTGCTCCTCCTTGTCGGGGAGGAGAAGTTGCCCCATCTTCGGCAACGTGGTCCGGACCAGTTCGGTCATCGCCGACGTCACAACCAACTCCGGGACGCCCGCGAGCGCCTCCAGTCGCTGGTCGAGTCGGGACTTCCGCCCGCCCAACAGGATCAAGATCAAGAGCGAGAGGCTGGTGACCGCTGCGAAAACGATCAGCCCCGTGACTCCCACCTCCGACATGGCTGCCCCCTTCGTGCCGCTGCGTCAACTAGAAGTCGAACCTCACGATGCGCCGAATCCATAGCGCTCCCACAGTCTCGATCGCGATCATCACCACCACCACTCCCGGATGCTGAATAAGCGAAGCGGCGTAGGTGCTGCTGACCAGCATCAGGATGCCCATGATGGCAAACGGGAGGATGAGGAGTACCACCGCCTGGAGGCGACCCTCGGCGGTCAGCGCCCGGATGCGGCTCTGCATGCGAAACCGGTCCCGCACGACAGCCGCGAGTTTGTCGAGAAGCTCGGCCAGGTTGCCGCCGGTCTGCTGCTGGACGATCAACGCCAGCACAAAGACCTTGATCTCCAGGAGGTCGGTGCGGCGGGCGAGGTCGCGTAGGGCGATCTCCGGTGCAAGGCCGAGGTTCTGCTGGTCGGCACAGTAGGCAAACTCACCGGCGACCGGCTGATCGAACTCGTCGGCGACCGCCTCGATGGCCTGCGTCGTAGTCTGCCCGGCGCGGATGATGCGGGCCATTAGATCGAAGACATCGGGCAACTGCCGCATGAGTTTGGCACGGCGGGCGGCACGCTTCCGCGCGACGTACATGACCGGGACAGCCGCAGCCAGCAGCCCTACGAGCAGCCCGATGACGACACTCTGGCGGAGAAGGCCAGTTAGGATGCCGACTCCTACTCCGACCACAACCGTGATACCCGCGAGTCGCTCAAGCGTGACTTTCACGCCGGACTGCTCGATCATCCCGGTCAACCGCTGGCGGCGCGTGGGCCCGCCGTCACCATCGTCCGCGGCAGTCGCACGGTCGAGGTTGCGGAACAGAGGCGACTTCCGGATCTCGTCGCGCTGCTTCGCGCGGAACTCCATGTCCAGTCGGCGGGCCAGCGGGTTGCGGTCCTTCAAGACAAGGTCCGAGACCACCGAGAACAGCCCGATGACCAACAGGGCGCCGGCCGCGAACGTCACGAGTACGAGCAGATTCGTGGACACGATTCTCCCTCCCCGGTTCAGCCGGGCAGCACCCGCGGTTCGAACAGATCTCCCCGCACCCGGATGCCAGAAACCTCGATCCGGTCCAGACACTTCGGGCGAATGCCAGCGATGTGGAAGTTCCCCACGGCCACACCCTTTTCATCGACCCCGGTCTGCTTGAACACAAACAGGTCATGCATGCTGACCACATCGCCCTCCATCCCAGTGATCTCCGAGATGCGGGTGACCTTGCGGACGCCCCCCAGCAACCGGGAGACCTGGACGACGATGTGCAGCGCCGCCGCCATCTGCCGACGGATCATCCACAGCGGCAGGTCGAACCCGGCCATGCTGACCATCAACTCCAGGCGGCTCAGGGCGTCGCGGGTGTCGTTGGCGTGTACCGTGGTCATCGACCCCTCGTGACCGGTGTTCATCGCCTGGAGCATGTCCAATGTCTCCGCCCCACGACACTCACCAATGATGATCCGATCGGGCCGCATCCTTAGGCAGTTCCGGAGCAGGTCGCGTGGGGTAACCTCGCCGGAACCCTCGACATTCGACCGCCGCGTCTCCAGTCGGACGACGTGCGGTTGCTGGAGTTGCAACTCGGCCGCGTCCTCGATGGTAGCGATCCGTTCGTCTGCGGGGATGAAGGCGGAAAGCGCGTTCAGGAGCGTGGTTTTACCGGCCCCGGTGCCGCCGGAGATGACCATGTTGATCCGAGCCTTGATGCATGCCGCGAGGAACTGCGCCGCCTCGGCGGGCAGCGACTTACGGGCCAGGAGATCGTTCATCAGCAGCGGCCGGGAGCCGAACCGCCGGATCGACAGTATTGTGCCGTCCAGCGATAGCGGTGGAATGATGGCGTTGACGCGCGACCCGTCGGGGAGCCGGGCGTCTACCATCGGGCTGGTCTCGTCCACCCGCCGCCCCACCCGCCCGGCGATGCGCTGCACGATCTGGAGCAGGTGCTTCTCGTCGTTGAACAAGATCGCGGTTCGTTCGAGCCGGCCGTCCCGCTCGATGTAGACTGTCTTCGGCCCGTTCACGAGGATGTCGTTGATCGTTTGGTCGCGGAGGAGCGGTTCGAGCGGACCGAGGCCGAACGTCTCGTCCATCACCTCGCTGACGAGTCGGTCACGCTCGGCCAGGCCGATCAGGTTTGGGCTGGCGCGGCACAGATCCTCGGCAGCGCGGCGCACGCCTACCCGCAGTTCCTCGTCCGACATCCGGCTGACCGCCGCCGGATCCATTCCCTGGATCAATCGCTCGTGCAGTTCCTTCTTGGATCGCAGGAACCGCTCCTCGGCGGTGTTTGCGCCCGGCAATCCCCCCGCGGAGGGCGTGTACTCGAAAGCATGCGTCGCCGGTGTCATCGCTAGTACCCCTCGTCTGGTTCCTCACCAGCCGTCATCCGCCGTCAGGCGTGCTTACGCCCGTTCATGCTCGCGGCCAATGTCAGCAACGTCTTCGACACTCGGGCCGACGGGCTTTCCCGAATCACCGGGACGCCGTCGTTGGTGGCGCGGTTGACCGTCTTGGGGTCCTCGGGGATGAAGTGGCCGATCTTGATCCCCAGCGCGGTCTCGGCCTTGTCCACCGACACCTCACAATATTGGCCGTAGTGGTTGGCCACGACTCGGACCTTCTCCCGGCTGATGCCGAACTGGTCGAGGTAGTCGAGCACGCGCCGCGTATTCCGCAAACAGGCGAAGTCGAGCCGGATCACCAACAGGATCACGTCGGCCTGGCGGATCGCCTGGAGTTGCTCGGGCGCGAACGTGTTGTCCGCGTCCACAACAACGTAGGGGAAGGTCGAGCGGGCCAGGTTCATCACTTGGCGCACCGCGTCAGCCGTGACGTACTGCCCGTCCGCGAACGCACGCGGTGCAGCGAGCAGTTCCACTCCGCTCGCGTGTCGCGCCAGCGACCGGACCAGCATGGTGCGGTCCATGTGAGGTAGGTTCTGGCACAACTCCGCCAGGTCGTGCGCTGGGCGAAGGTCGAGCAGTGCGGTCGCGTCCCCGCTGTGCAAATTCAGGTCGAGCAGCATCGCGCGTTTGTGCGCGTCAGCCAGGGCAACGGCCACATTGACTGCCACGGTGCTCGACCCGGCCCCGCCGCTCGGCGCCAGGACAACGATCGTCCGCGCCGGCTGCGCGTGGCGGCCCTCGACTGAGCGGAACCGCTCGACCGCGGACGCCAAGCCGTCCTCCAGTTTGTGATCGTCCACGAAGTCGGCCGCACCGGCGTGGATCGCTTGCAACACCAGTTGCGAGTCGATGGCGGGGCCGACAACGACCACAGAACAGGACTTCGAAACCGGCAGCCGGCCAACCAGCGCTATCGCCTGCTCCGGGTTGGAGCCGAGAACCACCACCACCAGTTCCGGCTCGCCGGGGAAAACCACGGCCGCCTCATCCGGTGGGAGGATGTTTGCGACCGGGCAGACGCACCCCGCGCGGGTCAGGACAGTCCGAATCCGCTCAGTGACGGGGCCTGGCTCGCTAACGATGAATGCTTGCATCGCTGCCTACTCGCTGTGAGATAACCCGCCCGGCAGGAACCCGGCGGGCCGGGCGCGTTACTCGATGATGACCTGTCCCGGTACACCGCCTCGCAGCGTGCGGATCCGCGGCGGTTGCGGTGGGGTGCGCTCTGGAACCGCCCGTGGGTCGGGGGCGACGACAACGGCGGGTGGTTCCGGCTTGGGCGGCTCGGGCCTGGGCGCTACTGGCTGGGGCGAAGGCGCCACAGCGCTCAGTTCGTACCGCAGGTTATTCAGGGTCGTCACGCCCGACGGGGACGTGCCGGGGTCCATCTGGTTGCGTAGTGCCAGGTAGAGCGTCCCCGCGGTCTGCGCCAACTCGAGTTCCGCTGCCTGTTCGGGCGTGACCAGCAGCGTCACCGAGCGGAGATCCTTTTCGTTCGCCTTCGACTCCGTCGGAGCCTCGATCTTTTGATCCACAGCGAGCACCTCGACGTTGGAGAGGAGTACCCGCGTGAGCCCTCCACCCGATGGGTCATTCAGCTGGTAGGCGCGCCAGGTGAACAGCACATCGACCTTGTGCCCGGGCAGGACGAACCCGGCCACGCCAGAAGCGATGTTGGGAGTGCGGATCGTTACCGCCCGCATGCCATTGGGAATCACCGCGGCCATCCCGCGTCCTAACCCCTTGGGGGCGAGCCTCGCCTCCAGCACTGGTTCACCGGCCACCAGGCGCGTGTCGGTCACACGGTTCTGGACGTCCTCGACCCGATTCGCGGCGCCCGCGGGCGCCAGACTCTTCGGGAACTTCCGGACCTTCACGAGGTCCGGCGTCACCGTCGTAAAGCGGGGCATGTCCTTCGTGGGCACGACCACGTCAACCGTTTCCTCTTTGCCGTGTGAGCGGAGGCGGTACACCCCGACCGCGGCGGTGGTACCGAACAGCAGGGCGAGCACGACAATCATCACGGTGTAGGTCCGCATTGTTCACCCTCCGTCAAAGGCCAGGCGCACCGCGCCGGGTCACGAATTTTGTCGCAGCCAAATCACACTGACTAGGACGAGGACGAGGAGACCGACACCGGTCATCGTTGCAAACGGGACAACCTCCAGACGGTCGCGCCGTTCGACGGCGTCCTTGACGCGATCCTGGATTGCCCGCCCCGCGACCAAGCCGCGGAGCTTCGTCCACGTTTCCCGAAACCGACGGCCGATGGCGATCGCCACGAGGGCGTACGCGGCAGTTGCGAGCGACGCAGCCAGGAACACTCCCAGCGTTGGGAGGGGGCCAATCCAAGCACCAATACCGGCCATTAACTTCACGTCCCCGGCACCCATCCCCCCGATCAGGAAGCCCGGGAGGGTCAGAGCCAGCGCGACCGCAACGCCCAGCCCACTCTGCGACAACGCGTGAGTACCAACCACCACGTGGTACGCAAGACCGGTGATCAACAGCGGCAGGGTGAGTACGTCGCGGATCTTGTAGGTGCGCAGGTCGCTCACTGCGGCAATCGCGACCGCGACCGACACGACGACCAGTGGGAAGTGGTCAACGCCCATCTCACACCCCCGGCACGGCAGGTCGCCCGTAGTTCAGTTCGAACACCACGGACGGCGACGGATCCTCGAACCGGCGGGCGGCGGCGGAGGGTCGCTGTGGGGGATTGTAGAACACGGTTCGAGCGGCGCTCACACGTCACTCGAACCACCCAGGCAAGCGGCGGAACGAATCCGCCGCTCAGGGCCAGCTCACGCTGGCGGGTTGAGCCTGTTGGCAATGTTGGTGAAGATGGCCGAGATGCCGGTGCCGAGCAATTCGATGGCTCCGATGCAGAAGACCGCGATGAGGGCGACGAGCAGGGCGTACTCGACGAGCGACGCGCCCTCCTCCCGCTTTCCGGTCAGGAACGTGCGGACCTTCTTGAAGAGGCTGACAGGGTACTTGGCGATGGCTGACATGACTGTCCCCTCCGAGTGGTTGGGCGTGGTGCCCGATGTGAAGCGCGAACGATCCCCAAGCCGGTCAGGAGCCCCGACCTCATCACTCGGTTGTTCGTCGCTCTGGCAGGGGAGCGTAAGCAGAGGGCATGCCTCCGCGCGACACTCGCGTGAAAAAAAGGGCGGGCGGCGTGAACGTTCGATCGCAAGTGTCTGAAGCGAACGAAGGTACGTCGCGGAGGAAAAAGTGCAGGCATCGACTCCAGTCGCACACAGAGACGTGCGGCTTCACGAAACCTGGACGGTTTCGGCAAACTTGCATCCGTCAATGTGCTGGATCGCCACTATTGAGAACTGGCATACGCAACGGTGAGAAGTGTCGGCACGCCTGCATCCGTCGAGGTGCTGGACCGGGTCTGCATGAGCTGCGATGAGGGGTAACGCTTCTGGAACCAGGTTACGACATCGAGCCACAACGTGAGCTAGAACTGAGCAGGTTTCCGGCGCGATCGTGAGGCGTGTCCCCTCGCGGTGACCGGTGGATCACGGAGTCGCAACGATGAAGGGTCCGATGGTCGGTGTTCCGGGGACGATCGATTTCCGCTCAATGCTGCGGGCCGCGTTGCGGCGGCTTCCTGGCATGGCGGCTGTCTGGCTCACATTCGGGGTGGTCGTCGGCGTGTTGACGGCGACGGAGAGAAACACCATCGCGGTCGTCGCAGGAGCCGTTGCCGGAGCCATCGTCCTCACACCCCTGGGTCTGTCGCTGGTGCTGATCGGCGGGCGAGTCCTCGGTTCGCTGGCAGGAGGTGCCTTCGGGCTGGCGTGCTCACCGCTCATCGTCGAACTCGGCGCGATGCACGGTGGGCGTTCGGTCGCCGCGTTCGGTATCGTGGCCGGGGGCCTGTTCGGGGCGACGGTCGTCGTTGCGATCAGTATCGCGCGGCGGCTCTTCGCCCTGGCCACTGCTCCTGACGACAGGCGATAATTCGTCCTCTCGTCTAGCGGTTCGGCACGGGCGGCACGGTGACGCCCCCAGCGGGCACGAGTTCTGACCCGGCGCCCGGTGCGTTCGAGGTCTGGTTCAACTTCGCGGCCAGCGCGTTGAGCCGGGTGAGCCCCTTCTTCGCCGCTTCCGACGACGGATCATCGGACCGGGCGACCTCGTACTCGCGGCGTGCCCCCGCGAAGTCACCGTTGAGCGTCAACGCGTAGGCGAGGTTCACGTGCGCGTCGGCCTTCGGGCACCCGGCCCGCTGGAAGCACTCCAACGCGTCGTCCGTCTTGCCGGCCCGCGCCAGCACCAGGCCGAGGTTGTTCTGCGCCCGCTGGTGTTCCGGCTTGAGCGCCACCGCCCGGCGGAGCGCCCCCTCGGCCTCTCCCCACCTCTGTTGGAGGTACAGGCTGTAGCCGAGGTTGCAGGCCAGGTCGGGATTATTCGGTTGGAGTTCGATGGCCCGGCGGTAGTATTCGCTCGACTCGGCGAACATACCCTCCCTGTCGGCGAGAACCGCGAGCCGGGACCACGCGTCCGCCCGCGTCGGATCCTTCCGCACGGCCTCCGCGTAGAACGCCATCGCCTGCTGCCCGTCGCCCCGGCTATCGATGGTCTTCGCCAACGCAATCTGGACGTCCGCGATCTGCTGAGCCTTCAGTGGTCCAGCCGCACCGCCATCGACCGTATTGGTCGCGGACTCCTGGCGGGAGAGGCCCCGGCAGCCGGTCAGCGCGGCGGCAAGCAGTGCAACGCACAAGCAACACTTCCCCTTCATCGCCCTTCCTCCTGAAGTTTGACCCGCGAATCCCCTGACCGAAACCGCCTTACCGACCCGGCGAAGGAGCGACCACGCCGGTGGTCCCAGTGCCGGTCCCACCGGAGGAGTTCGTCGTCCCACTGCTGCCCCCGGTCCCCGCGGAGTCGGTGAGGCGGAGCAAGTTGTTGTAGATGAGTTCGGCCTCCACGCCATGGAGCGGCGCGACAGTTGGGCCGCTGACCACGACCCGCGCCGCGGGAACCTGTCCGGCCAACGCAGTGAGTTCGGCCAGCACAACCGCCCGCCGACGCTCGGCCAAGCCGGGGTTGGCGGGGAGCCGCGCGACGATGACAGGGAATTGGTTGTGCGGGATAAGGCCCGCGATCTGACGGACCCGATCATTGCCCCGGAAGTTCAGCCGGTCGGTACCCGGGACGAAGTCGTAGTCGTAGAGCGCCATTCGTGCCGCGACCCCGTTGGTCACGTGGGTCTGGAAGTGCATCGCGACGGAGTAACCAAAGGGGACCGTTGGGTACTCGCGGGGGTGCAGGAGACTGCCGCGTGTGAGCGGCTTGCTCATCGGCAGCGGGGCGGGCAGCAATACGCCACCCGGTGTGGAGCATGCCGCGGCCGTCGACGGCGCGACTGGCCCCGGTCCGGTGAGCGGGGAAGCCGGGGGCTGCCCGGGAGCAACCCCGTCGGCACCGACGAGGAGAAACCCTGCGGCGAGACTCGGCTTCCACCAGCGGATCAGTAGCATGTTCGGGCTCCAGTGTCGTGTGCGGAATCGGGATCTCGGCCCCCGGTGCGGGGGACGGTTACGGCTCGCAATGTCCGAACGGGCCGCGAACGTTGGTGGCGTCGAGTCGTAGCAGCGCGCGAACCGCGGGCAGTTGCTTCTCGTACTGGGTTGTCGAGCGCCACTCCCGCCCGGTCAGGCCCTCGATCCGGTTGAGGAAGTAGAACTCGAAGTCGCTGGGCGTCGTCACGTCTTCGCCGGGCACCGGAGGAACCTGGTCGCTCTGAGTCGTGTCGATCAGGTATGGGGTGACGAGGACGATCAGTTCCTTCTCGATTCGGTTGCTTGTCGTGTTGCTGAAGAATGGCCCGAGGATCGGCAGATCGCCGAGACCGGGGATGCGTTGGGTGGAGCCGTCCATCGTCACTTGCAGCAGCCCCGCGATAGCGAGCGTCTGGCCCTCGCGCATCTCGACGACCGTGTGCGCCCGGCGGGTGTTCAGGCCGGGGACGGGGGAGCCGCCCGCAACGAGCACGGTCCCGAGGGTCGGGTCGATGGTACTGACCTCCGGGTCCACCGATAGGCGGACCACGTCGCCATCGAGAATCGTCGGCAGGAAGCCGAGGCGGACGCCAAACTCCTTGAACTGGACCGTCACGGTCGGGACGACGCCTCCGCCACCGGTCTGCGGCACCGGAACCGGGAACTCACCTCCGGCCAGAAAGTTGGCCGAGTGGCCGTTCAGCGCCACCAGGTTCGGCTCGGCGAGTACCTTCAAGAGCGCGTTCCGCCGCAGGGCCGAGAACAGCAACCCGAAATCGGCACGGTCGAAGATGCCGAACGCGGTCGTGTTCCCGGAGGCGAGCAACTGTGCGAAACCGGTCAGCGTGCCCCCAGAAGCAGTGGCGTTCGCTGCCAGTAGCTGTCTAATCTCTGAAGCCGATATTCTCTCGCTCGGCCGGATCGGTTATTGATTCGCCATGGATTTCGCCGAGCAACTCAAGGACGACTTGCGGACAGGACGGCTCCAGCCGGATCGGTTAGCCGACTTGTATGTCGCCTCCCA
>CAMDQN010000157.1 GCA_945905925.1 Singulisphaera sp. GP187
GGCTTTGCGCCGTCCCACGTTTCGCGCACTCGGCAGCGAAAACCTGGGACGGCGCAAAGCCTTCTCCCACCCTACAAATGGCTCAAGCGGACGTGGGCCGGCTGCTGCGGAACGCTTGCAGCACTTCGTACAGGTCGGTACTGACGCTCACTTCGTCGTCGAGGAAGTCCTTCAACCAGATGAAGTTCATCCGCTGTGCCATCGCGACGAGCGGGAGTAAGTCTCCGAGGCGCACGCGAACGTCCGGTTCGGCGCTCGGTTCGGTTTCTTCGGGCGCAGGAGTGAAGAGCTTGAGTCGGGTTGCCATGTCATCCTCCGTGGCGAGCACCGCCGGGCACCGGCCCCCGAGACGGTACAGGTTCCCCAACCTGCACGCGCCGCGCCGGTAATCCAAGCTGACTCTCGCCAAGTAAATCGACCAGTGGACGAGCGGTACTTCAACGCGAGCCGGGAACCCCGGCGGATTGAGCACACGACTGGATAAGATGTACCAGGGCGCGAATCGGCGCCATCTCCGTAGGTGGAAATATGTACTATGCCGATAACGTTCGTGGTGCTAGGTAGCGGTGGGTGGGGAACCGCCATTGCGCACTTGTTGGCTCAGAACCCGGAACACCGCGTCCGGCTCTGGAGCGCACACGCCGACAACGCCGCGAAACTCCAAGAATCAAGGGAGAATACGCGACTCCTGCCGGGCGTGAAACTCCCGGATTCGCTTCAGATCACGGCCAACTGCGCCGAGGCGGTGAAGAACGCCGACTGCTGGGTCAGTGCGATCCCGACCGCCTACCTGCGCGCAACACTCAGCCCATTCGCTGCGCTTCGCGCAACCGATACACCCGTCCTGAGTCTCACGAAGGGGCTGGAGATCGCGACCTTCCGCCGGCCGTCGGAGATCATCGGCGAAGTGCTTCAAACAGAGAACGTCGCGGTGCTGAGTGGCCCGAGCCACGCGGAAGAGGTGGCCCGCGGAATGCCCACGTCCGTGGTCGTCGCCGCCAGCGACGGCGGTCTTGCGTCGTGGGTGCAACTGCGGTTCGGCACGGACCGGTTTCGCGTGTACACGAACGGCGATTTGGTCGGCGTCGAACTGGCGGGCGCGCTGAAGAACGTGATCGGGATCGCGGCCGGCGTGTGCGACGGTCTCGGCTTCGGCGACAACGCGAAGGCCGCGCTGCTCACGCGTGGACTCGTCGAGATGACGCGCTTCGGGGTCGCGCACGGCGCGGAGCCTTCGACGTTCACCGGCCTCGCGGGGACTGGCGACCTGATCACGACGTGCTTCAGCCCACACGGGCGGAACCGGCGCGTCGGCTACCGACTCGGCAAAGGCGAACCGCTCGTGGAGGTGTTGGCCGGGCCGCAGATCGCGGAGGGCGTGTTTACGAGCAAGAGCGTGTTCGAGCGCGCGACGCGAAGCGGCATCGAAGCACCGATTATGACCGGCGTGTACGAGATGCTTCACAACGGCAAGCCGCCGCTCGTGGCCGTGCAAGACCTCATGACCCGCAGCCCGAAACACGAACGGGTGTAGCGCCGCTTGCGGCTTCGCGAGCGCTCGCGAAGCCGCAAGCGGCGGAAGAGACAAGGAACTTCAATGCTGTCGATCGCTTTCAAAGAGTGGGCGGTAATCTGCGAGGCACTCGCCGAGGGCCGCCAGTCGCTGATCCTGCGCAAAGGCGGCATCTCCGAAGACGGCGGCGTGTTCCGCCCAGAGCATTCCGAGTTCCTGCTGTACCCGACGTACTTTCACGAACATCGTGCCGGGATCAAGCCCGCGTTTCTGCCGCTGCTCGAACGCGCCGACGCCGCGAAACCCGCGGCGGGTACGGTCCGCTTCACGCACTTTGTGCGCGTCGAGTCGGTCTCGCACATCGCGAAACTCGATGACGCACTCACGCTGGACTCACTGTACGCGTGGACGCCGGACGTGGTGACGCAGCGGTTCCACTATCGCACGCCGGGGTTGTTCGTGCTGAACGTGCGTGTGTTCCGACTCGCGCGCCCGGTGGAGGTGACCGAGCGCCCCGAGTATGCCGGGTGCAAGACGTGGGTCACACTCGACACGCCAATTGACACCGATAGCGCGACACCGGCTCTGAAGGAGGGATCGTGAGCGAACCGAAGGTCGCGCTGGTGACCGGCAGTGGGAAGCGGCGCGTGGGGGCGCACGTCGCAGAGGCGCTCGCGGCCCGCGGGTACGCCATCGCGGTGCATTACAACACGTCGGAGAACGAAGCGAACGAAACCGCTACCAGTCTGGAATCGCGGTTCGGAGTCATGGCGGTTCCTCTGCAAGCGGACCTCGCGGATGAAACCGCCGTGCGCGAACTGGTGACCGCGACACTCGACTTCTTCGGTCGCATCGACGCGCTCGTGAACTGCGCCGCGATCTGGAACCGCAAGGCGCTCGAAGACGTGACCTCGGCCGATGTGCGCGAGCACTTCGACGCGAACCTGCTCGGCACGTTCCTGATGTGTCAGCACGTTGGCCTGGCGATGGTGAAGCAACCGACGGGCGGGTGCATCGTGAACGTCGGCGACTGGGCCGACTCGCGGCCGTACAAGGACTACGCCGCGTACTTCCCGAGCAAGGCCGCAATACCTGGCTTAACGCGAGTGTTCGCGGTGGAACTGGGCACGCGCAACCCGAACGTGCGCGTGAACGCGGTGCTGCCGGGTCCGGTGATGCTTCCGCGTGAAATGGGCAGCGATGAGCGAGAGGGAGTGATCGCGGGCACGCTGGTGAAGCGCGAGGGCAGCCCGGCTCACGTCGCTGCGGCCGTGCTGCACTTTCTCGACAACGACTTCGTGACCGGGACGTGTCTCCCGGTCGATGGCGGGCGCAGCGTGTTCGCAAATGGGTATTGAAGCCGCTATCCCACGGTCACCATCGCCTTGTGCGCGTCGGGGATGAGTAACACCGTGCCGCCGGTGTCGATGAGCCGTTGCGTTTCCGAGAGCGTGCGAATCGGTGTGGTGAACAACTCTTCCGAGACGTTATCGGGGTAGCCGCTCGCGAAGAACACACTCGCGGACCGAGCCGCATAAACCCACAGCGCCGCAGCGGCCCAATCGTCGGGCTTCTCGCGCGCGAGTAACTTCTTCGCACCGGTCGGGCCATCGAACTTGCGGAGCAGTTCTGCACCTTGCCCCAAGTCCGGCGCGGCTATAGTGAGTAGCGCGATGCGACCGCCTTTCTTCACGGCTCTCGCCGCGGTCGCAGCGGCTTTCGCAAGATCAGCAAAGGTGATGTTCGCGGGGTCGCCGCTCACGGACGCGATCACAGTATCGGCTTCCGCGTCGATGGTGCTTCGCCAGCGCGCATCTTGCCGGCGAATGCCTTCCGCGCCGCTGTCGAACAGCCCCGCGACCACATCCTGAACGGTATCGCCTTCACCCTCGATCACCTGAATGAAGAACGGCGTGCCGAGCAACCACGCAACTTCCGTCGCCTCGCCCTCGCGGTTGCCATCCGGTGCGGAAGAAGTGAACTCACCCAAGAGCGCGGCGCGAGTTTCTTCGTTCGAGAGTGTTGGGAAGAGTGCGGTTTCCGCGCCCGCGTAACCGCAGTGCGGATCGTAGCGGCGCCCCGCGAGCACAATGGTGAAGTCCGCTTCGCCGACCGTGCGGTTAAGGTACACGCGGCGCTCGCCCTTCGTGGCCGCGACGTACATGAGTTTCTGCACGTTTGCCGGGTCGTGCGTCTCGGCAGTGAGATCCGCGAACTCATCCGGCATTTCCTCGATCCACGTTTGCGGTGCGCCCGGCGGGCTAATGACCGTGATCGCAGCCGGTGTGACGCCCGCGGTGCCGACGTGCCGAATCACCTCCGCGAGCATTTCCGTCAGATGCGGGAGTCGTGGATCGATCACGATTGCGACGCGATCGTCTGGTGTGAGCGCCCGGCGTAGCGGTTCAAAGTTGAACGGCTGTTCCAACGCATTGCTAACGAGCTCCGCAGCCGAAGCCGTTGGCGCGGTGAACGGTGAACGCCGAATCGCAATGGCGCGATCCGCAGGAACCGTCAACGGCCACGGTTGCGATCCGACAATCAATTCAATCTGCTCAGGCATGAAGCTCCCTCAGCGGTGTACCGCATTCACGAATTATACGCGGACCGTCGCGCTTGCTGCGGTCGTTGTCGCGGGCGTAGAATGCGGCAGGTGAAATGGGGAAGAGTGGCTTCGCGCGGCTCCCTCTAGTATTGAGGGCGAGAACCAGTGCGGAGGTTCGCCCGGAGGTACGTTATGGCCGCCATTCCAAGCGTTTCGGGCCGGTTGTTCGTCGGTGGCGAGTGGCTGCCGGCTCGCGACGACTTCGCGGACTTCAACCCTGCAAACCTCAGCGAAGTCGTCGGTACGTTCCCGAACGCGACACCGGAAGAAGTCGCGTTCGCGGTTGATGCAGCTCGCAATGCGTTCCCAGCGTGGCGACGAACGTCGCGCATTTTACGCGCCGAGTGCTTCGATCGGCTCGCGCAACTTATCAAACGCGACACCGACGCGCTCGCGGTGCTGATGGCCCGCGAATGCGGTAAGAACGTCACAGAATGCCGCGCCGAAGTGGTCGAAGGCTTGCACATGGTGCAATGGGTGTTCGGCAGCGGGCGCGCCGGCGTTTACGGCGAAGTAATCGCCAGCGAGATCGCGGAGAAGGACGCGTTCACGCGACGGAAGCCGTGGGGCGTGGTCGCGGTGGTCACGCCGTGGAACTTCCCGTTCGCGGTGCCGCTGTGGATGCTCGGGCCGTCGCTGCTCGAAGGCAACACGTGCGTCTTCAAACCGAGCGAGGAAACGCCCGCCGTCGCGCAGCGGCTGGTGGAGTTGTTCGCGGAAGCCGGCTTCCCTGCGGGCACGGTGAATCTCGTTCAAGGTAGCGGGCCAGTCGGCGAAGCACTCGTGAAGAACCCCGGCGTGAACGTGGTGTGCTTCACGGGAAGTTACGCGGTGGGGAAGCGCATTCAGGAAATCTCTGCGAGCATGCCGGACCGCATGGTCGCGGCCGAAATGGGAGGCAAGAACGCGGTGATCGTTTGCGACGACGCCCGTTTCGACCTCGCGGTGAACGCGGGCATCCTGAGCGCGTTCAAGACCACCGGTCAGCGGTGCGTCTCCGCGAGCCGCATCATCGTTCACGAATCGCTGATGGACAAGTACGCGAAGGCATTCGTGGACACCGCAAAGCAGTTGAAGTTCGGCGACCCACTTGATGCGAAGAACTTCGCGGGTCCGCTCGTGAACCGCAAGGGTTTGGAAAAGGTCTTGAGCTACAACGCGCTCGCGAAGTCGGAAGGTGTGGACGTGCTGCTCGCGCCGAACGGTCCGCCCGATGCGAAGGGCTGCTTCCTGTCGCCGTTCGTGTACCGAACCGAGGCGAAGCCGAACCTTCGCGTTACACATGAGGAAGTCTTCGGCCCGCACGTCGCGCTGATCCCGTTCCGCACGGATGAAGACGCGGCCCGCATTTACAACGACACCGAATACGGTCTCTCGATGGCGGTGCTAACCGAGAGCTATCGCAAGATGAAGTTCTTCCGCGACGAGTGCGACTACGGCATGGGCTACGTGAACCTGCCGTCGATTGGTGCGGAAGTTCACCTGCCGTTCGGCGGCGTGAAGAAGAGCGGCAACGGCCATCCGTCGGCCGCGGCGCTGGTATCCGCGGTCACGCACCAGACCGCGTGGACCGTGAATCACGGCACCGACATCAAGATGGCGCAGGGGCTGACGACAGCGATTGATGGAGGCCCGGCGTGAGGCGAACCCCCCGCAAGGGCGGGTACGGCGCCACACTCCCACCACCCCCCGCCCGCAAGGGCGGGTTCGCCTGGAGGTTCCCATGTTCCAGTTCGACCACCTCACGGTGCCCGACATCCGCACACCGCTGCCGGGGCCGAACGGCTCGGAGATGCTCGCGCGCGACAAGCTCTACGTGTCGCCGTCGTACACGCCGATGTACCCGCTGTTCGTCGAACGCGGGAGCGGGGCCGTCATTCAAGACGTGGACGGGAACCTGTTCCTCGACTTCACCGCCGGCATCGCGGTCACGAACACCGGGCACTGTCACCCCGAAGTCGTCGCGGCCATTCAAGATCAGGCCGCGAAGTTGCTCCACATGAGCGGCACCGACTTCTACTACCGCCCGCAGATCGACTTAGCTGAAAAACTCGCCCGCATCGCGCCCGGGCCAAGCCCGAAGAAGGTGTTCTTCGCGAATAGCGGCGCGGAATCGCTTGAAGGCGCCCTGAAGCTCGCACGCTTCCACACGGAGCGCAACCGCGTCGTCGCGTTCTTCGGCGCGTTCCACGGGCGCACCTACGGGGCGATGTCGCTCAGCGGCTCGAAGCTCGTACACCGTCGCGGGTTCTCGCCGCTCGTGCCAGATATTCACCACGTGAACTTCCCGCGCGCGGTCGGAACCGAAGACCGCGGAGAGAAACTCGTCGCGGAGATCGAAGACACCATCTTCAAGCGGACCTGCCCGCCGGAAGAAGTGGCCGCGATCTTCGTCGAACCGATTCAGGGCGAAGGCGGCTACCATCCTATCGCGGCCGGGTGTCTGCCCGCCCTTCGCGCGCTGTGCGACAAGCACGGCATTCTGCTCGTCGTCGATGAAGTGCAATCGGGCATGGGCCGCACCGGGAAGATGTTCGCGGTGGAGCACTACGGCGTCGAACCCGACATCATCTGCTCCGCGAAAGGCATCGCAAGCGGAATGCCATTGGGAGCGATCATCGCGAAGGCGAACGTGATGGACTGGCCGCCCGGCAGCCACGCGAGTACGTTCGGCGGCAACCCCGTTAGCTGCCGCGCCGCGCTCGCATCAATCGACTTGCTCGAACGCGAGTACATGGCGAACGCGACCGCTCGCGGCGAGCAACTTCGCGCCGGGCTGCGCGAGTTGGCGAAGAAACACTCAGGCGTGACCGGCGTTCGCGGGCTGGGCCTCATGACCGCCGCGGATTTACCCTCGGCCGCGACACGCGAGAGGGTGATTCAGACCGCGTTCCAGCGCGGGTTGCTACTGCTCGGTTGCGGCGAAACCGCGATCCGCTTCTGCCCGCCGCTGTGCATCTCCGCGGCGCAGGTGGAAACGGCCCTCAAACTCCTCGACGGCGTTCTCGGCGCGATCGAACCGGCGAGAACGCCCAGCACACCGACTGCGGGCGGAACGCTCCCCGTGGTGTGAGGTGCTTTCAAAGTAGTAGGCACACTCCGTGTGCCGTGGCAAAGCGAGTCAGAACCGCTTGGCGATCTGGAGTTGCGAAGCGACGGCACACGGAGTGTGCCTACTACTTTGAAAGCACCCTATTCATCAACGACAATCTCTGGTATCTCGCGGCGCGAGAGGACACAATGGTGGAATAGCCGATTCGCGTTCGCGGGAGGAGCCATGTACCGCCCCGGCCTCGTATTCGCGTGCTTGTTCGTCACCGCCGGATGGACCGGCGCCGCGTCACCGAACCCTGATGATCTCGCAATTTCACCAGAGATTCAGGTGAAATCCCGCGTACTGGTGCGACAACTCGGGAACGAGGATTTCGTCGCACGTGAAGAGGCGGAGGAGCAACTCCTGAAGTTGGGCCGGCTCGCGCGCCCGGCACTGAACGCGGGCGCGAGCACGAACCCCGACCCGGAAATTCGCTTCCGGTGCAATCAACTCCTCCGGCGCGCCACGGACCTCGACCGGAAAGCGCGACTCGACACCTTTCTCGCCGACACGAAGGGCGAATACGAACACGACCTCCCCGCGTGGAAGCAATTTCGCGCGGCAGTCGGCATTGAGTGGGCGTTCTTCGGGTACACGTTGCGGGCAGACCGGGCGCTCGACGCGGCCGCGCGCCGCGTGTTCACGGATCTGGTCACCAGCCGGGCCAATCAGCGATTGATGTTCGCCGTCGATGGCTCGCGGGTCGACCTCGGCGACCTCGTCGTGTGGCGCCGCCAGGACCTGTACACCCTGCGGTACGCGAACGAAGACGGGGGGGAAGTACGCGAGCCAACGCTCGAAGACGTGACCGCGCTGCTGTTCGCCGAGAGCCTGGTGGGGTCGAGCTACATTTCAGGGCGCCGGACATCTATCTCCACGCTGATGAGCGGATCGGGGTTTTACGCCGCGGCCCGCGGCACGGACGAGAAGAGCAAGGTGTATCGCGCGGTCGCGGTCGCGTGGCTTGATTCGCGCAACGAAGCGCGCGAGATGTACACGGCGCTGAGTATCGCAACGACCCTCGAAATGCCCGAGCAAGCGTGCGGGTTGGCCGCCCGGATGCTCACCACACCCGCGATCTCCCCGACCTGGCGCACGCGCGGCGTGAGTTACCTCGCCACCAACGGCACCAAGAAACACATTCCGCTCGTGGATTACGCGATGACCGATGCATTCCCGCTGTACAGCATCCCGCGACCGGTGTTGAACGAGGGCGACCCGGAATCGGCCTACACCATTCAGGTCCGCGATCTCGCACTGGCCGTTGCGCTGCTGCTCGCGGACCAGAAACTCGAAGACTACGGCTTCGCGGACCGCTACGGCGGCAGTTCGGTCAGTCGTCAGTCGTACTCGTACTCGCGGCATTATTTCCCGGACGACGCGACCCGCAAGACCGCGTTCGCGAAGTGGGAGAAGTGGCGCAAGGCGAACCCGCTCGAGTGAGCCGGTTTGACCCCGAACCGCTCGCGACTTACAACTCCTTCGGGCGCACGCGCCGCCCGAAGGGGGAAACATGGCGACGCTTCTGGTCACCGGCGGGTGCGGGTTCATCGGCTCGAACTTCGTCCGGCATGTGCTCGCCACCGACCCGGCCATATCGGTCGTCAATCTTGATGCGCTCACCTACGCAGGCAACCTCGCGAACCTCGCCGATCTCGCAACACACCCGCGATACACCTTCATCAAAGGCGATGTCACCTCGCGCGAAGACGTGCGCGCCGCGATGCGGCGAGATGTAACGGACATCATTCACTTCGCGGCGGAAAGTCACGTCGATCGCAGCATTCAGGACAGCGGGCCGTTCGTGCGCACCAACGTACTCGGCACGCAGGTGCTGCTCGACGCCGCTCGCGAGTTCGGCGCGAAGAAGTACGTTCAAGTGAGTACTGATGAAGTGTACGGCAGTCTCGGCGCGACTGGCTTTTTCACGGAACAGACGCCGCTGCACCCGAACAGCCCGTACTCCGCGAGCAAGGCCGCTGCGGATCTGCTCGTGCAAGCGTACCACCACACGTTCGGGCTGAACGCGGTCATCACGCGGTGCTCGAACAACTACGGCCCATACCAGTTTCCCGAGAAGCTCATCCCGCTGTTCGTGACGAACATCTTGAATGACATTCAGGTGCCGGTGTATGGCGACGGTCAGCAGGTGCGTGACTGGATTCACGTGCTCGACCACTGTCGCGGGGTGGAAGCCGCGTGGCGGAACGGGAAGCCCGGCGAGGTGTACAACTTCGGCGGCCGGTGCGAGATGACCAACCTCGCCCTCACGCATCTCCTGCTGAAGCTCCTGGGCAAGCCGGACACGCTCATCAAGTACGTCGAGGACCGTCTGGGCCACGACCGCCGCTACGCGATCGACTGCGCGAAGGCAGAGCGCGAACTCGGCTGGTCGCCACAGGTGACCTTCGACGCGGGGTTAGCGGAAACGATCGCGTGGTACGAAGCGAACACCGCGTGGGTCGCGGACTTGAGGAGTCGAAAAGTGTAGGGTGGGCACTGCCCACCATCCGCTCGCGCGCGTGAGCGAACAAAAGCATGGTGGGCAGTGCCCACCCTACGAGGACCAAGAATGTCCATTCGCGGCGTGATTCTGGCGGGCGGCAAGGGCACCCGCATGGGCGAACTGACACGGGTCACGAACAAGCACCTGCTGCCGGTCGGCCCGTGGCCGATGGTGTACCACCCGCTCAAGAAGCTCGCCGGGGCCGGGGTGCAAGAGATACTCCTCGTATCCGGCACCGAACACATGGGCGACTTCGTCGAGTTGCTCGGGTCCGGACGCGACCACAACTGCCGGCTCACATACCGCGTGCAGGACGAAGCCGGCGGCATCGCACAGGCGCTTGGCCTCGCGGAACACTTCTGCATGGGCAGCCGGTCGCTCGTGCTGCTCGGCGACAACATCTTCCGCGACCCGCTCGTTCCCCTTCTGGAGAAAGCGAACTCGCGCCCCGATTGGGCGTGGATCGGACTGAAGCAGGTGCCTGACCCCGGCCGCTACGGTGTCGCGGAGTTGAACGGCGAGCAGGTGGTGGGCATCGAGGAGAAGCCGGAGAACCCGAAGAGCGACCTCGCGGTGGTGGGCATCTACATCTACCCGCCGGACGTGTTCGGGCTCATCAAGACACTCAAGCCGAGCCGCCGCAACGAACTCGAAATCACGGACGTGAACAATCATTACATCAAGCAGGGCCGGATGGGGTGCTTCAACCTCGACGGGTACTGGACCGATGCGGGCACGCTCGACAGCCTCGACTACGCGAACGAACTGGTCCGCAAGGAGCCGCCGCGGTTCTGAGAGCCAATCTGTCTTTAACCGAGGGCCGTGATGACGCGAATCGTGTCGTTCGTGCTGGTGGCTCTCACGCCCACGTTGTCGCTCGCGGCAGACCGCGCGCCCGATCCGCGACCAGCCGGGACGAAAGTCCGGCTCGGCACGCCTGGCTTCCGCGCGCAGAGCTACGCGTCCCACGCGCTCATGCCGGACGGCAAGACCATCATCAGCGCGCGCGGAAGGGAACTGGTCTTCACCTCGCTCGCGACCGGTCACGAAGTGAATCGTGTGCCACTGGAGAAGGTCGAGCGGCGCACGTTCGACCGCTGGCCGCATGTGCGGGCGATCCTCGCGAGCGGCACGTCGGTTCTCCTCGACTACGCCAGCGGCGACGGCGTCGGCGGCGACGGTGGGTTCGCCGTCTTCGACATCAAAACCGGCGACGCGGTGTTCACGTTCGACACCTACGTGTTCGCCGTGTCCGCCAACGCGTCTCGCGCGCTCGTGCGCGTCAGCGAAGACTGGGACGACAAGCAGGTCGTTCGCATCGTGGAACCGGACAGCGGGAAGACGCTTGCGGAGTTCAAGTCCGCGACGCGGGACATTTACCGCGGTGCGTTCTCCGATGACGGCACACGCGTCGCGATCTTCCGGCTGTCCACCAAGGATGTTCAGATTTGCGACGCGACGACCGGCAAGGAAGTCGCCCGGCTCCCGGCGACAGTTCAAGTGTGGCGGGCGCTGTTCTCGCCGGACGCGAAGACAATCCTCACGGCCGGCGACATCGGCGCGGTGCAACTCTGGGACGCGATCACGGGCAAGCCCATCCACGCGTTCGCGGCGAAGTTCAGTGGCGTGGACAAACTCGTTTTCGACGCGGACGGCTCGCGGGTCGGCGTGATCTTCCACAAGCGCGACCCGCATCAGGTGTGGTTCCCCAAACCCAGCGAGTTTCGAGTATGGGACGCGAAGACCGGCGAACCCATCGCGCGAAGCGACCTCGAAGCAACCGGCATCGACCTCGTGCTGCCCACCGGCAAGCCCGGTGTCGCGCTCGGACTGCACCGAGTCACCGACGAACCCGTTCAGAAGTTCGCGGTGGCGGCCTTGCGCGGCGGCATCCTCTCGCCGACCGGCGGGCACATTCGCGCGATCACCGCGATTCAGTTCACCCAAGATGGTAAGCGCGTCGTCACCGCCGACGGTGGGCGCCGCGTCGTGACCTGGGACGCGATCACCGGAAGCGAGATTGCCCGCGCCACCGACCCGGGCGAAACCGCGCGCGACGGCTCCTCGGCGGTGTTCCGGCCCGACGGCGGCGCGGTCGCGTTCACGGACTCTCTCGGCGCCAAGGTGTTCGACCTGACGACCGCCAAGCGAGCCTTCTCGGTCGGCGATGAGTATTCAATGCGGCTCGCCGGGTGGTCGGCGGATGGCGCCCGGTTGTTGCTTTTCATCAACGGCACCGGAATTGTCTTCGACACGAAAACGCACAAGGCGCTGGCGAAGGTTGAAGCGGACGGCCCCGAATCCGAGTTCGCGCTGTTCCCAAACGGAAAGGTGGTCGTGAGCGCCACGCCGAAGGGCATTCCTCAAATCGGGCGGATGGAGTTCGAGTTCGTCGCGACCGACACCGCAACCGGGAAGAAACTCGCGTCGTACCGCGGACCTTACGCAAATCGGAGTGGGCTCACGCCATTGCTCGACAACCGCACGGTGGTCATCACCTACGGCGACTATTCCGGTTTGATCTGGGACGCGGTGACCGGCAAAGAAGTGCGCCGGTTCGACG
>CAMDQN010000158.1 GCA_945905925.1 Singulisphaera sp. GP187
GAAGCCGCAAGCGGCCGAAGACCATATCATTTCCGCATGAGTACAGAACCTGCACGCCTGCGCGAGTACCTGTCCGTCGCCATCAATGCCGCCCGTAAAGGCGGCGCCGAATTGGAACGATGGCGCACCAAATTCTCGGTGCGCGAAAAGAGCCGCGCCGACCTCGTCACCGACGCGGACACCGCGTCGCAACAGATCATCAAAGATATCCTGCTCGGCTCGTTCCCTGACCACGTCTTCATCGGCGAGGAAGAGTCCGTGGGCAAGTCGCCCGAAGACGTGCGACCAGCGGCGGACGCACCGCCGGCGTGGGTCGTCGATCCGCTCGACGGCACCGCGAACTACGTTCACGACGTGCCCGCGTACTGCGTGTCCATCGGGCTGTGGCACCGGGGCAAGGCGATTGTGGGCGTGATCTTCGACCCCCGCCAGAACGAACTCTTCGCCGCCGCGGACGGTCTGGGCGCGACGCTCAATGACAAGCCAATTCGCGTGAGCACGGTCCCCAGTGTGACCGACGGCATGATCAGCACCGGGTTCCCCGCGAACTACCAGAAGCAGCTCCGCAACCTCGATGCGTGGCGAAAACTCACCGAACACGCGCAGTCGCTTCGCCGAAACGGTTCGACCGCGCTCAGCATGGCGTATGTCGCGGTGGGCCGATTCGACGGGTACTGGGCTTACGACAACTACCCGTGGGACGTGATGGCGGGCGCCACGCTCATCGCGGAGGCCGGCGGCGTGCTGAGTACGACGGACGGGAAGCCGTTCGACCCGTACCGCCCAGACCTCGTCGCAGGCAACCCCGCGGTGCATCCCGAGTTGCTCCGCATTCTGTTAAGTTGAAGAACCCACCCCCGACCCCTCCCTGCAGGGAGGGGAGCACGGCTCGCTGCGCTCGCGAGCCTTATCGGTTGCGTGGTCCGCGAGCGCAGCAAGCCGTTTCTTCCTCCCCTCCCTGCAGGGAGGGGCCGGGGGTGGGTTCTTCCGATGCTGCTCCTTTCCTGTACGAACGTGTCCCGCGGCTACGACGCGACCCCACTCTTCGAGGACGTGGAATTCGAGATCCACGCGGGCGAACGGGTCGGGTTTGTTGGCCCCAACGGGGCCGGCAAAACCACTCTGCTCCGCATCCTCGCAGGGTTGGACGAACCGGACTCCGGCAAGGTGACACTGCACGCGGGCGCACGCCTCGGGCTGCTCCAACAGGTCGCGGAGTTCCCACAGGGGCGCACTCTCTTTGAAGAAGCCAAAAGCGCGTTCGATGAGTTACTCGCGACGCAACGCGAGTTCGAGCGCGTCGCGGAAGAGTTAGCCACTTCCACCGACGAGACGCAACACAAGCAACTGAGCGCGACGTTCGACCGGCTCACGGAGTTACTCCGCCATCACGACGCGTTTGAACTCGATCACAAGGTCGAAGGTGTGCTCGCGGGTCTGGGCTTCAAGGCCACCGACTTCCACCGCGACGCGAACACCTTCTCCGGCGGTCAGCAGCGCCGACTGCTACTCGCGAAGGTGCTCCTCTCCGCGCCCGATGTGATGCTCCTCGACGAACCGAGCAACCACCTCGACATCGACACTACTCGCTGGCTCGAAAACTACCTTGCCCAGCAACCCGAGGGGATGTTGGTCGTGAGTCACGACCGCTACTTCCTCGACAAGGTGACGAACAAGACGTTCGAGTTGCACCAGCGGAAGATCACCAGTTACCCAGGGAGCTTCAAGCAGTATGTCAGGCTCCGCGACGAGAAGTATGAGCGCGAACTGAAGGAGTTCGAGTCGCAACAGGAGTACATCGAGAAGCAAGAAGAGTTCATCCGCCGGGCGCACTACGGGCAACTCGCGAAGGCGGCGCAGTCGCGCGTGAAGGCGCTCGACCGGATCGACCGGCTGGAGAAACCGACGAAGGTAAGCGGGCCTCATATTGCGTTTAGCGAAGTGGCGCGCTCAGGCGACACCGTGTTCCACACGGAAGACCTGACCAAGCGCTACGGCGAAAAGAAGTTGTTCGAGAACCTCAGCTTCGACCTGCCGCGAGGCAAGCGACTCGGCATCATGGGCGCGAACGGGTGCGGCAAGACCACGCTGCTCCGCATCTTGCTGGGCGACGAAGAACCGACGAGCGGACTGGTTCAGCGCGGGCACCTCGTGTTCCCGGGCTACCTCGACCAGCACCTCGCGATCCTCGATCCTGAGAAGAGCGTGATGCGCGCTGTGTGGCCGGACGACGACCCGCAGCACACCGAGCAGAAGATGCGCGACCTGCTCGGTAGTTTCGGGCTGCACGGCGAGATCGTCGAACACCCAATCAAGTCGCTCTCCGGTGGCGAGCGGTCGCGGGCCGCGCTCGCGAAACTCACGGTCAACGGCGCAAACCTGCTCATCCTCGACGAGCCGACGAACCACCTCGACATCTGGGCGTGCGACTCGCTCGAACAAGCCCTCAAGGACTACGAAGGCACATGCATCGTCGTGAGCCACGACCGGTACTTCTTGAATCGCGTCGCGGACCTGATGATCGTCTTCGCGGAGGACACGACGGAAGTCGTCTACGGCAACTACGACACCTACGAACTTCTGCGCAACGCGCGCGAACAGGCAACCAAGGCAAGCGGGGGACGTAAGCCCCCCGAGGAGGCGAACCCCGGACGCAAGTCCGGGGGTGGCGCACCAGCGCCGGGCGATGCGAAGGCTAAGCCGAAGCGGAAGTTCGCGTACCGCAAGGTGCCCGATATCGAAGCCGACATCGCGAAGACCGAGAAGAAGATCGCGACCCTGGAAGCATCGCTCCAGACGCCCGACGTGTACAAGGACGCGACGCGCCTTCGCGAAACGATGGCCGATCTGGAGAAGTCGAAAGACGCGCTCGCGTTCTTGTATCAGCACTGGGAAGAGGCGGTCGAACTGAACGGGTGACACCCGAGCTGGCTGGTTCCACTTGAAAGCGCCTCCAACTCTGGCGTCTAATTGCGTTTATGCCCGTCAAGGAGGACGCGCCGATGTCACCCGAACTCTTCCGCCACACCAGTCCGCAACCCGCCAAGCCTTCGCGCGATCCCGCGTTCGCCGCGCGCCCGGGCCTTATTCAGTTGCGCGACGCCCTGGCGCGCACCGCGAAGCAACTCTCACGGTCGCGGTGGAACGAGCCGGCCGTCTTCTTCTTCGACCCGAAGCGCCAGACCGAACTCGAAGCCGCGCGCGATACACCCGATCGCTTTGCCGCACTCGCAGACCTCGTCGCTGCCGAAATGCCGGCGCTGTTGGCTCACGTCGAAGTTCGGCGAGTCGCGCGTGCGATCGACGGTCTGAAGACCGCCGCGCTCGCGATGGCTTCTCGCTGCTCCGCCGCGAATGACCTCGCCGATCTGCTCGCGGTGCCGGACGACGAAGTGTTTCTCGTGCTCGCCCCTCGCGACCGCACCGGCGCGAGGTTGCACATTCGCGGGGTCGTCAGCGTCGCGCCGTTTTGCCGCTTACTCGCGCCCACGAAAAACGACAGTTCGTTCCAACTCTTCGCACCCGCGGCGCTGCGGGCCGACGGCACGCTGCCCACTGGATTCGACGGGTGCGAACACTGGCTCTGGCCGACGCAACCGCTCGCAATGGTGCCGCGCATCAACGGCGAGCGCGTTGTGCTGATCGGGCCGGCGGTCGTGCGCCACGTGCTCGATGTGGAACCACGCTTCCCCGAAATGCCGATCGAATCGGAAGTGATTCAAACGCTCAACCCGTTCCAGGTGACGGACGCGCTGTCGCGGTTGACCGGGCACCCGGTGCCGGTCACGGCACCGACCGAAACCCAGACGGTTGCGCGGGCCGCCTGATGGTGTAGACTGTCTGCATGACGGTTCACGACATGCTCGCCGAAGGCCGACTCGCGGACGCGGTCGCGCACCAGGAAACCGCAGTCGGCGCGGCACCGACCGATCCCGCGGCACGCCGGTTGCTCGTCGATCTGCTGGCCTTCGCCGGTCGGCTCGACGACGCGTTCGAACACCTCGCGCGCATTCAGACCGACGAACCGGACTGGCCGGAAGTCGAGCGGTCGTTCCACCGGCTATTCCGCAGCGAGCGGCACCGCACGTTCGACGGGCGCGAACCTACTATTTTCCCCGACCCACCACCTAGCCACGCGATGCGGCGCTGGAAAGCGGTGAAGTTGCTCCGCCGCGCCGAACCCGAGAACGCGGTGCGCGCCACCGACGCGGCCGACTCCGTCAGCCCGGTCGTTCGCGGCTTCATCGACGGGCGCGAGTTCGACGGTCTGCGCGACGCTGACGACCGGTTCGCGTCGGTGTTGGAAGCGTTTCGCGGTGGAGAGTATTTGTGGGTGCCGTGGGAGGCGCTGCGGAAAGTGCTGCTTGAACCGGCGGATACGCTGCTCGATCAACTCTATCGCCCTGCGGCGATCACGTTCCGCGACGGGACCACGATCGAGGTTCACCTGCCGCTGGTGTACCCCGCGTCGTACCGCGCGGAAGCGGAGTTCGCATTGGGTGTGGAGACGGACCACGTGTGCCCGGACAACGGTCCGACGCGGTGCATCGGCGGCAAGTTGTTGCTCGTTGACGACGACGACGAAGTGATGCTATCCGAGTGCCGGTTAATCGAAGTGCGCTAAACAACGCGGGCCGCGAAGGGAACTTTGCGGCCCGTTCACGTTGTGTTGCCCTTACCAGCGTCCGCCCCGCCCGCGGTAGTAGTAGTTCCCGCTCGACGGCGCGATGTACACGCCGCCGCGGTACCCGCTGTAGACCGGGTAATTGTACATCGGGGTGTAGGAGGACGGCGTGTAGTAGTTGCTCGGCACGATCATCCGCGTGCCGCCGAGGGGCGTGTAGGCGCCGACGCTCACGACCCCGTTATACTCCGGCGTCATGTAGACCGGAGTATAGTAGGAGTAGTTGGAGGCGGGTGTGTAGTACCTCGGGGTGCCGTAGGTGAAGGCCACGCCACCACGGACGCGGTATTGTGCATCGGCGGAACTCGCAGTGCAGAGCAACCCCGCGACCACCGTGGCCGCTAGTGCGAACGATTTCATTTCTTGGTCCTCCGATGTGACAGCTTCCTCATGGGGAAGCGGATTGCGGTCCGACGATCCGGGCCGGGTCGGGTTGACCATTGGAGAAACCTGCACGATCCGTACCAACCGGCCCGGCCACGCGGTTAATTCGCGGATTCTGGACGGAAGTGGTTAGCGAGCGAACGGATTGCGACTTGAAGGCGCTCGCGAACGTCGGGCGGAACCTGCCCGGTCGCGCCGGGATCTGCGAGTACCGCACACGCGCCTTCCACGATCTGCGCGACCCCGTGCCACATGGAAACGGTCCTGGCGAGCGGGGGGCGTAAGACCCCTGTTTCTTTTCGTGGCTCCTCGCGTTGCGATTCAACAGGGAGGCTCACCTCATCCGTGCCGACCAGTTCGCGCATCGTGTCGAGGAACCCGCCGGTGCCGATCGCCTCGAACGGGATCTCGTCGGCGTCGCCCGCGAACAACCCCGTGAACAGCGCCTGTTTCGACTCGACCGTGCGTAGCACTTTCTCCTCGATTGTGCCGCGCGTCACGAAGTTGATCACGCGCACTGGGCGGTTTTGACCCATGCGGTGGACCCTGGCGATGCGCTGCTCAAGAACGGCCGGGTTCCACGGCAGTTCGAGGTTCACGACGGTGTCCGCGGTCTGGAGGTTCAGGCCGGTTCCGCCCGCGTCGGTGCTGAGAAACACCTTGCACACAGGGTCCGTTTGGAAGCGTTCGAGTACCGCCTTGCGCTCCTTGCCGGGCAATCCACCGTGCAGCAGCACGTAGCCAACGCCCAGGGTGTCCAACACCTTCGCGGCCTCCATTGCCATCGTTTCCCACTGCGAAAACACGACGAGTTTGTGCTCGGTCACGAGTTCCGGCACCAGCTCTGCGAACTCGTCGAGTTTGGGTGAAACGCGGGTCTGCTTGTCGAAGAGAAAGAGGGAGTCGCAGATCGTGCGGAGGTTGACCAAGGACGCGAGGATGCGCTTGCGGTCGAGGTCGGTGAGGTAGTTCTTCTGGAGCAGTCGCGCGAGCGTGATGCGCTGTTCTTCGTAAGGGCCGCGCTGTTCGGGCGAGAGTTCCACGAACACCGTGTTGTCGGTGCGCGCCGGCAGTTGCGTAAGCACCTCGCCGCGTGTGCGCCGGAGGAAGATCGGCGCGAGCTTCTCGCGAATCTTGTCGAGGTTGCGGTAGCCCTTCAGGTTTCCGTTCTCGTCGAGGACGCGGTGCTCGTGGAGGAACTCGAACGCCGGGCCGAACCTGCGCTCGTCCACGAACTGCACGATGCTGTACAGCTCTTCAAGCTTGTTCTCCAATGGCGTGCCGGTCAGCACCATCGCGTACCGGCTCCGCAACTTCTTCACCTCTTTGCTCGTCTTCGCTTCCCAGTTCTTGATGCGCTGCGCTTCGTCCAGAACGATCACGTCGGGCTTCCACGCGTTGATCGCTTCGCGGTCGCGCACGACCTGTTCGTAGTTCACGAGCCGGTAGAAGGTCGGTTCCGCGTACTGATCGAGCCGCGCCTCCGGGTTGCCGTCGATGACTTGAACCGGGCGCGTCGTGAACTTCTTGATTTCGGTTTCCCACTGGTACTTCACGGACGCCGGCGCGACGACCAGGGTGCGCTGGATGCCGCGCTCGCGTGCGAGCAACTCGATCGCCGCGAGCGTTTGAATCGTTTTGCCCAGGCCCATGTCGTCGCCAAGAATGCTGCGCCCCCGGCACGCGAGGAACAGCACGCCACGCATCTGATAATCGTAGAGCGAAACGGAGAGCAGGTTCAGGTCGAGCGTGCCGGCTTCGAGTTGCTTCACCCATTCCTGTTCGCGCACGGCCAGTTCGGCGCGCTCGATCTCGCGATCGACGAACTCCAGCGCGTCGGACATCACGGTGACCTCTTCGGGCACCGCCTCCACGTCGCGGATCAGGTCGGGGTACTTGCCGCGCCCGGACCACAGCCCCTTCTCGTCGAAATAGGTGAGCGCGAGTTTCGCGAGTTTGTCGGAGTGGCGCGGCGGGAGGTGAACGCCGAGTTGAAGTTGTTCGCCGTAGTGGAGGAAGATCTCCGGTCGCGTGACGGCGGCCTTCTTCTTCTGGAGGTTCGGCGGCA
Source organism: Singulisphaera sp. GP187 (assembly GCA_945905925.1). Classification (GTDB taxonomy): domain Bacteria; phylum Planctomycetota; class Planctomycetia; order Gemmatales; family Gemmataceae; genus Gemmata. The sequence goes on from CAMDQN010000158.1 coordinate 7,137, forward strand.
GTTCGTCTTTGAGGTGATCGAGAATCGCCTCGATGTGTTTGCAGGTGCCGAGCGTGTTGGCCTTGAAGTCGGGGCAGGTGCAGGCGTTGTCGCCGGTGTCGAACCCCTTGACGGAAACCGTGTACTGCCCGCCGGACTCCGGGTTGGTGATCCGGTAATCGGAGAACACGCGGTTCTTGCCCAGGTTCTCGATCTGGAACTTGACCGCCTTCGCGCGCTGCCGCCGGATGTCGATCTGCACTTCGCGGAGCATCCCTGACCCTCACCTCGGTTGACTTCCGTTCATCATACCCGACGGCGTCCCGAATCGCGCCATCAGTCGGAGCGGAAACGCCTTTCGACTTCGCGAAAAGCGCACGCGACGAACCGCACCGCCGGGTATCATGTCGGCTCTTGTTCCCGCACCCGGAGACCCACGCCATGCCGCGTTTCGCGCTCGCTGTGTTCGCGCTCGTCGCGCTCCCGTCGCTCACCTTCGCGCAGAACATCGAACTGACCGTGGACGCGTCCGAAGTGTCGCGGAAAGTCATTCACGTGCGCGAAGTGATCCCGGCGGCGCCGGGTCCGCTCTCGCTCCACTACCCGAAATGGATTCCCGGTCGGCACCGGGCCGTCGGTCAGATCGCGAACGTCACAGAACTGCGCGTCAAAGCCGGTGGCAAGGCCATCGACTGGAAGCGCGACGATGCCGACCCGTTCACCATCAACGTCGCGGTGCCGGACGGCGCGAAGCAGATCGAAGTGACCTTCGACCTGCTGCTCGCGGCCGGTGCCGAAGGCGGCGCGCAGTTCATGACGGTCGCGTCACCCAAACTGATGATGCTCAACTGGAACGACGTGCTCGTGTACCCGAAGACCGCGAAGCCGCTGGAACTGGGTTACAAGGCGCGCGTGATTCTACCGCGTGTTTGGGTCGCCGACACCGCGCTACCGGTGGCAAGTCTGGATGTGAACGAAGGTGTTATTGACTTTGAGTCGGTGCCGCTTGGCACGCTGATCGACTCGCCGCTGCTCGCCGGCGAACACGGGCGCGCGGTGAAACTCGATGACAAGAGCGCGCACCGCGTGTTCATCGCATGCGACAGCCCCGACGGACTCGAAGTGCCGGAAGCCACACTCAAGTCGTGGAACAAGTTGCCGGGCGAGGCCGCGGCGCTGTTCGGCGAGAACAAACCGTACCGGCACTACGTCTTCCTGCTCGGCCTCAGCAACCACATCCCGCGAGCCGGCATCGAACACCATCAGTCGAGTGACAACCGGTTGTCAGAACTCGCGCTCATCAAGAGCGCGGAGCGCAAGGCCTCGGCGACGTTGTTCCCGCACGAGTTCGTTCACGCGTGGAACGGCAAGTTTCGTCGCCCGGCCGACATGATCGTGCCCGACTATCAGAAGGCGCAGCAGACTCGCCTGCTGTGGGTCTACGAGGGGCTGACCAACTACCTCGGGTGGTTGCTCGCGGTGCGCACCGGCCTGTACACCCCTGAAGAAGGGCGCGACTACCTCGCGATGACGGCGGCGCGAATGACCAACGTGAAGGCACGCGGCTGGCGCCCGCTCGACGACACCGCCGCGGCCGCGAGCACGCTGTTCGACGCCACAGGTTCTTGGCGCTCGGCGCGCCGCTCGGTGGACTTCTACGACGAGGGCACGCTGCTGTGGCTCGAAGTCGATGTGCTGATTCGCACGCAAACGAAAGGCGCGAAGTCGCTCGACGACTTCTGCAAAGCGTTTTTCGGCACCGGTCAGGGGAAAGCAGAGGTAAAGGGCTACGCGCTCGAAGACGTGTTGAAGGCGCTGAACGCAGTCGCGCCTCACGACTGGAAGGCGTACTTCGCGCGCCGCGTCGAAGTGGCCGCCGAAGCGCCACCGCTCGAAGGCATCACGGCGGGCGGGTGGAAGCTCACCTACACCGAGAAGCCCACCGAGCTATTCGGCACGATGGAGGGACTGTCGCGCGGCGCGAACTTGACCGACTCGGTCGGCTTCGCTGTAAGCGCCGACGGCTTAATAGGCGACATCGTGCCTGACTCGTCGGCCGCGAAAGCCGGCCTCGCGCCCGGCATGAAGTTGATCGCGGTGAACGGCCGCCGCTTCGCGACTGACAACCTGAAGACCGCCGTCGGCGCGACCAAGTCCGGCGGCAAACTCGAACTGCTCGCCGAGAGCGGCGACTTCTTCAAGACACACGCGCTCGACTACAAGGGGGGCGCCCGCTACCCGCGACTGGAGAAGGGCGAGGGCAAAGCGGATACGCTCGCGGAGGTTGTGAAGCCGAAAGCGAAATGAATGGGGTGCAAAAACGAACCTCGTGGCCCTTCCGGCTGTCTCCCCACTAGAACACGGAAGGGCAAGCCAACTGGTGACGGCACCCGCTTGGAAAGCGGACGAGGCGCAAGCCCTTGCAGGTTCAAATCCTGTCCCTTCCGCTCGGCCCCGTTGGTGAAACGGAGATCACATCCCGCTTCTACCGGGACGTTCCGGGTTCGACTCCTGGCCGGGGTACTCGCTTCCACATCTTCCGCTCCTGTCGCGCTTCCGCGCAGACGGTGTTCGTCTGGCACACATCCGGGTAGAATCGGGCGATCCTCCACCGGAGTTCCCCCGATGCCGAAGTTCGCGCCTCTCTTTCTGGTGTTGCTATTCACGTCCCCCGCAACCGCCGGGGTCGGTGACCCGCAGGTGCGCACTGACCACCCGTGGTATCCAGGCGAACTCGCGTGTTCGACGTTCGAGCGGTTATTCGCGACGCAAGCGGAAGCGTACAAGCGCGTGACCGGGCGCGAGTGCGTCACCGACGAGGACAAGGCGCTGGCCGCGTGGCTCTGGCGAAACACGCACTACTGGCATGGCGAAGAAGGCGTCGAAGACCTGTGGGGAAAAGGCTTCGGCAAAGGAGGCGACGTTCGCACACGCGACTACTGGACTGGGATGTTCGCGCACGGTTACGGGCTGTGCGGCACTACCCACTGTCAGTGGGTCGCGGAGATGGAAGCCCGGCTCGGGCACGGTCGCGGGCGCGCCGTCGGCGCCGCCGGGCACTCCGCGTTTGAAGTGTTCCTCACCGGCGGCGCCTATGGCAACGGCAAATGGGTGTTGCTCGACCACGATCTCTCGACCGTCGTGTTCGACCCGACCGGGAAGCATCTTCTGGGCATGAAAGAGATCGCCAGCGACTGGAAGAAGTTAACCGATCGCGGATTCAAGCCGGAGCGGCAACGCGGCTGGCTGATCTGCGGATTGCACCCGGCCGACAACGGCAGTTACGCGAAGAACCAGGTCGCGGAGTACCTCGCGGGTTACGCGGGGCCGCCGCCGATGGTTCACCTGCGCCGCGGCGAAACCCTGCGCCGATACCTCCAACCGGGCCTCGCGGACGGCAAGACGTTCGTGTTCTGGGGCCGGAACTACAACACCGCGAACATCCCTGGCCCGGAGCGACGGGAGACCTGGGTGAACCAACCCGACGCGATGTACGGTTCCAAGACTGGGGCCGGCTCCAAGCCCGGACAGGCGCGGTTCGCCAACGCGGTGTACACGTACACGCCTGACTTCGCCTCTGGCGATTACAAGGAAGGCGTCGTCTCCGAAGACGCCGCTGAGGTAACATTCGAGTTCCGCTCACCGTACATCATCGCCGCGACGCCGCCAAACGCGAAGGACTGGGGCATCTACGACGCTGGTTGCAAGAACGGCTTGATCGTGCGCGGCAAAAGCAACGCAAAGGTATCCGTGTCGGTGGACCGCGGGCGCACCTGGATCGACGGCGGGAAACTCGCTGACGACCCTGATCTAACCGACGCGGTGAAGGGACATCGGCAATACTGGCTGAAGGTTCACGCCGGACCGAAGACGCTCGCGGGCAGCGGCTTGACGCTGACCACGGCTTGCGAAGCAAACGGCGCCGTGATGCCGCGTCTCAAGGACGGCGGTACCGCGGTCACGTTCGCCGCGAGCGGGCGGGCGCTGGTGTCGGCTGGCCCAACGCTCCCGCAAGCCGCAGCGCACATCGTGGAAGGCAAGTTCGACAGTCCGGCGGTGACACTCGAACTTCGCACGCCGCACGGCGAACCGGTGACGGAGGTGTACGGCGCCGGGCACGTGCGTTCGAGCAATCCGCCGGACCCCGCGGTGAAGTACCAGATCGAACTCTCGGCCGACGGCGGGAAAACGTGGCGCCCGGTCGCGAAGGACTGGAACATCAACCGGCAGGGCGACGAACCCGCGGATTTTTGGTCGCAGAGCTTCTGTTGGGGTAGCGCCGCGTTGCCGCCGGTGCCCATCGTGTCGAGCGTTCGCGTGCGGTTCAGGAACAACGGCGGGAAACAGTACGCGCGCGCCGAAGTTCACCTCGCGTACCAATTGCCGAAGACCGACGCAACGGAGGTGACCTTCGCGTGGACCGACGACACCGGCAACCGCACCGCGAACCACACCTTCACCGGCAAACCCGAAGAGCCGACCTGGACCGTCCCCACAGGCAAGAACACCCGCACGAAGTGGGTCGAGATGAAACCGAAATAGAAAGGTGACGGCCCGATGGTGAGAAGCCACCATCGGGCCCGATTTCCAAGCCGTTCGGCACTACTTCTTCAGTTCCTTGACGCGGATGTTGCGGTAGCGGACGAACTGCTTGGTGTAGTCGCCGCCGCCATGCACTTGCAGCGCGATGCCGCCTTTGTCCGCGAGGCGCTTCTCGGTGTCGGTGTACTCCATGAACTTCACGCCCTTGATCCAGGTCGTGATCTTCGGCGGGTTGCCTTCGATGCGGGCGCGGAGTTCATTCCACTCGCCTGCTTTCCAGAACTTCGCCCAGTCCGCCGCCTTCACCGGGCACGGGAACTCCTTGTATTCCTTCACCGCGATCTCGGTCACGTCCTTCGTGAAGTCGAAGTTCCGCACGTGCGGCTTCCCGCCGATGCCTTCGCCGTAGATGCCAACCCTTTCAACTTTGGTTTTCTTGACGTATCTTGTCATCTGGTAACTGGTTGACCACAGTTTGTTATTCTCAGAGTCACGCACGGATGCGGCTCCCTCCAACGCACAAGCCGTCCAAATCACGCGTCCAACTGGCCGATCTGTTG
>CAMDQN010000159.1 GCA_945905925.1 Singulisphaera sp. GP187
AATCAAGGGTCGTGGGAGGCGTTGGGACGGTGAGAATGCGGAGAGCATCATGTCACTCGAAGCACTGGAACAAAGCGGGGCCTGGGATGGCTATTGGAAGTCACTGCTCGCCAACGTCGCTTAACCTCCCAGAAGATTTGCCACACCCCTTCCGGCGCCGGTACTCGGAATTGACCAGAACCCGAACTCTGCGTATTGTCCCGCTGCTCTCGCGTCCCGGACGTTCACCGTTGGCGCGTGCAACACACCGGGACGGGCACGGATGCGCGTTCGTAGTTGGCTTATCCGCGGGCTGATCCTCGCCGGGGTCGCGGCGCTCGCCGCGCTCGTGTGGGTCGCCAATTCGTGGGTCAGCCCCGATCGCGTACGCGAAAAAGTGATCGCGACCCTCACCGAACAGTTCGAGGACGTGGACGTTCACGTCGGCTCGGCGCGAATGCGGATCCTCGGCGGTATCGCGGTCACCGATCTGCGCCTCACACGCCGCGGCGACCGGTCCGGGCCGCCATTCCTCGCGGTGCCCAACGCCATCCTGTTCCACGACAAGGAGCAGTTGAACCGCGGCAAACTCGTGATCAAGAAGGTGGAACTGGAGAACCCCACGATCCGCATCGAGCGGGCTGCGGGCGGAAAGTGGAACATCGCCGAGGTGATCAAACCCGGCCCTGCGGACAAGCCGGTTCCGATGTTCGTGGTCAAAGGCGCCACGGTTACCGTGCTCGACCGCACGCCCGGTGGGGTGCCGCCCGCGACCTTCACCGACGTGCAAGGGACACTCCTCAACGACCCGCTTCCGACGCTTGTCGTGCAGGCTATCGGCGCGTCGAAACCCTACGGCCCGGTCAACGTCCGCGGGCGCCTGAACCGGATCAACAATCACCTGTCGCTGTCGGTGGAACTGGCCGAGTTCCCGGTCGGCGACGCGGCCATTTCGACCGCGCAGCAGTTCGCCCCCGAAGCGGCCCCGCACCTTGCGAAGCTCACTGCGGTTGCCAACGTGAAGGCCGACCTCACCTACGCCCCGGATGCCGTGCCCACCTGGCACCATGACGTGCGGTTCGACGTGAAGGGCGCGCGGTTCGAACATCCCGACCTGCCGAAGCCGATCGAGAAGATCGCGGGCACCGTGCGCAGCGTGGATGGGCGTGTCAAGGTGGACGACGCGACCGCAGAAATCGGTGGCGCGAAGCTCAAAGTTTCACTGGAAACGCGCCCCGATGCGCCCCCGGTTGCACCGGTCGCTGGCGACGACCCGCTCAAACGGATCGAGGACCGGCTTCAGAAGCTCGATGTCGCGGTGACCGGCGTGCCGCTCGACGACGCGCTGTTCGAGCGGATGCCCGAAAAGCTGAAAAAAGGCCGGCGGATGTTCAGTCCAACAGGGCAAGTCGATCTCACGTACAAGTTCGTGCGCGAGGGATCGGGCTGGAAACGCGACCTCGAAGCGCGTCCGAAACACGCCGGCATGATGTACGAGAAGTTCCGCTATCCGGTGTCCGATGTGCGCGGACTGGTGAAGCGTACCAGCACCCACCTGGGCGCCGAGAACACTACCATCGACCTGGTCGGCACGGCAGCGGGGCAGTTCGTCACGGTGAAGGGCCGGATCGACGGCGCCGGTGACGACCCCGCGATCAGCCTGCGAATCACCGGCACGAACGTCCCGGTGGACGACCAACTCTACACCGCGTTCCCGCCCAAGTACGCCGCGGTCGTGCGCGAATTCCGCGCTAGCGGGCGGGGTGACTTCGTCGCTGAGATCACGCAGCACGCGGGCGTGAACCTGACCGAGAACGAGTTCCGCATCGACGTGAAGGACGGGAAGATGAACTACACCGCCTTCCCGTACCCGCTGGAGAAACTCAAGGGCCGGCTCGTGGTGCGCACCACCTCGACCGACGCGACGCGCCCGCTACGCCCCAGCGACTCGCTCCGCGCAGTGCCGGACCGCGACGAGATCATCTTCGACGGGTTCACCGCGACGCACGCCGGCGCGCAAGTGCGGCTGACCGGCGCAAAGCGCCCGCTGCCCGAGGGGCGCGACCAGAAACTCGTGGTTCACGTGAGCGGAACCAACGTGCCGCTCGACGCGGACCTGCAGACCGCGCTGACCGCGGTGAAGGCGGACAACTTGTGGACCGCGTTCCAGCCCACCGGGCACCTCACGTTCGTGGCCGACGTTGAGGTACTCGACCGCGCGCCCCACCCTTCTCACCCGGACATCAGTCCGCCGCTCGACCCGACCACCGACGTGAAGGTGACGTTCGGGTTCTCCGGCCCAACCGTGACGCCGAAGTTCTTCCCTTACGAACTGACCGACTTTTCCGGCTGGCTGGAGTACAAGAACAACCGACTCGACGTGGCGCACATGGCGGCGCGGCACGGGGTGAGTCGCGTGAAACTCGAGGCTGGCGAGGTGCGGTTCTACCCGGACGGCGCGATCTGGGCGAACCTTGGCGGGATCGAGGTGAAACCGTGCGTCGCAGACGCGGCACTCAAGAAGGCGCTTCCCGGCAAGCTCGGCACAGCACTCGACGAACTGCAACTGAAGGGCGGCACGGAACTGGTGGTCAAACACCTCGTGGTGAGCGTACCGCCGGACGGGAAAGACAACCCCGCCCCAATCCCTCCCCTAAGAAGGGAGGGGCTGAAAGCAGAAGACACTCGTCCTGTCGTCGGCGCCGCTGCCTTTGGTTCGGCTCCCCCTCCCTTCTTAGGGGAGGGGGTTGGGGGGAGAGGTTCCTCCCCCAATCCCATCATCTACTGGGACGCGGAACTGAAGCTATTCGGCGCGTCGCTTGACGCCGGTGTGGTGTGGGAAGATGCGTTCGGGTCGGTCGCGTGCCGCGGGCGGTACGAGGGCACGCACCTGGGCGCGGTTCGCGGCAACGTGTGGCTGGACCGCGCGCTGGTGTCGCGGTTGCCGGTCACCGTGGCACGCTGCCAGATGCGTGCCGACGCGCAGTTGCCGGACCCGGCCCGACCCGGCCAGTACCTTCCCACCACGCTCCAGCTCGTGAACGTGGCCGGCGACCTGTTCCACGGCGCGCTCGGCGGTCAGGCGCGAATCGTTCTTACTGACACAACCCGCTACGAGGTGCTGCTGACCGCGACCGACGTTCAGTTGGAAGAAGTCGCCAGGCACTACAGGCTCGGCTCCGACGCCGACCTCAAGGGCATCGCGCAGGCACAACTGCTGCTGTTCAACAAGCCGGACCCGAAGACCGGGCGGTTCGTCGTCGAGGGGAGCGGCAAGGTCGATGTGCCCACCGGACGCATGTACAACCTGCCGATCCTTCTCGATCTGGTGAAGGTGCTCAAGCTCCAGACCCCCGACAAGACCGCGTTCGAGCAGGCGCACGTGGTGTTTCGCGTGCAGGGCGACCGCATCAAAGTCGAACAGCTCGACTTAATCGGAAAGGCGATCTGCCTCGGCGGGTCGGGCGAACTCGACACGACGGGGGACTACGTGAAGTTCGAGTTCTACACCGTCTGGTCGCAGGTGCTCAAGCAGATGCGGGACACGCCGGTGGGCGACCTGACCGCGTTCCTGAGCAAGAACCTGTTTACGATCAAGATGGTGCGCGAGAACGGCGAGTTGAAGTACAAGCCGGAGCCGGTGCCGCTAGTGACCGAACCGGCGAAGGCCGTGCTGGACCGACTCAAGCGCGGCACCGCCCGGTTCACGGGGAAGTGATTCTGAAGGCGAGCGGGGACGTAAGCCCCCTGTTAACCTCTGAAGGCGAGCGGGGGGCGTAAGCCCTCCGAGTTGATTAACCTCGGGGGGCTTACGCCCCCCGCTCGCCACGGACGAAGGAGAATGTGTGCTCGGAAGTACCCTGAACCGGATGATCTTCTGGGAACTGGTGCGGGTGTTCCTGCTCTCGCTCAGCACGCTCACCGGTCTGGTTCTGCTCGTCGTCGCGGTCCAGCAAGCGGCGCAACTCGGGCTGTCGCTGACCCAATTGGTCCGCGCGATGCCGCTGCTGGTGCCCAGCATCCTGCCGATTGCAATCCCGGCGACGACCCTGTTCGCGGCGTGCGTGGTGTACGGGCGACTGGCACATGACAACGAGGTGATCGCGCTCAAGGCGGCCGGGATTCACCTGTTCGGCATCGTGAAGCCAGCCGTACTGCTCGGCGTACTCACCACCTGTACCACCGCGGCGCTTGCCCACACCACGATCCCGCAGACCCAGCAGATGTTCTACGCACAAATCCTCTCGGACCCGGAAGAGGTACTCTACAACTCGCTCCGCCGGGACCGGTGTCTGCGGCACCCGACCATGCCCTACGTGCTGTACGTGCATGACGTGCAGGGGAAGCGCCTCGTCGATGTGGTCATCAAGCGCCGGTTGAAGGTGAAGGATCCGAGGACCGGGATCGAATCGACCGTCGGTTACGACTTCGTCGCTCGGATGCACGAGGCTCGGCTCTGCGTCGACATGGCCAACGGCACGATGTCGATCGAGCCGGACCGGTTCGTCATCGACGGCAAGACCGCGTCCGTGTCCAGCGCCACGAGTGGCGCGTTCACGATGGACCTGCCCGACTCGGTAAGCGGTAAAGAGGCCAAACTGAAGATCAACTCGCTGACGTGGGATCAGTTGCCAGAGCGGATTGCGGCCACGATCGCGGAGCGCGACGCTCTCGTGGTTCAGCGGAACGCCCGGCAGACCGAGTTCGATCGCACTTCCGACCTCAACGTGATCGCCTTCGCGGAAACCGAGCTGCGGGGTTACAAGTACCAGATCGACGCGAAGAGCCGCCACGCCCGAAACTTGCAGGCGGAGGTCCACGCGAGGCCCGCGCTGGCGGTGAGTTGTCTCGTGTTCGCGCTGATCGGGTGCCCGGTCGGCATCTGGGCTAATCGGGCCGACTACCTCAGCACTTTCGTCGTGTGCTTCATGCCCACGCTACTCGTCTACTATCCGTTGCTCCTGGCCGGGACCGACATGGGCAAGACCGGTAAGATACCGCTCGTGGTCGGCTGCTGGGCCGCCGACGTTGTGATGGGTGCCGTCGGGATGGTGCTAACGTGGCGACTGCTCCGCCGCTGATGTGGCGAGTTTCAGTGTTCAGGTACGCGCCCGGCGGATTTTCAATTACCCACAACTTGGTCGTCATTCACGCGGAGGACGTATGCCCTCCGCTCGCCAAGACGATGCGTCTTACCCTTCGATGACATCGATCACGACACAAGACACGTTGTCGCGGGAGTTCTGATCGAGCGCGAGTTGGCCGAGACCTTCGGCGCACTGCTGCATGTCGGTCGCGTTGGTGATGAACGCGGCGAGGTCTTCGTCGGTGACCGCCCCGGTGAGGCCATCGGTGCAGAGCAGGAACCGGTCGCCGGCCTGAATCGGAACTGCCGCCACGTCTGGGCCTTCACCGACTTCCTTACTCCCCAAATACTTCCACAGCACGTTGCGGAACCGGTGATCCTTCGCCTTGGCCGGGCTGATCGTTTTGGCTTCTACCAGCGCTTGGGCCAGCGAGTGATCGACCGTGAGTTGCGAAATGCGCTTGTTTCGAATCAGGTAGCACCGGCTGTCACCCACCCCGGCGATGAACATTTCACCACCCTTTCGCCACACCGCTATTACCACCGTCGTGCCCATGTTCTTCATGTCTTTGTCGAGGGCACCCATCGCCATGATTTCTTCGTTGGCCTGGACGATGGCCCGGCGGATCGCGGTCTTCACCCCTTCGGTGTTCAGGTGCGGGGTCAGGTTCTTGCGCAACTCGCGCGGGATGATGTCCACGGCCTTGTGGCTGGCAATCTCGCCGGCCGCCTGCCCGCCCATCCCATCGGCCACGATGTTCACGGTCAGGTCCGGGAAAATCTTGACGTCGACGGAGTCTTCGTTGTTCTCGCGGTAGTTGCCCAGCAGGCTGCACTTGCCGATGTTCAGAGTGAAAGCCATCAAACGCCCCCCAGACCGGAGCCGATTGGGACCGGTCGCCGCACCGCCCCGCGACGGAAACTGCTTTCAACTTACAACGCGACCGCCGGGCACGCAACGCGTGACTCGCGATTCGGCATTTTCCGAACGGCTGCACAACCCGCGCCGGCGTCACAGGTTCCGTTCGGGTGGCCGACCCTCGGAGAGGGTCGGCCACCCGAAACACCGCCTTCCGCCGGTCCGCCTTTTACGGTACACTCCGCCACCCTCGAATCTTTCAAACGCGAAACGGACCTCGCGAGACTGGGAGACCGCATGGACGCCGGGCGACGCGAACGAGTGGTACTGGTTCACGACTGGCTCACCGGCACGCGTGGCGGCGAGAAGTGCCTCGAACCGCTGTGCCGCAAATGGCCCGACGCGAAGCTCTACACGCTCCTCCACAAAAAGGGCAGCGTGTCAAGCGCGATCGAAGCCACGCGAGTACACCCCAGTTTCTTGAGTGCGCTGCCCAGAGTGGAACGCTACTACCGCTACCTACTCCCGCTGATGCCGTTCGCGGCTGGTTGGAACGTGACCGACGCGGACCTCGTCGTGAGCCTGAGTCACGCGGTCGCGAAGTCCGCGAAGCCGCCGAAGGGCGTGCCGCACGTGTGCTACTGCTTCACGCCGATGCGCTACGCCTGGCACATGAAGGACGCGTACTTCCAGAAGACCGGGTTGCTCGGCACTTTGAAGGCGAAAGCCGTCGATACTCTACTGGGGCGTATCCGCGAATGGGACCGTCGGACCGCGAGCCGGGTCACACACTTCGTCGCGATCAGCAACACCGTGCGCGACCGCATCCGCGACTGCTACAACCGCAACGCGGCCGTTATCTACCCACCCGTGGACACGGACTTCTACACGCCGTCGAACGAGCCTCGCGAAGACTTCTACCTGGTGGTGTCGGCGCTCGCCCCGTACAAGCGGTTCGATCTGGCGATTGACGCCTGCAAGAAGCTCAACAAGAAGCTCATCGTGATCGGCAGCGGTCAGCACCTGGCGAAGCTGAAGGCGATCGGTGGGCCGAACGTGAGCTTCCTGGGCTGGCAACCGGACGAGGTGATTCGCGATCACTTGCGCCGCGCGAAGGCGCTGCTGTTCCCGGGCGAAGAGGATTTCGGCATCGTGCCGCTGGAGGCGCAAGCGTGCGGGTGTCCGGTGATCGGCTTCGCGCGCGGCGGGTTAGCGGAAACCGTGCATCCGCTCGGTACGGCGAACGAACCGACCGGGGTGTTCTTCTGGGAACAGACCGTCGAGGAAGTGTGCGAGGCACTCGAACGCTTCGAACGCGAGAGCGACCGGTTCGACCCGCGCGCGGCGCGGCGTCAGGCGGTGCAGTTCCGCAAGGACCGGTTCGAGTCGGAACTGTTTAACTATCTCGATAGCGTCCGTCGTGGCGACTTGGCAGAAGTGCGAAAGGCGGCATAGTACTGGACCGCGTGGGTTCGGGGCTGAATAATGTAAGTTACCACTACGAGGAACCCCATGAGCGCCTCGCCCGTACCCGCCGCGGCTCTAGCCGTCACCGACGAACGGCGGATCGCGCCTCGCCGTCAGCCCGCGATGGGCACCGTCTGTCGGCTCGACTCGCCGGACGGCGGCCCGGCCCCGCTGGCGCTCATCTGGAACATCTCCAAGACCGGGATCAGCATGCTGTTAAGCGCGCCGCAACCCGCGGGCACGGTTCTGTTGGGCTATCTGGAAACGATGGTCGGTGAGGCGATGCTGCGGGTCGCGATGAAGGTGATTCACCTCAAGCCGCTGGACACCGGCGACTACTTCATCGGCGCGCACTTCGAGCACCCGCTCACCGCCGAGCAGATGAAGCCGTTCGTGGTCGGATGATTTTCGTAGGGTGGGCACTGCCCACCATGCGCAACCAGAAACCGACGCCGCGCGAAGAGGTGGGCAGTGCCCACCCTACAAATCAATTCACGACGTTCCGCAGCGGTTCGCCGAGCAGCGCCTTGCGGCATGCCTGAGCGCCCTTGACCCGCATATCAAGCAAGCCTTCCTCCGAGTAGAACGCGGAGTGCGGGTTCAGAATTACGCGGTCGTGGCACGGATCGGCTGCGTCGCGCCACGCGACCAGCAACGGGTGATCGTCCGGTGGCGGCTCGAACGGCAACACGTCGATCGCGGCGCCGCGGAGCTTCCCTGAGCGGATCGCGTCGGGAATAGCGGTCGCGTCCACCGTCGCGCCGCGTGCGGTGTTCACGAGGTACGAACCGTTCGGCATGAGTGCGATGCCGCGAGCGTCCACGATGTGCCGCGTTTCTTCCGTCAACGGACAGTGGACACTGATCACGAACGCCTGCTTGAACAGATCGTCCAACTTCTCGACGCGACGGACGCCGTTTGCTTTGTCGTACCCGTCCTGCTTGTACGGGTCGTAGAACGCGACATCCATTCCAAGCGCCTTGGCGCGGATCGCCGCGGCGGTGCCAATGCGCCCGAGGCCGATCACGCCGAACACGCGCCCGCGAAGTCGTAGCAGCGGGGCGCCTGACATGTAACTCCACTCGCCCGCTTTGCGCTGGAGCCGGTTGTTGAAGAAGTTAATGCCGCGTGTCAGTGAGAGCATTAGCCCGATAGCGGAGTCCGCGACTTCCTCGGTGCCGTAGTCCGGCACGTTCCCCACCGGGATGCCGCGCGTCCGCGCGAACCGGTGATCGATGTTGTCGAACCCGACCCCGCACCGCACGAGCAGTTTGCAGTTCTGTAGCCGCGAGATCGTGTCCCGAGTGATCGCGATGTTGTGGTACACCATCACCGCGTCCGCGGTTTCGATGTGGCCGACCATGTCGGCTTCGGAGGTCGCGTTGAGCGCAACGACCTCCGCGATGTCGCCGAGCAGTTCGCGCTCAGGCGCAAGCGAATCGGCCAGGAAATCTGCGACGACGACACGGAAGCGCGGCATGGTGGGTACTCGGTAACGTGACGATTTCGGCGGATGAGTGCGTTCTATTTCGCGCGCGGGAGAAAGCTACTAGCATGATGGGTGTCGCCTCACCGAGATGAGTTCACATGGCCCGACGTTCCCGTGCCCGCGAAGTGGTTCTGCAACTGCTGTTTCAGTGGGACCAGAATCCGACCCCGGTTCCGCGCGAGGCGGTCGTGCGGTTCGTCCGCGACCGCTTGCTCTCCGACGCCGACATGGAGAAGTACAGCCTCGCGCTGTTCGATGGCGTCGTCGTGCGCAAAGACGAAATCGACGAATCGCTGAAGACCGCTGCGACCAACTGGCGTCTCACACGCATGACTCCGGTGGACCGCAACGTGCTGAGGCTCGGTACCTACGAACTCCTGTTCGATGAGAGCAAGCCGCCGCTGGAAGTGGTCATCAACGAGGCCATCGAACTCGCGAAGCGGTTCGGCTCCGAGGGATCCCCGGCATTCGTGAACGGCGTGTTGGACCGCGTCGCAGCAATGAAAAAGGAAAAATGACGCGCCACTGAACACGCCAACGGACCCGGCCGCGGTCTGACTCTTGTCTTTCCATTTTTCCTTTTTCCTTGCTCTCCCGTGCCCAAACGTTCCCCCTTCACGCTCGTCTGCGCTCGGCTCGCACAACTCGACGCCCCGGCGCGAGCGGACCTCCACACCCACACCACCGCCAGCGACGGCGAATACACCGCGTCGCAAGTGGTCGCGCTCGCGCGGCAAGCCGGACTGCGGGCCATCGCGGTCACGGACCACGACACGCTCGCGAGTGTTCCAGAAGCACAAGGCGCGGCCGGTGACGCAATCGAACTCGTTACGGGAGTGGAGATCAGCACCAGTTTTGTGGGGCGTGAGTTTCACCTACTCGGATACTTCGTGCGCACCGATCACGCGGCGCTGAACGCGGCGCTCGCGGTCGTGTGCGAATCGCGCCGCGCGAGATTCCGCGAACTCGTCGCGCTGCTCCCCGAACGCGGCGTTCACATCGCCGAAGATCGCGTGCGGCTGGTCGAAGAAGCAACCGCGAGCCTCGGTCGGCGCCACGTCGCGGGTCTGGTTGTCGGGTGCGGCGCCGCGACCACGCGAACCGAAGCGTTTCACCGGTTCGTGAACCCGCTGGTCAAGAAGGTGCCTTGCAAATCGCTCGTTCCGATCGAGGAAGCGATCGCGTTGGTTCATGCGGCTGGCGGCGTCGCGTCTCTGGCGCACCCGCCGAGCGACCTTACCGACGAGCAGTTTGCAAGTCTCCGCGATCTGGGACTCGACGCGCTCGAAGTCGTGTACCCGTGGGGCCGGAGTTCGCCCGCGGCGCGGCTCCGTGCGACTGCCGCGAACTTGGGACTCGCGATCAGCGGCGGGAGCGACTGCCACGGCCCCAACCCAGCACACCGGCGCATCGGGTCGTGCGCGATCACGTCTGACGAGTTGGGCGCGCTCCGCGACCGCATCGGTTGCGCCACTCGTTGAAGTGCGCTGCGTTCTGAGTGCCCTTCCAGTTGTTCAGGTCGCGCCAGCCCTGGTGTGATCGGCGCGACGAAGATCGCGGCGCTTTCGCTGGCGTGCGGCGTGTTTGGGGGGCACGTTTAGGGTGCCCGCGGCATGGACGGGGACGGGCCTCGGCCCGCAACGGGCTGCACCGCAAGGATTCGCGCCGATGAGACGCCTCTCGATTGCCGCCCTCATGGCGGTGCCCCTCTTCCTCACAACAGCGGGTAAGTCTGCCGCGAACCCGCCACCGTACAACGGGTCCGGTAACTTCGGCCTGAACCTGTTCAAGGGCATCCATCAACACGGGCCGCTGTTCAACTACGGACCGTATCACGGCTATTACCCATTCAAGCCATATGGCCCGTGGGACGAATACCTGCGATACAATCCGTACTTCTACGGAGACCCGTACCGAGACTGGATGCCACCCCAGCCGCGCCAGCCAGCCCCGCCCGACGAAATCGCCAACCGGTACGGCCGCAACCAGAACCTGCCGCATTTGCCGAGGCTCGGGATTCCGCACATCGGGCTGCCACACTGGGATCTGTTCCACAAGTACGGGTGTAAGTCGTGCGGACTCTCGCACGCGTCGTGGCTGCACGGCGGCTGGTTCCGCGGTCACGTATGGCTGCACGGTGGCTCGTTCGGTCTGTTTCACAAGTCGTGTTCCTCGTGCGGTGGAATCGCAACGGTCGGACCGGTGCAGCCAACCGGCGATGTACTCGCCCGCTACTCGGGCATCGGCTCCGCGGAACAGTCCACGGTCTTCTACTCGGCGACTCCGACGCTGAACCCCGTGCTAGATCTCGTGCCGGCCGAAGGTCAGGCGAAGTGACGTGTTCCCCAACTCGGCGCTCTGGATGTGCGCCGGGTCGACCCGGTGGGACGGAAACCGTTCGCGGCTCCGCCCCGGAACCGGGCCTGTTTCGACGCTTACTCGGTGCATTTGGCAGCGTGGGCGTGAGTGTAGGTGTTCGTGGAAAGACGGTCTGTTGTTTTCCGCTCACCCCTCACTCACCCCACCCTGCCAACATCGAGGCCCAAGGAAAGGATCACCGAAATGAAACTGCTCCGCTCGTTCGTGATCGTCGCGGGAGTCGCGCTGGCGTTTGGCGCCACCGCGGACCGCGCCGCAGCCGGCGGCTTCGGTCAGCCGGCTGTCGGGTCTAACAACGGCGGGGGCGCTCCCCCGCAGCGGACGACCCTGTTCGGCATGCGCAACGGGGGCCAAGGTACCCACAGCGGTCTGGGGTTGAACCTATTCCAGCCGAAGCCGAAACTGCCGGTGTTCCAGGCCGCGCCGTGGTATCAGTACTGGCCATATGACGGGCACTTCATGACGCCAGCCCCGGTAACGGGCGCGTTCTCCGGCCCGCCGATCACGGGTAACTTCCCGGTGAACCCGTACTTCCCCGGTGCCCAAAATAACTACGGCCCGGTGCCCGCCTACCCCGGGCTTCCGCAGCCGATGCCACGCTAATTCCACCCCGATAAACGTACTCCGCCGCCCGCGCCGGTTGTCCGGTTCGGGCAGCGGAGTGCGTTTATCGGGTTTCAGGAAGTGGAGGCGGTTGCGCTGTAGACATTTCGCTCAGCGGGGTTCGGCCGAGTTCGCATCTTTCCCACCGATGAGTTGCTGTAACTTTTTGGCGATGGGTGGGAGCTTCCTAGTTCCGAAGGAACCAACACCCACGATTCCAGCCACGCCCAGAA
>CAMDQN010000160.1 GCA_945905925.1 Singulisphaera sp. GP187
TTTGGTTCATCCCCGTTCTGGAATCAGTTCGCCGGGGGAACGGAACTTTTCGCTGGAAAAGCAGCGGAATTCACGAGCCGTGTGAACCAAAAACGGGATCGAACTCGAACCAATAATTCCATCGAAAGCCCAACTTCCGATCAGCCTACCCCGCCCCCTCCTCATAAAGGGAGAGGAGAACCGGAGTTCTTGGCCCCTCGTTTTAGAGGAGGGGTTGGGAGCTCTTCGATTGGACGCGCTCTCGTGACGCCCTAGGATGACCGGGCGGGCGTGGGACTGCGTATAGCACGGTTTGCAGACCGGCAGTTGAGGGTTAACGATGGCGACTTCGAGCGAATCCCAACTGGGCGTGTCTGCCAACGGCGACCTCGTCAACCGCGTACAGCAACTGCGGCTCGACGGCCAACTCGGCGCGGGCACCGGTCGCGGAGGCGGATCGTGGCTTCCGTGGGTGCTGTGCGGACTGCTCGCGATTACGTGGGCTGGTGTCGGTGTCAGGTCGTACAAGAACGGCGGGCCGAAGACCGACGACGCACCGAGCGGGCCACCCTCGCCGGGCACCGGGTCCGCGCCCGCGGCGCAGCCCGGGAGTACCGCACCCGGCGAACTCGTCACACAGTTGAAGGGGAACGTCATCCCCTCGCTTCAGATCACCGTCAGCCCGCGCGACGTGGCGGCCGAGATCACGGAAATTTTCTTTGCCGAAGGCAAGCGGGTGACGAAGGGCGACGTCGTCGCGACCCTTCTCAAAGACCAGTACGAGAACCGGCTCGGCACGGAGACCGCGTTAGTCGCGGCGGCCTCCGCGCAGGTCGCTCGCGCGGAGGCGGGCCTGACGTCGGCCACCGTCAAGGTGGAGAAGGCGAAGTCGGCGCTCATCGCGGCCGAGGCACGCGGCACCCGGGCCGCCGCGATCCAGGAGCGCGCGACCAAGGACTTCGAACAGGCCAAACAGCAGCGGGCCAGCGGCGGCATCTCGCTTCAGGACTACCAGAAGTTCGACGCGGACAAACAGGCGGCCGACGCTGACAAGATCGCCGCCACCGCCGACATCGAAGCCGCGAAGGGCGAGATCGAGTCGTCCAAAGCGGACGTGAAGACCGCCGCCGAGAACACGAAGGCTGCTCAGGCCGACCTGAACGCCGCGAAGGCACGCCACAAGGAGGCTACGCGCCTGGTTGAGAACTGCACCGTTCGGGCGCCCATCAGCGGCACCATCCTCACCAAGTCCGCCGACAAGGGCGCTCTCGTCAGCCCGATGTCATTTAACGTCGCGGCCGGTATCTGTCTCATCGCCGATTTGTCGAAGCTCGAAGTGGAAATCGACGTGCCCGAGCGCCAGATCACGCGCATCAAGGCGGGCCAGGTCTGCAAGCTCCAGGCCGACGCGGACCCGACCCGCGAGTACCGCGGCGTGGTGGATCGCGTCATGCCGATCGCTGACGACACCAAGAACGTGGTGAAGGTGCGAATCCGCGTGTACCTGAAGAAGGAAGAAGGCGCCGAGGATATTGAGGCGTTTCTCAAGCCGAAGATGAGCGTGACTGCGACCGTGTACGAGAAGCGGTTTGAGCCGAACCCCGACACGGACCTCATGTGGGGCGACGAGGAGAAGCGCCAGAAGCAATGGGCCAAGGCGTGGAAGGCGAAGTGAGGAGAAGGGGAGAAGGGGAGAAGGGGAGAAGGGGAGAAGGGGAGAAGGGGAGAAGGGGAGAAGGGGAGAAGGGGAGAAGACAACAGAGGAATGCCCGTGGCGAAGATCACGACGCACTTTGAGTTGGACGTTTACAAGAAGGCGTTCGACGTCGCGATGAGGATCTTTCGCGCGTCGAAAGCGTTTCCGAAAGAAGAGACCTATTCGCTGACGGATCAGATTCGGCGCTCGTCGCGCTCGGTCTGTGCCAACCTCGCCGAGGCGTGGCGGAAGCGGCGGTACGAGGCCGCGTTCATTGCCAAACTCTCTGATTCCGAAGGGGAAGCCGCAGAGACGCAATCGTGGTTGCAGTTCGCGGTTGAGTGCGAGTATCTGAAGAAGGAAGACGGAACCGAATTGTTCCGGGCGTACCACGAGGTGCTCTCGATGTTGGTGGCGATGATCAACGATCCCGACAAATGGGTTCTTCCTGGGCAGCCAAAAGACAACGAACCGGAGTGAGAGGGCTTTTGTCACCCCTTCACCCCTTCACCCTTTCTCCCCTTCTCTTTCATGATGTCTCGCGCTATCGTGCAGGTCCGCGACCTGCACAAGTCGTTCACCCGCGGCACCGAAGCAATTCACGTGCTGCGAGACTTAACGCTCGATGTGGGTGAAGCCGAGTTCCTCGCGCTCATGGGGCCGTCCGGCAGCGGCAAGACGACGCTGCTCAACCTCATCGCGGGCCTTGACCAGCCGACTGCGGGCACCATCACCGTGGGCGAGAACGTCATCTCCGGAATGTCGGAAAGCGAACTCGCGCGCTGGCGCACGCGGCATGTGGGTTTCATCTTCCAATTCTACTATCTGCTCCCGGTACTCACGGCTTACGAGAACGTCGAACTGCCGCTGTTGCTGCTCAACCTCACGAAGGAGCAGCGGCGGAAGCAGGTGGAAAACGCGCTCGGCCTTGTGCGGTTGACCGACCGCATGAACCACCGACCGGGGCAACTCTCCGGTGGGCAGCAGCAGCGCGTCGGGATCGCGCGCGCGATGGTCACCGACCCGACGCTCATCGTCGCTGACGAGCCGACCGGTGACCTCGACACCAGGAGCGCCGACGAGATTCTTCAGTTGATGGAGATTCTGCGGGCGCAGTTGGGCAAGACAATCATCATGGTGACGCACGACCCGAAGGCGGCGGCCCGCGCCCAGCGCATTCTCCACCTGGAGAAGGGTCAATTGGTGTTGGATACGGCCGCGGCCGTGAGTTGAACGTCGAACCGCCTGCGTAAGCAGGTTGGGTTTTCAGAAGACCACCCGGCCTGCTTACGCAGGCGGTTCGACTGGTCGCGGGCGCATCACAGGAGAACGTCATGTACGGTATGCCCCCGGAGATGAGCGGCGCCGGGTACGACACGTCCATGCTGCAACTCACCGGCTACCTGTTCGCGGGGCTGGTGGTGCTGATCCTCGGGGCGATCGCGCTCGCCGTCCTCACGCTGCCCGCGTTCTTCGTCATCCTGTACGTGTCCGACAAACTTGTCGGCGTGTTCGCGACCGCGACCGGGTGGTTCCCGCTCAAGGTCACGGTCATCATGTTCCGCGGGCTGCGCCGCAGCATGTTGCGCACGTCGCTCACCTACCTCGCGCTGTTCGTCCTCACGCTGGTGTTGTGTCTCATCTACGCTGTCCTCTACATGATCGGGAACGCGACCAGCGAGAAGGAAGCGAACTTCAAGGCCATCGTCACGCACAAGACGACCATCCCGAGCCAGATGCCGCCCGGGTACTACGAGCGGTTCAAGCGGGTGTGCCTGGAAGACCTGCCGCCGGAGATGCGCCCCAAGAACGGCGACAAGGACATCATGAGTTGGTCGTTCATTCTTGGCACCACCGACAAGGCGAACCCGCGCAAGGACAACATGGTGTTCCTGTTCGCGCTGGAGCCGGACAAGGTGTTGACCATGATGGACGGCCTGGACGAACTGGTCGGGCAGGAGAAGGAGTTGCTGGAGAAGGCGTGCGCCGCGATGAAGGCCAACCCGCGGGCCATTGTCATGAGCAAGAGTCGGCTGAAGTCGCTCAACCTCCGGGTCGGGCAGACGATCAAGTTACACGGCATGAACTACGCCAACCTGCTGTTCGAGTTCGAGATCATCGGCGAGTTGCCCGAGGGCAAGTACGAGGGTGTCTCGTTTATGAACAAGGACTACCTGATCCAGCAGATCGACACGTTCCCGACCAGTCCGAACAACCCGAAAAAGGGCGAACAGCACCCGATGGCCGACAAGTGCATCAACCTGATCTGGGTGCGGCTGCCGACGAAGGAGGCGTTCGAGACGCTCAGCGAGAAGGTGAACAACCGGGCCGAGTTCGGCACGGTGCCGATCAAACTGGAGACCGCGTCGAGCGGCATCGGCACCTGGCTCGGCGCGTTCAAGGACATCTTCTGGGGCATCAAGTTCATCCTCGTGCCCGCGATGATCGGCATCATGAGTTTGGTGGTCGCGAACGCGCTGAGCATCTCCGTGCGCGAGCGCCGAACCGAAATGGCGGTACTGAAGGTACTCGGGTTCGCGCCGCGACACGTTCTCTTGATCGTGTTGGGCGAAGCGCTGTTAGTCGGGTTCCTGGGCGGTGGGATGAGTGCGCTGATGGCCTGGGGGCTGTTGGGCAACGTGAAGTTCCAGATCATGTTCTTTGGGGCGTTCTTCGTACCGATGAACGCGCTGTTCTATGGCCCGGCGCTGGGCATGGCGGTGTCGTTTGCTGGGTGCATTGGCCCCGCGATGGCGGCCAAGAACGTGAAGGTGGCCGAGGTGTTCGCGCGGGTGGCGTAGTGGCGTTTGGTGTTTTGTTAGCCGCAAGCCGAAGGCGAGCGCGGACGTCCGCGCTCGCCTTCGGCTTGCGGCTAACAAGTCAGGTCAATGAATACGCGCAGGAAACCGATTCGATGGCTGACACAGACGCAAAGCGCGACTCGAATCTGAGCCTTGATCGCAGCGAGGACAGCGGCGCCGCCCGCGCCGCGAAGGCTTTGACTCGCTTCTTTCGGACCGTGTTAGGCCTCATCGGGACGCTGTTCGTCATCGGGTTCTCGCTGCTGCCGCTGTCGGCGCTGCTGATCGCGCTGCCGGCCGTGTCGCCCACCGAGGCGGTGCTCACGGACTCCGTGCGCCCGGCGCGGTCGTGGTTCACGCGGGCCGTGCGCCGGGTGCTCGCGGCCCTCGCGGGCGTCGTGGTGCTGGTCGCGCTGCTCGCGTTCGCCATTGAGGTGGTGGCGCGGATGCCGCTGCCGCAGGGCGGGCAGATGGGCACGCTCGCGAAGAAGGTGTTCGGGTACTCGGTCGCGGACTTCGTGCCCGACGACCAGGAGCCGGCCGAACTGCCGCCCGGTCAGGTCTGGCTCACCACGCCCAATTTGCTCCAGAAGGTGCGAGCGCTGCGGCAGTCTGCAAACCGCCCAAACCTGAACCCGCGTGACAAGACCGAAGCTGCCGAGAAACTCGTCGAGGCGGAGGCCGAACTCGCGGAACGCGCGCCGAAGTCCGCCAAACTCCGGCTGATTCAGAATCCCGACCTCGCGCCGGTTCTCGCGGTGCCGCTGTGGAAACTGCTCCCGCCTACGCTCGTCAATCACTGGCCGTTCGTGTTCCTCATCGTGTACGGCACCGACCTGCTGTTGCTGTTGCTCATCGGGAAGGTTCCGCTCGCGTACAACTTCCGCTACCTGTGGGTGCGGAAGCGGGACACCGCGCTCACGGCGGTCGCGTTCACGGTGGTCGTCGCGCTCGTGGTTGTGCTGCTCGCGTTCGTCAACGGCATGTACAAGTTGAACGAGACGACCGGCGTCCCGGGCAACGTGCTGGTCATGTCCGAAGGCTCTACCGACGAGCTGTTCAGCAACCTCGCGCGCGGCGGTGAGGTGGACGACACCATGGGCGTTCACTTGACGGCCGACGAGAAGGGGCGACCCATCAACGGCGGGAAGGGCGTGGGCGTCGCTCGCGGCAGTTTCAGCCCGGACGGCAAACTTGTTCGCCTGCCCGCAGATGCGCCGAGGGATTTACCCGGCGCGGTCCGGCTCGGGAGCTACGAGTCGTACATCGTGATGAACCAGGCCGTGGTGACGAAGCCGGGCGAACCACCGCGCCGCCGGTTCCTGCAGCTTCGGGCGTTTCAAGACGTGAGGATCGGTTCGGCGGTTCACAACATCGAACTCGAACCGGGCGGAAAGTGGTTCTCCGGTGCGGGCGTCGAGTCTGGCACGAAGGCTCCCGACGGCCTCGAATACCTCCAGTGCTGTATCGGCGAAGGCGCTGCGGCCACGCTCGGAGAGGACGCCAGGAAACCTCGGCTCGCTCTGGGCGATACGTTCGAGTTGGGCGACCGTTGGTGGAAGGTGATTGGGCTGATGCGCACCCGCGGCACTACCTACGGTTCGGAGATGTGGGCCGGCATCGAGAACCCGGTGGTGCGAGCGACTGGGAAGGGCGACAAGTACACCACGCTCGTGATCCGCATGGCCGACGACAGCGACGCGTCCGCGCGCGCAATGGCGTATCACCTGAACGAGGAGTACACGAAGGCGAAGCTGAAAGCATTCTCGGAACCGGACTACTACAAGGAACTCACGAAGACCAACGAGCAGTTCCTCACCGCGATCGTGATGATGGCGGTCATCATGGCGGTAGGCGGGATTTTCGGGGTGATGAACACGATGTTCGCGTCGATCGCGGCCCGCATCAAGGAAGTGGGGGTGTTGCGCATTCTCGGTTTCAAGCGGTGGCAGATTCTCATTTCGTTCATGATCGAGTCGCTGACGATCGCGTTCGTGGGCGGGTTGCTGGGTTGCGTGCTCGGTTACCTGGCGAATGGTTTCGAGGCCGCGAGCACGCTGTCCGGCGGTCAGGGCGGCGGCAAGAGCGTCATCCTCACGATGCAGGTAGACTTCACGATCATCGCGACCGGGCTGTTGTTCACGCTCGTGATGGGGCGGTTGGGTGGGCTGGTCCCGGCGCTGTCAGCGATGCGGATGGAGATTCTCGACTCGCTACGGTGACGGGGCCTACGCTGTACCTCTTTCTGAGCGATTTTACTCACTTTCCTGCTTGTCGTTTTCCTTCTTCATCTGTCCGGCGGTCCAGAGGAGTTGGCGCGCGAGGCCGTGCAGAATCTTCACCTCCTGAGGCGTGGGCTGTGCGCGCCCGACCAACTGACGCAGGGCGTGCATCAACGAATCGCCCTTCTCACCGAACAGGTAGCCCACCGCGGTGAGCGCCTCCTGGAGGTGGGTGAACATCCGGTCTTGGTCCGCGAACGGGGCCACCGCGCGCTCGGCGAACTCTGGCTGACCACGAGCGTCGTTCACCGACTTCGACCACGCCTTGCGCAGTTCGTAACAGCAGATCGCGACCGCTTGCGCCAGGTTCAGCGAGCCGGAAGTCGGGTCCGAAGGAATGTTCACCATGCCGTGACAGCGGGCGATTTCCTCGTTGCTCAGCCCGTGCGGTTCTGGGCCGAACACGATCGCGACCGGTCCCGCTTCCGAGGCTTTGAGCAACTCCGGCATCTTCTCGGCCACGGTGCCGATGGTCCCCGATCTGAACACGCCCGCGGTGAGCGATGACGTGGCGAGGCTGAACACGCAGTCCGCGAGAGCCGCACCGATGTCAGGGACGACGCGGGCCGTGTCGAGAACGGCCAGCCCGTGCGTCGCCATACGACGCGCGTCGAGGTCGCCGGTGGAAGCGTGGGGGCTAACGAGGACGAGGTCCGAAAGACCGAAGTTGCGCATCACGCGCGCGGTCGCGCCGAGGTTGCCCGCGTAGTGCGGGCGCACGAGAACGACGCGACACCTCGACAGGAGTTCCATCATGCCGTGATCTTACAGCGCTGTTGCCCCGAGTTTAGCGTCGGTCCCGGAGGGGCCACACTGGCTTCCGCCCGTGCGGTCGCCCCGGGCGCGGGCGGCGGCAGTTTCGGGCGGTTGAAGTTGAACAGCAGCGGCATGAGCGCCAGCATGGTGACGAGTGTGCCGACGACGGTTAGCCCGAGCGCGTGGGCGAACGAGTACCGCAGGACCGGCCACGTGACCACCAGCCACATCAGCAGCAGCGCGAAGTTCAGGAACAGCGCGCCCACGATTGTGCTGGTACTCGGTACGAACAACGTGCCGAGTGGCTCTTCGTTGACGTACCGGCTGCCCTTGTCTTCAACGAACCGCCGCTCGGAGGCGTAAGCCTTCGTGTGGACGCTTCTCCGGTTGTCCTCGTCGTACTTCATGAGTTGCGCGTTGTATCGCACCGCGTCGGGGTCGTCCGGTCCTTTCACTCGCAGCGCGCCGGTCATGAACCGCATGTTATTCCGGTCGGTTCCGTCGGCTTTGAATTGCACGTTGGTGCCTTCCTCGACGAACGGAGCCTTTTTGCCGCCGGGACCGCGTTTGAACTTGACCACCACTTCCACGTCCTTGCCGCTCGCGTCGGTCTTGAACTTGCCGTCGCTGCCGATCAGCCAGCGTACGGCCTCGAACTCGTTGAACTCGACCGTGGTATAGCCGGCGAAGTTGAAGAACGTGTCGTACTTCCCGGGCTTGTTCTTGTCGATCCACGCCCAGAGCGTGAGGAACGCGCCGAGGAGCACCCCGCCGATCAGCGCGCGGACCGGCAGCCGCGGGGGCGGTTCCTGGTACAGGTAGCCCTGCACCACGACCGTGATGCCGAGGAACAGCGCGGTCAGACCCACCGCCAGCAGCACGAACACGAAAAACAGACTCACGGCGAACCTCTCGTTGGCTTCTGTAGCCCCGGAGGGGCGACGGATGGTAGCCCAGGGTTGCGCTGCGCTTCACCCATGGGCACGAAGTTAAGGAGTGAGGTGGGTATACGAGAACGGGAAGTCCTCTCGCAATCTTCGGTTAGCGACAATCGTTGACCGTGAGAGGAACTCCCCGTGGGTATTGTAGACCGGGTCGGGTTGGCATTGAAGCGGTTATTCGGACCACTCTCCGAAGAGGCGGCTCAAGCCAGTGGGGGTCCTCGTCCGGCAGCGTAAGTTTGTCCCCTGTCGCTGGTCCGACGTTTGTGATCAGGTTCCTCAAGAACCCGAACGCCAGCCCCGGACCACCGATTCGCTGACGCCGCCCAGGGTTTGCTCGAAGACTCGCTCCACCTCGGGCTAACATCCGTTGCTCTCTCCGAGGGCTAAAAACAACCAACTGCGGAACTCCGAAAAGAGACACGACAAGGAAACAGCAGAAGCGGAGGTCGAATGAATTCAAACTCTGCTTCTGGCCTTATTTTGCGTCTCTTTGTGCTTTTTTCTGGCCAGTCTGTCTTCGGATTTCTCTCTCGGATCCGTGGTTCTCTGTGTTCATCCGGGGCTACTCTTCTGCTTTTCACACTGTTGATTTCCCGCTACGATTTAGCATGCTGTCTCCGCCGTGCTTTCGACAAGGAATTACCCTCATGGCGATCACCATCAAGTGCCCCGACTGCGGGCACACCAAACAGTCCGACGACGGTGACGAGGAGACGTGCCCCGAATGCGAAGGCACCATGGTCCCGCCCGCCAAAAAGAAGTACCAGGCAAAGACGAAGTCCCTCGAAGAAGAGTCGCGCGGCAAGAAAAAGACGAAGCCCCGCGACGATGAGGATGACGAGGACGAGAAGCCCAAGAAAAAGACCGCGAAGTCCGCGCCAGTCGAAGAACTGCCCGACGAAGACGAGAAGCCCAAGACCAAGAAAAAAGGCGGCGGCGGCGACTTCCAACGCGACCCCACTGCGGCCGAGGCGATTGAACTCAACCCCGGCTTCAAGAACAAGGCGCTGATGGCGCAGGTCGCGGAGGAAATTTCGCGCACCGAGGTGCTGCACTGGTGCGGGCGCATGTGTCCGGAGATCGCACAGCGCAACGCCCGGATGCTGATGTTCGTCGGGATCGGGATCGCGTGCGTCGGGTGTTTGTTCTCGGCCATCTTCTTCGCGGTCGCCCCGTGGTTCGTTGGGCTGATCCCGCTCGTCTTCGTTCTCGTCGGGGTCGGTATGGCGATCTTCGGCCCGAAAGCCACAATGAAGGCTTCCGAGCGGAGCTGGTACGCGGTCACGGACCAGCGCGCAATCGTGTACGCCGCGTCGCTGTTCGGCTCAGGGGGTGAGGCCACCACCTACGAGCCTGGCGAGTTGCGCCGCATGAGAGTGAAGAACGCGAAGTCGCCGGATGGCGCCGGCGACCTCATCTTCAAGACGAAGATCACCGAGCAGCGCACCGACTACGTGGACCGCAAGACCGGGCGCACCGTGCGGAGCGAAACCAGCCGGACGACGACCCACTACGGGTTCCTCGGAATCGAGAACGTGCGCGAGGTTGAAACGCTCATCCACAAGGTGCTGCTGAAGACAGTCGATGACGACGATGACGACGAGTAACCGCCTTCGGCGGTAAGCACCAAGGCTCAAACCTGAAATCCAAAACGAAGCACAGGGGCACGAACTGGGCGCGAACGAAAGGGTTGTCTCCTTTCAGATTTCGCGATTCCCCGACGAAGGAGGGTGATGTGGCGAAGCAACACGCGCCGGGGTTTCTGAAGATCGTTACCGACGCGAAGACTCGCGTGGCCGAATGCACAATCGATGACGTGCGTGCCCGCCTCGCGGCGGGTGAGACGTTTATCCTCGTGGACGTGCGCGAGGAGAGCGAGTTTGCCAACGGCCACGTTCCCGGTGCGGTGCATCTCGGGAAGGGCGTCATCGAGCGCGACATCGAGGCGAAGATTCCCGACCCCGCGACACCGCTCGTGCTGTACTGCGGGGGCGGGTTCCGCTCCGCGCTCGCGGCCGACGCGATCCAGAAGATGGGCTACGCCAACGTCATCAGCATGGATGGTGGCTGGCGCGCGTGGACCGAGAACGGGTTGCCCGTGGAGAAGACCGGGCAAGAGAAGGGGTGAAGGGGAGAGAAGACAAAGCCCTGGCTGATTTGCATTCTCATCATTTCACCCCCTTCACCCCCTTACTCTTGCACCGCTGGCGCGATAGTTGCAGCGCTCTGGATCGAATCCCTTTCCAGGAGGCCGGCCATGCGCACCCCGGACAGCAGTTACATCTCGTCCGTTCTCGCGACCACCGAAGCACCGTGCGTGTCCATCTACTTCCCCACCGCCCGCACAACCGGCACCTTGCCCGGCCAGACGGCACCGGCCCCGTTCCGCGCGCTCGTCCGGCGCGCGAACGACCTCCTCACCGCAGCCCACACCGGCTGGGTCCAAGACATCGTCGAGCAACTCCACAAACTCGAAGCCGACGTGGACTTCTGGGGTCAGACGCTCGACGGCGTGGTGATTCTCGCGTCCCCAACGCGGTTTGACGTGTTTCGGTTGCCGCACGCGGTGCCGGAACGCGTCGAGGTCGGTGACTCGTTCCACGTTAAGCCGCTGTTGCGGTACGCGCAGTCGGCCGAGCCGTTTCACGTCCTGTGCATTTCGCCGGAGCGAGTCGCGCTGTTCTGCGGCAATCGGTACATGCTTACTCCACTCGCGGCGCCCGGGGTACATCTCACCAACGACACGCCCGAGCCACCGTCACCTGACACGCCCACACTGGATACGCACCCGCATCACCCTGCGGCGCAGTTTTTCCGCGACGTGGACCGTCAGGTGATTCACCGCGTCTCGGAGCCGAGCGGGCTGCCGGTCATCCTCGTGGGCAGCGAAGAGAATTTAACCGCATTCCGCCAGGTGACGAAGAACCGGTTCGTCACGTCGGACGCGGTCCACGGTGACTGGATGCACTGGAACCTGCACAAGATTCGCAGAGTGGCGTGGAAAGCGTTTCAGAAGCACTACCTGAACCGGCTGGTGCGCATCCGCGAGGACTTCGGCACGGCCGAGGCGCGCGGAAAAGCAACCGACAACCTAGCGGAAGCGGCAAAGGCCGCGACGATCGGTCGGGTTGGGGTGTTGCTCATCGACGCGGACCGCACCGTGCCCGGCGCTCTCGACCTGAACACCGGCGAACTTCACCCGGCCACGGGTTCGGTGGCCAACGACATGCTCGACGACCTCGCCGAGATGGGGCTGAAGTCGAAGGCGCTGGTAATCATCACGCCATCCGCGCAGATGCCGACGCAAACCGGCCTGGCTGCGATCTTCCGGTATTGAAGGCAACCTACGCCCCGGCCCCCTCCCTAAAGGGAAGGGGAGTGGCGCTCGCTACGCTCGCGGAATACGGCGCGTGTCGCGAGCGCGGCGAGCGATTGGCTTTTCTCCCTTTCCTTTAGGGAGGGGGTAGAGGGTAGGTGTTTTTTCGAGACTTCTCGCTGGACGCGACAGGCAGTTTGGGCTGGCTTCCCTGGAAAATTCGTCGTTTTGCGACCGGGAGAGACGTTCAGCGCGGACGCGGGAACCGCCGTTGAGTCGAGTCGCCCAAATTGCGCGTTTCGCCCATAGGAAACAA
>CAMDQN010000161.1 GCA_945905925.1 Singulisphaera sp. GP187
GCTGTTGGCAAAGGCTCAACGCCAGGAAGGTTCCTTCGGAACCATGAAGCTCTCACCCATCGCCAAAAAGCTACGCGAACTCATCGGGGAGAAAGACGCGAACTCAGCCGAGGGCGGCTGAGTTACAAGTCCACAGCGCAAGCCCCTCCTTGCAACCCCTTTCTCTCCTTGCACCGCCGGCGCATAATAGTTTTACCCTCCCGCCCTCTCGCGAAGGACACTTCGGCATGTTAAACACGTTCCGCCTGCTCGCGGGCACGTTCGCGATCGTCGCGACGCTCGCACTCACCAACTCGGCCCAGGCTCAGAAACCGTTCGAGGACCCCATCCTCGAACGGATGCGGAAAGACATCTACTTCCTCGCCAGCCCGGATTGCGAGGGTCGCGGGATCGACACGAAGGGCATCGAAAAGGCCGCGGACCGCATCGTGGATGTGTTCAAGGAATCCGGCTTGCGCCCCGCGATGAAGGACGGCACGTACTTCCAGCCGTTCAGCGTCACGATGTCCGCGAAACTCGGCAAGCCGACCGCGTTCACGCTCTCCGGCCCCGACGACGCGAAGAAGGAGCCGAAACTCGGCACCGACTACAGCCCGATGGGGTTCAGCCCGACCAGCACCGCGAAGGGCGATCTGGTGTTCGCTGGCTACGGCATCTCGGCACCCGGCCTCAAGTACGACGACTACGCGAACCTCGACGTTGAAGGCAAGTTCGTGGTGATTCTGCGCCGCACCCCGCGATACAACGAGAAGGGCGACAAGCGGTTCGACACCACCGTGAACGCGAGCGACGACAGCACGCACGCCGCGTTCGCCACCAAGATCGAAGTCGCGCAGAAGAAAAAGGCTGCCGGCATCATCATCGTGAACGACACTTCCGCCGCAGCGAAAACGGACCCGATCGCGCAGTACGGGATGCACTCCAGCGGCACCACGCCGGCGAAGTTCCCGGTGATCTTCCTGAAGCGCGCCGTTCTCGACGAAGTCCTCGCGGCCGGGAAGCACAAGTCCCTCACCGAGATCGAGACCGCGATCAACGAAAACCTGAAGCCGCAATCGTTCGCGATCAAGGGTTGGAAGGCCGACGCGGAAGTGACTGTGGACCGCAAAGAAGTGAAGGTGAAGAACGTAGTCGGCGTACTTGAAGGCGCCGGACCGCTGAAGAACGAGACGGTTGTCATCGGTGCGCACTACGACCACGTCGGTTACGGCACCTTCGGCAGCGCCGGCGGTCCGACCGCGAAGGGGAAGATTCACTACGGGGCCGACGACAACGCGAGCGGCACGACGGGGTTGATGGAACTCGCGCGGCGGTTCGGCGCGATCAAGAACCGCCAGGGTCGGCGGATCGTGTTCATCGCGTTCTCCGCGGAAGAAATCGGTCTGGTCGGCTCGCAGTTCTACTGCAAGGAACCGCTGTTCCCGCTCGATA
Organism: Singulisphaera sp. GP187; assembly: GCA_945905925.1. Classification (GTDB taxonomy): domain Bacteria; phylum Planctomycetota; class Planctomycetia; order Gemmatales; family Gemmataceae; genus Gemmata. The sequence goes on from CAMDQN010000161.1 coordinate 1,432, forward strand.
AAACCGTGGCAATGATCAACATGGACATGATCGGGCGCACCAAGCCGGTGCCGACCGACTGGCTCGGCTTGTTCGGCAAGAAAGACCGTCTGGTGGTGTACGGCACCGGCACCAGCCCCGGGTTCGCGGACTTGGTGCAGGAGACGAACAAGAAACTCGACTTCAAGATCAGCACGATCGCCGCGGGCACTGGGCCGAGCGATCACGACTCGTTCTACCGCAAGAAGATCCCGGTGCTGTTCCTCTACACCGGTACGCACGGCGAGTACCACAAGCCGACCGACATCCCGGAGAAGATCGACATCCCCGGGATGAAGAAAACCACCGACTTCGCGGAGATGCTGTTGTCGCGCGTCTCCACGCAGGAAAGTCCGCCGAAGTACATCGCGGTGAAAGACCCGTGGAGCGACCCGACCGAACCACGTCGGACCGGACCGATGGGTCCGCGCCTGGGCATTCTCCCCGACTACATGTACGAGGGCGAAGGTCTCCGGCTCGAAGGGGTGACGCCGGGCGGCGTGGCCGAGAAAGCCGGGCTGAAGGACGGCGACGTTATTGTGGAAGTAGCCGGCAAGGCGACTCCCAACATCGGCGCTTACATGACTGCAATGGGTGCTCAGAAACTCGGCACCAGCATCGACATCGTCGTCGATCGCAAGGGCAAGAAGCTCACGCTGAAGGCCAAGTTGGAGTAGTTCTTGGCGAACCCCGCCCGCAAGGGCGAGGGTGCTTGCGCCAACTCAACCCAGTTCGTCTTCCTCACTTACCCCCGCCCTTGCGGGCGGGGTTCGCCGGAGTAATCCGTGGACATTCCCCGCGTACAGCTCGTTCGTCAGACCACACCGCAACCGGCCGTCGCCGATGTCGCGAAGACCACGCGCGAGCTGTGGCTCAATTCCAACACTGCGAAGCGCATCAAACCCGGCATGCGGGTCGCGGTCGCGTGCGGCAGTCGCGGCATCAACAACTACCTCGCGCTCGCAAAGGCCACCGTTGACGCGATCAAGGAACTCGGCGCGAACCCGTTCGTCGTGGCCGCGATGGGGTCGCACGGCGGAGCCATTTCCGAAGGTCAGCGAGAACTGCTCGCGAGCTATGACCTCGATGAAAAGCACCTCGGCGTTCCCGTTGTTACGGACATGGACGCGGAGAACATCGGCACGAACTCCTGGGGCCAACCCGTTTGGTGGGACCGGAACGCGCTCAAGGCCGACGCCGTGGTCACGGTGTCGCGCGTGAAACCGCACACGGACTTCCGCGGCAAATTCGAAAGCGGCGTTTTGAAGATGCTCGTAATCGGGTTGGGCAAGCGCCACGGCGCGGACCAGGTCCACAGTTTCGGCACGCGCGGCCTTCGCGACATGATCCCAGAATCCGGCCAGGTGATCCTGAAGAAGACACCGTTTATCGGCGGGTTGGCGATCATCGAGAACGCGAAGGAAGAAACTGCGAAGCTCGAAGTGATCGACCGCGACGACCTCTGGGAGCGCGAACCGATCCTGCTTGAAGAAGCACGGAAGCTCATGGGCCGACTCCCCTTCAAGGGAACGGACGTGCTCATCATCGGGGAAAGTGGCAAGAACTACTCCGGGGCCGGGATGGACCCGAACGTGATCGGCCGGATGCTCGTCGAGGCGACACCGGAAGCCGAGACGAACGACCCGCGAATCGTCCGCATCGGCGTGCTGGAAGTGTCACCCGAGAGCCACGGCAACGCGACCGGCATCGGCCTCGCGGACCTCACTACGAACCGCGCGATCGCGGGTATTGATCAGGCATCGTTCCGCATGAACAACTTCACGGCGCGGTCGCTGTGGCGAAGCAAACTACCGTTCGCGTTCGAGACGGACCGTGAGGTGATCGCGTCGTGCGTGCAAACGTGCTGGCAACCGGAGTCCGAGAAGGTGAAGTTCTGCGTGATCCCGAACACGCTCGAAGTGGTGGAGTTGTGGGTATCCGCACCGCTCGTGGCCGACTTGAAGGGCCATCCGCACCTGGAGTTCGTCGGCGAACCAATAGCGTTACCCTTTGATGCAAACGGCAACTTGGTGCAAGAGAAACTGTTCCCACACAGCGTCCGGGGAAGAAGGGTGAAGGGGCACTGAGCACCCTGCTCTGTCTCGTATGGTGGGCACTGCCCACCATGTTGAACAACTCGTTATTCGTGTGCGTCGCTTCAGTCGTATGGTGGGCAGTGCCCACCATACGAGTGATCGTCAGTATCCCATTCATCTTGCCCACGCCGCCGTGCCGTCACATCTTGCATAACCGATAACCTTGCCACATCGCGCAGTCCAAATCACGGCAGATCACCTCAAGTTCCGTGGGGCGGTAATTTTTACAACGTAGAATCGGATTCTGGAGTGCGTGCTTTTCGTCTCGCGGAGGACCGTATCGTGATCCGAAAACTGATGTTCGCCGCGCTCGCCGCGCTGCTGGTCGGGGCCGTCGGGTGCCGTCACCGGTGCTGTCACCTCAACCAACCGGGCAACCAACCGCGGCCGTTTCTCCCCAACGCGCCGAAGAACCCGGCGCTCCTGCCACCGGCTGATCTGCCGACCTCGCCAACGCCTTCGCTGTCGCCGGGGCGGAGTAACTTCCCGCCGGCCGCGATCGACCCTCTGAACCCCACCCCCGCGCCGAAACGCACCGGCCCCGAAGTATTGTTCCCGGAAGACCCGCCAGGCGGCCCGTCGTCGCGGCCGTCACAACCGGGCGCGTCGGGCATTCTCGGTGCGCCGATGAAGCCGGCAACGGTCGAACCGCCAAAAACCGCGTACACGAAGGTGAAGGAAGGCTTGCACGCGGGGCGCAAGCCAACCCTTGATGGCTTCGACGCGCTCAAGAACACGGGCTTCCGTAGCGTGGTTTATCTGCACACCGCTGGCGCCGACGTGAACGCCATCAAGGATGTGGCCGCGACCCGCGGACTCGCGTTCCACGCGATCGAAGCCACGCCCGAAACGCTCGCGGAGACCCTCACCGAGTTCAACCGCGTGGTGGCCGACCAACTGAACCGCCCGGCCTACGTATTCGGCGAAGACGATCTCCGTGCCGGTGTGGTGTGGTACTTGCACCTGCGCACGGTTGATTCGCTCGGTGACGATGTGGCCCGGCTCCGCGCGAAGCCGCTCGGCCTCAGCGATCAGGGTGACGAGGGCCGCGCCTTCGCGCTCGCGATTCAAAGGGTGCTGGAAACGAAGTGATGTGTTGGGTGGGATGAGGCTCGCGCCGTCCCACCACTTCTCTTGCGACACGGGCTTGAACACCCGTGTTGCTGTCGGAAGCACAGGCTTTCTCGCCTGTGACCTCAAACCAAGAACTACTTACCTTCCGGTTTCGTCGGTTCGGTCCAGAACGGACTGATGCGGCGCATCTTGTACAGCAACTTCTCGCGAACCTCGCCGGTCGCGGTCTCCAGTTGGCCCTTCAGCTTCTTCATCTTCTTCTTGCGCATGTAGCGCCGGTCCAGTTCGATTCGCCGCTCGACCATATACTGCCCCCAAGAAAGAGACGCCCCGAATACGGAAGCGATGACACAAACTTACACATCTTTCCCTCCAGCGACAAGCGCGACGTTCAGGGCGCTCCGCCGGGCGCTCGTCGCGGTGTGGGCGATTTTCACCCTCGGCGCTCTCGCGTTCGTCGTGATGCTCGGCACCAATGCACCCTACGCCGACGAATGGGAGTTCGTCCCGGCGCTGCTCGGCGAAGAACCGACACTACCGTGGCTCTGGCAGCAACACAACGAACACCGGATGCCGCTCCCGCGAGCCATCGTGTTCACGTACTTCAAACTCACACACGACTTCCGTGCCGGGATGGTGCTTCAAGTCGCGATGCTCTCCGCGCTCGCGCTCTACCTCATGCGACTGGCGGATACGCTGCGCGGCAAACCGCACTGGGCGGACGCGTTCTTCCCCGTTTCACTGCTGCACATCGGGCACTGGGAAAACTTCGTGATGGGTTACCAGGTGTGCTTCGTGCTGTTCGCGGTGCTGGCGACTTCGCTCGCGGTAATCGCGCTGCGCATCACGCACGCAAACGGGTTCCGCTCCGGCGTACTCGCGGGCGTGTGCCTGACGCTGCTCGCATTAACGGGAGGTTCGGGGTTGGTGGTCGTGCCTGTGGTCAGCGCGTGGCTGGTGTTCGTCGCGGTGAGCGTCTGGCGCCGCGGAGCGAAATCCAGGGCGATCGTGGTTTTCCTTCTCGCAGTGTTGCCACTCGCGTACCTTAGGGTGTATTTCCAGGGATACCACAAACCGGAGCACCACCCACAGCCGAGTTCGGATGTCGTCCGGGTCGCGACCGTGACCGGAGAAGTCCTCGCGGTGTCGCTCGGAATGGGCCTTAGCGCGGTGTGGTGGCTCGTGGCCACCGGGTTGGTCGCGGTCGGCGCGCTCACGCTCGCGCTGGTGGTTCGTAGGTGGAAGGAACCTGACGAACGGCTCTCGGTCGCTGGCCTGATCGCGGTTGCCGCTGGCGTGACCGGTGTATCGCTCGCGATCGGTGTTGGCCGCGCCGGGTTCGATAGCTGGGCGTCGATGGGACTGTGGTCGCGGTACTCGCTGCTCGCGTGGCCGCTGCTCGCGGTTACTTATCTCGTGTGGGTGAAGTTAGGCCGCAAGTGGATACCGATCTCGCTGTGCGTCGCGGCCGCGCTCGCGTTCCCCGGCAACACCGGCGTCGGGATGGTAACGGGCGCGCGGGTCGCGGGGGATTACGCCGGCGTCGCGGCACAGGCTGGAAGCGGCTTGACGGCCGAACAGATCGTGAAGGGGAAACCGTTTTCGGAGAGCAGCCACGTCGGGCAAGAAGACCGCGCGGTGCGGGCTATTCCGTTACTGCGCCGCGACCGCATCGGCATCTTCGCGAGGTAGCGAGCGATGGGCAGTCTGTGGTGGTGGTTCGCCGGCGGCGTGGTGTTCCTCGCGCTCGTCGCGCTGTTCGCGAGGTGGCTGTGGCACCTCGGCCGCGTCGTTCATGTCGAACGGTGCCGCGAACTGTTCAGACTCCAGCACGAGCGGTTCGAGGAACAGCTGCTCAAGGCCGCGAGCGCAAGCGGGTTGCCGCGCGGTTTGCGGTGGGTGAAGTGCCGCATCACCGGCGACGCGGTGCTGGTCCGCGACTCCGCGACCGGTGGGGTCGTCGCGCTGGTGCCGGTGCAAATCGACTTCGAGCCGGTTTCCGGTGGTGACATGGAAGACGTGCCCGCAGCGCGTGAGCCGCGCCCGGCGACCGCGGTGTTCACATTCCACCGCGGAAACTGGCACACCGCGGGGCGCGTCGTGTTCAACCACACACCGGACCAGACCGTGACCGCGTTCCCGGAGTTGCAACGGTTACCCGATCACGTGTGACGGCACTTGTTCACGTGAAGAACGGGATCGCCAGCGGGTACTTCCACACTCGGCCCTCGTTCGCCTTCATCGCCGCGATGATCGGAAACACGATGTTCATGACGATGAGCGCAAGCACGAGCGGAATTCCGATGAACACCAGACACAGCAGGCCGCTGACGATCGCGTAGATGAACGAGGAGATGATCCAGTTGACCGCGTTCTTGCCGTGCCGGTCGAGTTTGGGCAGTTCGTCTTTCTTCGTTTGCCAGATGACGATAGGCGCGATGATCCCGCCGAACGGGACCACGTGACCCGCGAACAGCGACAGGTGCAGGAACATCCCCCACTCCCGCCCCTTCTTCTCCAACTGGCGCGGCGACAGTTCTTCGAGTTCGTCATCATCGTCGCGTGAGCGCCGCCGGCGCGGGCGCCGCTCCTCGCGCTCTTCGTCGTCGTCGTCGTCGCGGTCGCGCTTACGAACACGCGCGCGGGCCTCTTCGCGCTCGTCTTCGAGTTCAGCGACGGCGCGATCGTACTGCTCCTCAGTGATGGTTCCGTCGTCGCGCATCTTTTTGAGTTTGTCCAGCTCTTCGGCGACGCTCATGGCGGAAGTCCCTCGCGACGGGAGTGGTCGTTATTTGCAGTTCGCTCGGGGCGCGCATCTTGAACCGCCTTTGGCATTATTTCGCGCCCGCACGGAATGGCCTCATTTTCCCAGATCGGGTCGCGGGCCGCTACCGCGCCGACTGATCTTTCGCAGATTCGCGCGAGACGCTATACCACCACCGCGAGCCGGCAAATCCGGCACGTCAGGGAGGGTGCGGGATGTCTCAGTGGAAACACGTGCGGGCGGCGATCAGCGGCGGGTTCGCGGTCGTCGCGGTATGGGCCGTCGTCGCACTCGCCGCGCCCGCGCAGAATCCGCCGTTCCCGCCTTCGCAACTCGACTTTCTCAACCTTCCGGTCGTGCCGCAGAAGGAGCCAGAGAAACTCCCGCCGATCGTCATTCAAGACGAGAACGTGGAACCGGCACAGTTCAACGAGAAGGCGCCCGCGAGAGCCAACGGCACGCCGCTGCGCACCACCACGAGCGTCCCCGACCCGCCGCACCCAGTCGTGACCATTCGCGTCCGCGTTCCGGCCGACATGATGCCGGGCGACGACATCAAGTACGTCATCACCGTGCAGAACGTGTCCACCGCGGACGCACACTCGGTCACCGTGCGCAACCCGCTCGCGCCGGAAGTCGAAGCCGTGGTGAAAGCCGAACCGCTCGCCGACAAGCCACTTCACGCTGACAACCCAGGGCCACTCGTCTGGACCCTCGGCACACTCAAAGCCGGAGCGTCGAAGACGATCGAACTCACGCTGCGCCACAAGCCAAACATCACCGAACTGAAGAACCTCGCCTACGTGAAGTTCGAGCACGGGCAGGCGGTCACGACGAAGATCGGCAAGCCCACGGTGAAGGTGACGAAGACCACGCCGAAAGAAACGGTTCGCGACGAGACGTACACGGTTCGCGTGCAGGTCGAGAACACTGGGAAGATACCGGCCGAGGGCGTTCGCGTACTGGAGAACCTCCCCGCGTCCGCGGAGGTGGAACCGATCACGGCTGGCGCGAAGCGAGTTCAGCAGGCCGAGGGGCAACAGTGGACGTGGGAGATCGCGAAACTTCAGCCCGGTGAGCGGAAGGTGATTGAGTATCGCATCACAGCGCGCGAGGCGAAGGACGTGTTCACCCTCACGAGCATCACCGGGCAGAAACTCGTGCCGGACAAGCCTGCGGAATCGCGCACGAAGGTGCTCGTGCCAGGGCTGGAGGTGAAACTCAGCGGGCCAACCGGCGTGGTGAACGCGGGCGAGTCTGCGAAGTACGAGATCGTCGTTCGCAACACCGGCACGCTCCCGAGCACGAACCTGAAAGTAACCGGCACCATCCCGGCCGACTGCAAGCCGACCTCAAAAACCGACGGCGGCCAACTCTACCGCGACTCCGTGGTCTGGCAGGTGCCGCGACTGGAACCCGGCGAGGCGCAATCGTTCCGGTACGCGGTGAAGGCGAACACGACCGGGCGGCGTGTGGCGGTGGCTAGCGCGTCGGATGCCCGCGGCACGCGCGCGTCGCAGGAACTGGCGACCGTGTTCGCGGGGGTCGCGGCGCTCGCGTGGGAAACGAAGTTCGACCCACTCACGGTGACGGTCGGCAAGCAGGGCGTGTTCACGGTGAAGGTGAAGAACACCGGTGGCGAGGTGGCGCGGAACGTGCGCATTCAAATCGACGTACCGGAGAACGTGAGTGTGGTGCAGACCACGCCGCAGGTTCGCGTGGAAAACAACGTCGTGCTGTTCGCCGCGGAGCCGATTCCGGGCTACGGCGAGAAGACGTATACGCTGACGTTCGAGGGCAAGAAAGCGGATCAGGCGTGGTTCCGCGTGCGCATGGCGGCGGAGTGCCTCGGCGACCGCCCCATGCAAACGGAGAAAATGGTCGAGGTGATCGGCGGCCCGAAGTAGCGTGGCGTCTTGTAGTAGGGTATCAAGGCTTTGCGCAGGCCCACCAGCGCTGAGTTTGAGTCGTGAGGTTCATCGTTCTGGTGGGCCTGCGCAAAGCCTTGACCAACCCTACAAGAATTGCTGCCTTCACCCACAACACTTCAGAAATCCCCGCCGTTCGGCGTGACAACCCCGGTTTTGTGTGCCAGAAGAGTATTGGGGGCCGGTGCGAGAACGCGCCCGGTCCTCTAACCTCTTTCGTTCCAGGATCTCATGAAACGGTTCACTGGTCTGTTTCTCTTGGCGGTCGGCAGCACCGGCACACTCTGGGGCGGATATTACATCCTGACCGGGTCGTCGAGCGCTCGCCTGTCGCTCACCGACGACCTGTCCGTGACCGCGCTCACGGGCGGTCTGGTCGGCGTGGCGGCGTTCACGGTCGGGTTGCTCTGGGTGCGGGACTGAGTTCGAGTGCCGCAACGCCACCCATTGCGCGGCCAGCGACGGACCGAGATCATTTACCCGGTTCGGGTTGAAGAAGGAACTCCGCGTAGGGCACGTCCCACACGACCGAGTGCGCAAGCCGGTGCCCGGTGTAACCGTCCTCGCCGTAAGCGGTGCCGTGGTCCGAACAGATCACCGCGAGCCACGGCCCGCGCTTCCTCAAACCCGCGAACAGCCGACCGAGTTCGCCGTCGACATACTCCAGCGCCGCGGCGTGTGAGCCGATGGTGTCGTGAGCCGCGTCGTTCAGGTAGAAGCGGTTCGGCTGGTGGATCGCGGACACGTTCACGAAGAGAAAGACGCGCCGCGAGGGCAGAAGTTCGGCGACTCGCCTGAGCGCGAGATTCACCTGGTTCTCGGTCGAGCGCGGAGCGGTGACGCCGAGTTCCGGGGACCAGTGACTTTCGTCGAACAACGCCGGCAGCACATTTCCGAGCGGCGTGAGTTTGTTGAAAAACCCGACGCCACCAATGCAGAGCGTGTGATACCCTTGCCCGCGAAAGCCGGCGACGAGGTCCGGTGCATCGAACAGGGCGGTACCTTCCGCGGTCGTTTCACTTCCCGGGAATCGCAGCGCAAACAATCGCGGATGCTTCCCGGGAAGTGCGGGTGTGGGCAGGAACCCCGCGAAGAACGCGGCGTGCGCGGCAAACGTAAAGCTGCCGGGCGTGTGCCGCTTCTCCCACCCGCCAGCGGGCAGAACAGCGCTGAGGTTCGGCGTGCGCCCCCCCGCGCAGAGGTCCACCGCGACATCGTGGCGCAGCGTGTCGAGTGTGACGAACAGCACGTCGTGCGTTCCGACCAACCGGTTCGCGTTCAGCATGGTGGAATGGTAACGGACGGCGCGCGTTCCGAACATCTCGGCGCGTGGTGTGACTTCGCGCGGGCGTTTGCGATAATCACACCATGCACACCACGGACGTACTCATCATCGGCGGCGGGATCGTCGGTCTCGGCACCGGGCTTGCGCTCGCGGGTCGCGCGACCGTGACGGTCGTGGAAGCGGAACATCGTATCGCGGAACACCAAACTGGCCACAACAGCGGCGTGATTCACTCCGGCCTCTACTACAAGCCGGGTTCGGCGAAGGCGCTCAACTGCGCCGCGGGTCGCGAACTGATGTACCGGTTCTGCGAAGAGAACGGCGTGCCCCACGATCGCTGTGGCAAGCTGGTTGTCGCGACCGACGCGCGCGAACACTCCGCGCTCGCCGAACTCGAACGTCGCGGCGCCGCGAACGGGCTGCGCGGGATCGAACGCCTGAGCGCCGAGCAGATGCGCGAGATCGAACCGCATGTGAGAGGTGTCGCGGCGCTTCGTGTACACGAAACCGGCATCGTGAACTACCGGGCGGTGTCCGAGGTGTACGCGCGCAAGATCGTGGAAGCCGGCGGCAGTGTTCGCACCGACACGAAGTTCCTCGGCTGCGCACGCGAGCAAAACGCGCTCACCGCGGAGACGACAACAGGCCCGATTCGCGCGAAGTTGCTGGTGAACTGCGCCGGGCTGTATTCGGATCGCGTGGCGCGGTCGTGCGGCGTCGAACCCGGCGTGCGGATCGTGCCGTTTCGCGGCGAGTATTACGAACTGAAGCCGCGCGCCGAACACCTCTGTAAGCACCTCATCTACCCGGTGCCGGACGCGAGCCTTCCCTTTCTGGGCGTCCACTTCACCAGGATGATTGGCGGCGGAGTGGAGTGCGGTCCGAACGCGGTGCTCGCGTTCCGGCGTGACGGCTACCGCTTACGCGACGTGAGCGTCAGCGACCTGTGGGAGTACGCGACGAACCCCGGCTTCTGGAAGATGGCGCGCCGGTTCTGGTGGATCGGGCTGCACGAGATGTACCGCTCCGCGAGCCGACGCGCGTTCTGGCACGCGCTGCGGAAACTCATCCCCGAAGTGTCGTTCCACGATTTGGTTCCCGCTGGTGCCGGTGTTCGCGCGCAAGCGGTCGCGCCTGATGGCAAGTTGGTGGACGACTTCTTCATCCGCCAGGCGGACCGCATGATTCACGTGCTGAATGCGCCGTCGCCGGCGGCGACAGCGTCGATTGCGATCGGGCGAAGCATTGGAGAGATGGTGGTGAAGGAGTTGGGCCGCGCGGTTTAGCGAGTGGCCCCGGCGGGTCCACCGCTAAGGCGTTCGGCAGGTGAAGTATTACCTGCCGTTGTTTTTCAGTGGCCGGATGGTGATGTCGTATTTGGGTAGCGTCTTGGACCGCTCCAACCGGGCCTCAATGAGTTTCATTTCCTTCTTCGTCAACCGTACCCCGTCTTGGTACTCAC
>CAMDQN010000162.1 GCA_945905925.1 Singulisphaera sp. GP187
TTTGGTTCATCCCCGTTCTGGAATCAGTTCGCCGGGGGAACGGAACTTTTCGCTGGAAAAGCAGCGGAATTCACGAGCCGTGTGAACCAAAAACGGGATCGAACTCGAACCAATAATTCCATCGAAAGCCCAACTTCCGATCAGCCTAGGTGATCCCCGACCTTGCTCACGGGGATGAGGACGCTGAACGGCGCGGCGCCACCGAGGCCAGCGGTAACGGTCTTGCCGTATCCGAGGACGCCGACTCGGAAGTAGTCCCGGACCCCGTCCGCTTTGGCCGACCGGAGCACCACGTTCTGGAGCAACCGGTTGACCGCGTCGGCCACAGCCACCGCCTTGGACGCGCCGCCCGCGCCTACGAACGGGTCCGCCATCGAGCCCGACTGGTCGATCAGGAACAGCAGGCAGGCCGGGTTCGTGCGCGTAATCGGCGCGGAGTAGGGCATCGGCTCGTTCGGGAGTTTAAGTGGCGTAGTCGGATCAACAAGCGTAAGGTTCCATTCTTGCAGATTACACGTACGCGAACATCAGAAACTACCCCCGTTCCGAGTTAATCATCGTTCGGTGGCGGGGAGCGTCTGCCGGTGATCGGGCAAGTAGGCACCCGGCTCGGCACGCCCGCGCAGTTCGTCGGGCACCATGCGGCACCGCCAATCCCGTTGGACCGGCTGGGCACGCCGGGCGCAATTGCCTGGGTTGTTTGTTATCCACCACGGAACACAGAGTCGCACCATGCCTCCCCCACTGTGGGAATCACATCGTCGTTAAAGAAGGTGCTTGGCGCACCATCACGTTGCGGCAGGTCAGCGTGTGCCACCTCCGACCGCTTAGAACCTCTCCGACCGCAAGATGCAGCGCGCGCTGCTGCAGTTCTTCAAGCCGGAGAACTACTTCGAGGTGCGAGAGGCGTTCATCAAAGCCGGCCGCGCGGACCTGATTGGCGGATGCGATGGACTGATCCCCGCGCAGCCGCCGAAGGAGGCGCTTGAGGCTCGTCGCCGACAGGCGAATAACGCCGTGCGGGGCGACCACTACCACACTGTCGCCAACCCCACGGCCGGAGAAGAGCCGGGCGAGCGCGGGGCGGAGCCGCCGAAGACAGGGTATCGCCCGGGACGGAACACGCAGAAGCGACGGCAGGGGAAAAGAAACAACGGCGGTGCGGTCCCGCGCCCGTAGCGGACCGAGACGCGGCGAGACGCTACTTCGCCTTCACGTCATAACAGTACATCACGGTCTGGTCACGGATGTAGAGTTTACCGTTCAAGATGACCGGGTGCGGCCAGCTCTGAGAGTGCGACCGCTGGTCGGCCGCGGGGAGCTTAAACGACGACACCACCTTCAGCGCCTTCGGGTCCGGCTCGATGAGTACGAGCACGCCGTTCTCGTACCGAAAGTACAGCCGCCCGTCGGCAGCAAGCACGGCCGCCGACCGCTGCCCGCCGGCCGGCGACCTCTCCGGCCCCCACTTGATCTCGCCCGTCTTGAAGTCCACGCACACGGGGCTCCCGCCGTTCCGGTCGTGCCCGAAGTAGACATGCCCATCGACCAGCACCATGCCGCCGTGGTGGTTGTTCAGTTGCAGGTTCCTGTACGTCTTGATCTCCTTAACCTCGAACGCGTCCTTTCCCTTCGACACGATCTGCAGAAGGGCAGCTCCGCCAGCGTAACTGCACGACACCCACACCCGGTCTTCCTTCACGACCGGCGTCGGGATCTGCGCGGTACCACCGGTTGCCGCGGTCCCCTTGTACTGCCACAACACCTTGCCGGTCTCGGCGTGGATCCCCACAAGCCCTGATCCGTTGCCAAGGAGGATGAGATACTGCGGCACCTCCCCGATCGTGGACTTGACCGGCGACGAGTACCCCTGGCCGGATGAGAACCCCTTGCTGTTCGGCGCACCGATCGAACCCGCGTCGGCCTTCCACACAGTTTCGCCGGTGTCGGCCTTGAGCGCCACCAGCGCGGCCCCCTTCGCGGCCGGGGTGCAGATGATCTTGTCGCCGTCAGCCAGCACGGAGTCACTGTATCCCCAGGCGACGCCGTTTGTGCCGCTGACCACCGCGCCGAAGTCCCTCACGTAACTCTTCGACCAGACTTCCTTACCGTCCTTCGCGTTCAGGCACGACAGCGTGCCGTTGGCACTGACGGTGTAGAGCTTGTCGCCGTGAACGGTGGGCGTGCTGGCCGGGCCGTTCGCCTGCGGAAACAGGCCACTGGCCGAGGTCGCGAACGGGCGGAACCACAGTTCGGAGCCGTCCGCTTCCTTCAGCGCCCAGACGCCGTCCTTGCCGTCGCGCGCGCCGACGCCGTAGATGACGCCACCCGCGAACGACGGCGTGCCCCAACCGAGGCCCAGGTTCTTCGCGGTCCAGAGCTGCTTGGGGCCGCCTTCGGGCCACTGCTTGAGCAGGCCGGTTTCGGGCGAAACGCCGTCGCGGTTCGGGCCACGAAACCCGGGCCAATCGGCGGCCGTCGCCGCCACGCCGCCGAACAGCACCGAGGCGAGGAGAGCGAAACGAAAAGCCATGAATGAGTCCCCAGAGTCATCTGAAAAAGCTCGCCTCAAACCTGCGACCCCACGCGGGTCGCCGATGTTGACCGCTCTTTCGACGGGAAGTAAAAGTGGCCTGCGCGTCGTTGCCCGCTTGGAAAGTAAGAATTGTAATCCGGATCCCCAAGGGTCGGTAACCGGTTAGTCTAAAATTCTTGCCTAATCTTCCAAATCCTGTGGAGATGCCCGTAACTATTAACGCCCTCGTAAGTACACTATCTGGATGAAAGAGACGGGGAGAACGAACATGGCAACGGACGAGTTGGCCAGACTCATAGCCGCGATCGAGCGGCACGCACCGGCAGACGGGGTGTGCCGGACGGCGGTGCCCGGGCTGATTATCGCCCGGCTCCCGAAGCCGAGCGCCCCCAGTACCCTCATGGTCGATCCGTCCCTGTGCATCGTCGCACAGGGTGCGAAGGAAGTATACCTCGCGGGCGAGGTGTACCGGTACGATCCCGCCCACGCGCTACTCGTGTCGGTCGATCTTCCGATCTCCGCACGGGTGGTCAAGGCGACACCCGCTCAGCCGTGCCTGGCAGTCCGCCTCTCCCTCGACCCGTCGGTAGTCACAGAACTGCTCGCCGATTGCCCGGACGCCCGGTCTCTCGGCCCGCCCGCGAGGGGGGTCGAAGTGAGTCCTGTCGAGCCGCAGCTTTTGGACGCTGTCGGCCGGCTCGTGGCTCTCCTCGACACGCCGCGGACCCTCGGGCCGCTGGCCCGGCTCGTACTTCGGGAGGTCACCTACCGTGTGCTGATCGGCCCGCAGGGCGCGCGACTGAGGCAGATTGCCACGGCTGGGGCACCGGCTCAGCAGATTGCGCGTGCTATCCGGTGGCTGCGGGATCATTTCGCGGAGCCACTCCGGGGCGAGTCACTCGCCCGGCAAGCGCAGATGAGTCTGTCGGGGTTCCACCAGCACTTCAAGTCGGTGACGGGCTTGAGCCCGTTGCAGTACCAGAAGCAGTTGCGATTGCAGGAGGCAAGGCGGCTGATGCTGGGTGAGGGGTTGGACGCGGCTGCGGCGGCGTTTCGGGTCGGGTACGAGAGCCCATCCCAGTTCAGCCGCGAGTACCGGCGGCTGTTCGGAACACCACCGCGCCGCGATGTGGCAGCATTCAAAGTCGTCGTCAAGACTTCGGTTGAGTCCGACTGAGAAACGGCAATCGCACCGTATCGCTCCCAGACTAACTATCCCCACAGATGCACGCAACTGACTCCGAAACCACGACATGCATGTACTACACCGTTCTCGACCCGTTCAGCAGGAAACCTGTGAATACGGCGAGCAGGCGGGCGAGCGCCCTTCCCCGCCGTTGGTGAGCGGCGCGGGTTACCGCCCAGGGCGCACGTCGCAGAGCCGCCGCAAGAACCCCGTTCGCGGACCGAAGCACCGTAAAGTTCAGGAGACGCTACATGGCTGACACCGAACCCGACCCACGAATCGTCTTCGTCGCGGAGAGCGCACACGTGGCCGAAGCGGTCGTTCAACTGCTGGCCACGAACGATATCCCCGCGGAGGTCGCGGCGCTCCCTTCGCAGACGAACACGGACCCACTAACCGGCGCGACCGAGACCGCACCGACCGAAGAGTTCCCGATTGTGGTCACCGAGCAGGGAAAACTGGAGGCCGCGCGCGACCTCCTCGCGACCGCACACTCACAGGCGAAGATGAGGGCTGTGCGCGAGAAGCGAGCCAACCGCACGGGCACCCTGACGGTCGCGTGCGAGGACTGCGGTAAGTCGTCCGAGTGGCCGGCGCAACTGATGGGCACGACGGAAATGTGCCCGCATTGCGGTGGCTACATGGACATTCCCGACCCGGACGAAGACTGGTCCGGCATGGACTTCGGCGATGCCGAAGACGAAGTTGAGCCAAAGGAATAGAGATGTCGTTCACGCTCGCGCCATTCACCGTTGCCCCACAAGAGGCCGGGTTCACGCTCGCGAAAATTCTGCGATCGCGGCTCGGCGGGCCGTCGTGGAACGACGTGCGGAAACTCGTCGCCGCGCGCCGCGTGAAGGTCGGCGACGCGATCTGCTCCGACGAAGCACGACGCATGAAAGAAAACGAACTCGTCGTCCTGCTGGAACATCCGAAGCCGCTCCCGCGAACCGCACATCCCGAACGGCTCGTCGTGCGGCACCTCGATGAACACGTCGTTGTGGTGGAGAAGCCTTCGGGCGTGAACACCGTGCGGCACCCAGCGGAACTGGAATGGTCCGAACAGCGCCGCGAACTCGATCCCACGCTGCAAGACCTCACACAGTGGGCGGTCGCGCACCAACTCGGCCGCGACGCCCGAGACCTTTCCCGTTTGCGGATCGTTCACAGGCTCGACAAGGAAACGAGCGGGCTGGTCGTGTTCGCGCGATCCGCACTCGCCGAGCGCGAACTCGGATTGCAGTTCCGCAAGCACACCGTTGTTCGGCGTTATCTCACCGTTGTGCCCGGGATTCTGAGCGCGCAAACAATTCGCTCGAACCTGATCGACGATCGCGGCGACGGGCGCCGCGGCAGCACGAAGTTACCGGGCGTTGGCAAAGAAGCGGTGACGCACGTCTCGCTGGAAGAGCGGTTGAGCGGCTACACGTTGCTGTCGTGCCGGCTCGAAACGGGGCGCACGCACCAGATTCGCATTCACCTCTCGGAAGCCGGTCACCCGGTCTGCGGCGAGAAGGTGTACGTGAAGAAGCCGAACGGCGAGATGTTCGACGACCAGAGCGAAGCCCCGCGACTCGCGCTGCACGCAACGGAATTGGGCTTCGAGCATCCGGCGACCGGCGAGCACCTGCACTGGTCGATGCCGCTGCCGGGCGACCTGACGAAGTTCGTCGAGCGACTGCGCGGGAAGAACCTGTCACCCGCGAGCTAGAACACGGAGTCTTTGTTCAGCCAAGACGCACTGGTCGTCGGGCTTCCTCGACCGCGACCTGTAGCGTTACGGGTAGAGGCCGCGTTTTGCCTTCTCGCGTGATACCTTCTGCACGCCAAGGCTCAGGGCCGCGAGCCGGTTGCCGAACTTCCGCGCCTTCGCCTCGTCGCGCACCCGCTTGAACGCCCTGAGCATCTGCTTCTTCAACTGGAGATTGACCTCTTCTTCATCCCACATGAACTGCGCGAGGTCTTGCACCCACTCGAAGTAGGAGACGGTCACGCCGCCCGCGTTGCACAGGATGTCCGGGATGACGAAGATGTCGGTGTTCGCGAGGATCGCGTCGGCCTCTGGGTCGGTCGGGCCGTTCGCGCCTTCCGCCAACACGCGGCACTTCAGTTTGCCGGCATTCTCGGCGGTGATGACGCGCTCCATCGCAGCCGGGACGAGGACCGTGCAAGGCGTGGTGAGGAGTTCAGCGTCCGCGATCGCTTCGGCGCCGGGGAACCCGACGATCGTCTTCCGCTTGTTCGTGTCCGCGGTCGCGTAAGCGATCAACTTCGCGATGTCGATTCCGCGGTCGTTGCGGATCGAACCGTAGCGGTCGCCGACCGCGATCACCTTCACGCCGATCTTGACCAACTCCTCGCACGTCACCGAGCCAACGTTACCGAACCCCTGCACGACGGCGGTCGCGCCCTCCGGGTTTATGTTCAGTTCCGTGAACGCCTCCGAGATGCAGTACACCACGCCACGGCCAGTGGCTTCT
The DNA here is from genome assembly GCA_945905925.1 of Singulisphaera sp. GP187. Lineage (GTDB taxonomy): Bacteria > Planctomycetota > Planctomycetia > Gemmatales > Gemmataceae > Gemmata. The sequence goes on from CAMDQN010000162.1 coordinate 6,203, forward strand.
TTGCGGCCGACGCAGCCGCCCAACTCCACGGGTTTTCCGGTCACGATCTCTGGGCACGCGTAGCCGATCTTCATCGAGTACGTGTCGTAGATCCACGCCATCGTCTGCTCGTCGGTGCCCATGTCGGGCGCCATCACGTCGATGCGCGGCCCGATGATGTTTTGAATCTCGTCGGTGAAGCGTCGTGTGAGCCGTTCCTTCTCTCCGCCCCTCAACTCCGCGGGGTCCACCGCGATGCCTCCCTTCGCCCCGCCGAACGGCAGGTTCATGATGGCGCACTTCCAACTCATCCACATCGCGAGCGCCGCGACCTCGCCAAGGTCCACGTTTTTGGCGTACCGCAAGCCGCCCTTGCTCGCGCCGCTCGTGAGCGAGTGCTGGACGCGGTAACCGACGAACACCTCGGTGCGCCCGTCCTCCATGCGCACGGGCACGGACACGATCTGCGACCGCTTCGGCAGCATGAGCCGGTCAGCGACGCCCGCGTCGAGTTCGATCTCGCGCGCGACGTTCCGCAACTGCTGACACGCCATCAGATACGTAGGCGAACTGATGAACGGATTGGAAGCCGGGTTGCCCGGGGGCACGGCGGACATGAACGCACCTCAAACGGGGGAGAGGAACCGTTTCGTTGGCACTACGGGATTATACGTCTTGACTCTGGAGGTGGAGTCAAAGGACGAAGGCGAAGCAGAGAAGGCAGTATTAACCACAGAGTCACAGAGAACACAGAGAGGAACAGAACAATTGATTCTGGTCGTTCTCGGTATTTGTCTTTCTCTCTGTGTTCTCTGTGACTCTGTGGTTAATACTGCCTTCTCTACTTCGCCTTTACTTCTCCACCAACCGGAAGTCCTTGACGAAGTAGCACAGTTTCCGGTGGTCGTGCGGGACGAAGGACGGCGGCGGAGTGCAACGGATGCGCAACGTGGAGCGCCCCGGCGGCAACTCGATCCCGTGGAGCGCGTGGCCCTCGGCCTTCCGACCGCGATCTTCTTCACTTGGGTTCTTCACCCGGACGAATTCGCGTTCCCATTCGTGCAGCCCGGCCAGCCCCGAACACGAGAAATGAAACTCGCCGGCTACCTCGATACCGACCGTGAACGAGACATCGATCGTGCGATACCGGTCGGACGGGTTCACGAACCCCAGGGTCGCCTCGTACGTGCCCCAGTGCGTCACGTCGCCGTCGTGGATGTTGTCGAACACCGTGAAGCCCTTCAGCCACAACGGGGCGATCCACTCGCTCTCCCGGATCGCGTCGCGTTCGAGTTTGACCGGATCGATTCGCCGCAGCGCTTCGCGGTACGGGCGCAGGTCGATGAAGAACTGTTTGCCGTCCTCATGAACCACCTCGGGCAGCCGCGCCGCGGAATGCTTGATGTGGCTCGCGTACAGCGCATGAACGCGGTCGCGCGGGTTCACTGCGACGACCGGTTCGTCCTTCCCGGGTTCCGGTTTCCGCGGCGGAAAACCGCGCGCGTCGATGAACAGCCCGTCGAACCCGCGTGCCACGATTCGCGACAGGAACTCTTCAGGCTTCTCGAACACCACCGAGCGCTGCCACATGTCCGCCTCGCGCCGCTTCACCGCGCCGAAGCTCCACGTGAAGGTGTCGGTCAGGAGGAACCCGCGAGCGTGTTCGTAGGCTGCTAATTGGTGGATCGGCGGGCTTTCGGGGAACGCGACGTAGGGAAGGCAGAACACCCTCGCGCCCGGTGTTTTCTCCTCGACCTCTTTGAAGAACCGCTTATCCGACCGGAATCGTTCCGCCTGCTTCTCGACCTTCGCCATGCCCTGCGGGTTGAACCAGTTCCAGCCCCACGGGGTTTGATCGAGGTAGCCGACCACGAACACCAGCGCGAACACGGGGTAGCGGAGTTGCTTCGCGCGGCGCCCGGTGCGAGTTAGCAGGAATCGGTCCACCCACCACATCGCCGCGAACAGGCACAGGAACCCGATGAACACGCTGATCCGGTTGTAGGCGCGAATCTGCGCCGTCACCAGCACGTTGAAGATCGCCCCAAACCCGCCGACGGTGCCGAGCAGAATCAGGAACAGCACCAGCCCCGCGAGCGGCGCTTCCGGCCAGCGTCGCCGGTGCGGTAGCGCCGCCATCACGAGCAGGGTCACCAGGCCAGTAGCGCCGACCAAGCCCAGCGACCCGGCACTCTCGCTGTCCACCGGGCGGTGAACCGTGCTGTACATCGCGCGGAATTTCGATAGGAACGTGACGTTGTGGTCGTTCGCGGGGAGTACGAGGTGCGTGATCTTCAGTCCAAACACCTCGGCCTCTTCGGGCATCCGGTTGGTGATCGGGTTCACGCCGTCCTTCGACTGGTGCGCGATCGTCGGATAGTGATATGCAACGCCCACCGCTACGACCGGCGCGACGACCCACGCGGCACTGGCCACAGCGCGCCAGGTGCGGAACATCACGCTAGCATACGCCCCGGCGAACGCATACGACGCACACGCGAAGAACGCGTAGTACGCGCCCGCCGACGCAGTGGCCGCGCCGAGCAGCACCGGCCAGAGTGTGCCGAAGGACAGGAACCGCCGGCGCCGGCTGCCGTCCAGGTTCAGCGGGTACAGCGGGAACTGGCCCTTACAAATGGCGAGCGCCGGCATGAGCGAGAACGGTACCACCCAGTACGCGGCGAGGAAGTAGTGATACTGATAGCGCTCCTGGTGAAACGGGAGGAACGCGTACAGCAGTCCGCCCACCGCGGCGGCCGGGAGCGAGAGTTTCAGCCACCGCAGCACGAACATCGCGCTCAGCACCGTGAGCGGATACGTGGCCAGGTTGTACAGGTTGTACACGAGCAGCACGTCGGACGTGAACCGACCCAATAGCCAGATGAACCCGAAGTGCAGGTAGTCAATGACGGGGAAGTCGTAGAGTTCTTGCTGGCCGGGCGCGCCGAGCCTGGGGTTGTGCCAGTGGGTGCCGCTATCGATCGTCGTTTTGACGAGCGGCAAATACAGGAGCGAGTCGAGGTCGTAGTAAAACGGTGCGTGCAGATCCTGACTCCAGAGCCGCAGACCTGCGAAGACGAGTACGCACGAAAGAAGCACGCTCCCAGCGTACCACGCGAACCGCTCGCGGCGCGACGGCACCGGCGAGAGATCCGCAGGCGCGACCAGTTCCGGCGGCTCGGCGACCGGTTCGCTCACGGGTGCAGGTGGTGGGGAGGGCGGTCCAGACATGCGGATCTCAGGGCTGCGCGAAGCCGTACACCGTCACCCCGAATAGTTAGGGCAACAGGCGCTCAATGTCACCCCTCGTTCCGCACACCGGTACACAACTCATCTTCGGATGCGGGTATTTAGGTCTTCGCGTCGCGCGGTTGTGGCTCGCAAACGGCCGCCGCGTCGCCGCCGTCACGCGAACGAACGGCAACACGCTCCGAAGCGCCGGCATCGAGCCAATCACCGGGGACGTGTGTAACCCCGAAAGCTTCCGAACGCTCCCGGCCGCGGCGACCGTGTTGTACGCGGTCGGCATGGACCGCAGCGCGGGCAAGTCGATGCGCGACGTGTACGTTAGCGGTCTGGGGCACGTCCTCGATACGCTCCCGCCGTGTTCGCGGTTCGTCTACGTTTCCAGCACGAGCGTCTACGGCCAGAGCAACGGCGAGTGGGTGAATGAGGATAGCCCCACCGACCCGACGGAAGAGGCCGGCAAGGTCGTGCTCGAAGCGGAACAGTTGCTTCGCGCGAAGAAGCCCGACGCGATCATTCTCCGGTGTGCCGGGCTGTACGGTCCGAACCGCCTTCTGCGCAAGCGGCCGATCCTGAACGGCGAACCGCTTGTCGGCGACGCGGACAAGTGGCTGAACCTGGTGCATATCACCGACGCTGCTTCCGTGGTGCTGTTGGCTGAGTCTCACGCCACGCCCGGCGAGACGTACAACATCGCGGATGGTGCGCCGGTGTCCCGTAGCGACTTCTACACGCGGCTCGCGGAACTGCTTCACGCACCGGAACCGAAGTTCGTTCACCGTGCCGAACAGGGCGCCCCAAACCGCCGCATCGACGCGACGAAATTCCGCGCGCTCGGTTGGGAGCCGGTGTTCGCGAGCTATCGCGAAGGCTTGTCCGCGGCCGTCGCGGAAACGACGATGTTACCTCCCCCTACGTGAAGGTGCCTCATGTTCCGCTTACTCGCCGCGCTCGCGCTACTCGCGGTCGCATCGCCCGCGTTCGCCGAAGACAAACCCCGCGAAATCCCCCCGAAAGAAGCCGCCAACGGAACGTTGATGATGTTCGACGGGGTGACGACGTTTGGGTGGAAGGTCGAAGGTGATGTCGCCATCAAGGGTGGGTGGATGATCGTTGGCGGTGAGAAGGCGACAACGATCACCAGCACCTCCACGATCTGCGCGGGGTTCGTGATGTTGCAGGTGGAATACCCGGACAACTTGGCGAAGGGGAAGGAACCTCGCGTCACGCTCAACGCAAAGCACACCGACAAAGTACCCATCAACGGGGGGCTGGGCGGTTACGCGCTGGATCCCGATCTCCCAACTCAGATCCGTCTCACTGTGCCCGCGGGGACCACCGTGAAAGTCGGCGATGTGTTCCTCGGTCCGGCGACCAAAGGCAAACTCCTCTTCACCGGGAAGAACCTCGACGGCTGGAAGATCAACGCGGCCGACCCGAAGCGCGCAGCGTCGAAATGGGAGGTGACCAAGGACGGAGAACTGTCCGTCAAGAACGGCCCCGGCGATCTGGTCACGGAGAAAGAGTTCGACAACTTCGTGCTGCAATTCGAGTGCAAGACGCTCGGCAAGGCGCTCAACAGCGGGTTCTTCTTCCGCTGCATCCCCGGGCAGTACCAGAACGGCTACGAGGCGCAGATTCAGAACGCCTACAAGGACGACGACCGCACCAAGCCCGCGGACTTCGGCACGGGCGCGATCTACCGGCGCATCGCGTCGCGGAAGGTGGTGAGCAACGATAACGAATGGTTCACGATGACGGTCGTCGCCGACGGGAAGCACATCGCGACGTGGGTGAACGGCTACCAGACGGTGGATTGGCTCGATGACCGCAAAGAAAGCGAGAACCCGCGAACCGGCTACCGCGCCGCGAAGGGACCGATCTCCATTCAGGGACACGACCCGACCACGGACATCCTGTTCCGCAACATCAGAATCGCGGAACTACAAAGTGAGAAGAAAGAGAAGAAGGATTAACCACAGAGTCACAGAGAGAAGTCAAAAGGCAGAGAAGAACGAGACTTCTCGCTGGACGCGACAGGTGTGTACCTCGGTCGCTGCGGTCCGGGAGTCGGGATCCCCGCCGTGTCCGGCACCTTCGGCTGTGACGCCGGTCCAGGTTCCCAACAACAACTCGCCACTCGAGCCTAAATTGCATACGAGTAGATGGTTACGATAAGACGCGTCGCGTCCAGCGAGAAGTCTCAGATATTCGCCTGACATATGTTGTGCGTTAGTGCTGACCGGACCGGCAGGGCCGGCGCACCAAAATCGCCTAGAAAACCGCCGGTTTTCTCAGGGAGTCGCGATTATCGCCTGTGTTTCCCAGAGAAAAGTCAACGCCGCAGCCGCAAAATCATCGAAAAACCCAATAGTGTTCGGCACGGCATTTGTTGTCAGTGCGAAGCAGGCGTCCGCCCGCGTCGATCCTGACGGAGTTTGCTGTCGGCCGCGTGAAGGGCATGATTACAGACACAATCGCCGGAAGTGGTGTTGGTTACCGCGCAGCGTCGAAC
>CAMDQN010000163.1 GCA_945905925.1 Singulisphaera sp. GP187
TCGGCCAGGAACCGGGCCAGTTCGTGCGATTCGGCGTACGCGCTGCCCGGTAGCATCTTCAGCGCAACGGTCCGGTTCAGCGCGACCTGTTTGGCCTTGTACACGACGCCCATTCCGCCGCGCCCGAGTTCGCTAATGATCTCATAACCCGGCACGTCGGGCACGCCCGAGAGACCAGCGGGCGCGCTGGTCTCTCGGGCGATGGTCACGTCGTTCGCGGCTGCGGTCGGCGGGTCGGGCGGACCCAAGGTGGTGGCGTCAATGGGAGTCATGGGGCACCGTGATGAGTTACACGACCGGTGGCTTGCCCAGGCTGCGGCGAATCGTGGAGAGCGGCCCGCATTGCATGGCGCAATGCAGGCTCCCAAACAGGCAGGCGGCCCATGCGGTAGCCGCTCGCGAGCAGGTCGTCGGGGAACACCAGGCGTCTCCGCGGGGCGTCGCAAGATCGGGGCTACCGGATAACATAGCGTTCCCATTCGGGTGCGGGCGCCAATGTCCGCGCGCTGGTCGGAGCGGTATAACCGTTGTGAGTACAGAGGGCGGGTGATGAGCGCCGTAGTAGTTCGCGACGTCCCCCGGTTGACGCGGCGAGTCCACGACGGCCACAAGGGTACTTACGGCAAGGTACTGGTGGTCGCCGGGAGCCGCGAGATGGGCGGCGGCGCGGTGTTGTGTGGGCGTGCCGCACTCCGTGGCGGCGCGGGCGTCGTGCAGGTCGCAAGCCCGGCCGACGCACAGCCGATTGTGGCCGCCTCGTACCCGGGCTACACCACGTTCGCAATCCGCCAACACGCGGACGGCACATTCGGTGACGGCACCGCGGAAGAGGTGATTGAACTCGCTCGCGCGGCCGATGTCGTCGCAATGGGTCCGGGGTTGGGCCGCGAAGCTGGAACGGGCGAGTTCGTGCGCTCGGTGCTCGCGGGATTGGGTGAGACGCCAACGGTGCTCGACGCGGACGGGCTGTTCGCGGTGTCGCCGTTCCGCAAAGAGTTCGCGAGCCGCACCGCGGCGATCGTGATGACCCCGCACCCGGGCGAGTTCGCGCGGCTCACGGGTACACCCGTTACGAAAACGGATCGCGAGCGCGAAGACCAGGCGGTCGCGTTTGCGAAGCGGTTCGGTGGCGTGATGTTGCTGAAGGGTTCTGCCACGCTCGTGACCGACGGTACGCGACTGTACCGCAACACTACCGGCAACCCCGGCATGGCGACCGGCGGCAGTGGCGACGTGCTCGCGGGAATAATCGCGGCGATCATAGGTCAGGGGTTAAGCGCGTTCGACGCAGGGGTGTTAGGCGCGTGGACTCACGGCCGTGCCGGCGACCTTGGCGCAGCGGTGTTAGGACAGACCTCACTCAACGCGACCGACTTGCTCGATTATCTTCCGGCGGCGTTTCGAGAACTGGAATCGCATTGGTAGGCCCGCCTTGCCGAGGCGGGTCGCTTTTGGATGCAGAACGCGGTACGAAGAACCGCGAAGCGAAAACATGTTGTGCTGTCGTGCCACTCGGCAAGCGGCAACCTACCAACGGGAGCGGATATGCGGTTGATTTGCCCGCACTGCATGAACGGCGTGGCGGTGTCCGACGACGCGGCCGGCAAGGAAGCGACGTGTCCGAACTGCGGCAAGTCGTTCCCCACGCCCGCGCGCTACAACGCGGTCGTGTCGGGCGCGGCTTCCGCAGTGGCGAGCGCCGCGGCTTCGGCGCCGGTCCCACCGCCAGGGCTGGTGCCTCCCGTGCCGGCGCCGGTGCCACACTCGCCAACCGCGCCGCCGGGGTATGTTCCGCCGGCGCCGGTGCCCCCGGACGGGTTCCTCCAACCACCGGCACCGTCCGCTGAATCGCTCACGCCAGTCGGGTACACGCACTCGGTCGGCATCTCCATTTCGCCGAAAGTGGTCGCGTGGCTCCCGGCCGTGCTGCTGGCACTGGTGTTCGCGCTGACGTTCTTCCCGTGGGTGGGCGCGTACGCGGGTAGCACCGCGGTGTACTCGCAGCGCCCGTGGGGCGCGATGTCCGGCGGGTCGCCCAACCGCAACTACAAGTTTGAAGAAGCCGGGACGATTCCGAGCGACTGGATCGACAAGATGCGGAGCGACTGGCGGCTGATGGTTCCGTTCTTCCTGTTGCTGTTGACCGCGCTGGTGTTCGCGTGGGCCGAGCGCGGAGTTCGCTCGCTCGACCCGCGAAAGGTGCCGCCGCTCGCGAAGCTGTGGCCGTGGCGCAACTCGATCGTCGCGGCGGGCGCCGCACTGGCGCTGTTCTTCCTGGTGTGGGAGATGGCGAACGGCTTCAGCATGGAGCGGGCGATCCGGCAGCACATTGCGGAACAGTTCGCGGAGCGCCGTGAGAAGGCCGCCGCCAGTCCCGCAACGCTGGCCAAACTGGAGTACGAAGAGGAGCAAACTTACGACGCGTACCACGTCGAGCGGACGTGGTGGTTGTACCTGGCGCTGGGGTGTAACGCACTGGCGGTCGCGGCGGTGATGGCCCGCGTCGGGCTGGACAATCGCGGCAACAAACCGCCGCCCAAGTTGGTGCTGCACTACTGAAGTCGGAATGCAGTTGGAGTAAGGTAACAAGTAAAAGCGGAAGACAGCGACCCAATGCCAACTGCGTCTCTGTCTTCTGCTTTTACCTTACTCCAACTGCATTCCGCGCCACGCGGCAGCTTCTTCCCCATCAAGCCGTAGCGTGAGGCACTTCGCGCTGCCGCCGGCCTTCAGAAACTCGTCTAACTCGACTTCGATCGCGCGGTAACCGGCGCGAGTCAGGTCTTCGGTCAGGCGCGGGCAGCGGCTGTTGTGAACCACCGTCTTGCCGACCACCACCGCGTTGCACCCGAACCTGAACGCTTCTTCCTCCACCACCGGGATCAGTTTCGGCACATGCGTGTGGAGAACACGCTTGCCGTAGGTGTCGAACGCGTCCGGGAAGTAAATCGCTTCACCCGGCGCGATGGGGCAGAAGCACGTGTCCAGATGGTAGAATCGCGGGTTGACGAGTTCAAGCGGCAGAACGCGCGCTTCGAGCGTCTTGCCGACCCACTGGTGCGCGCTGGCGTCCGACCGCGTGCGATACCCCGCGAACAGCGTGTCGCCGCAGAACAGCGAGTCCCCGGCTCCCTCGTGAAACGAGTTCTCGGGCATGTGCGCAACCGCGAAACCGTTCGCGGCAAACCACGCGTCGAAGTACGGCGACTCCTTCGCGCGCACTTCGTGGCGGAACCGGCTGCTGATGAACGTGTTGTGGAACACCAGCCCGGCGTTCGCGGTGAACACGAGGTCGGGCAGTCCCTTCTGCGGCGACATCAGTTCGACGGTCACGCCGAGCGACGTGAGTGTATCGTGAAGGTGTTGCCACTGTCGGAACGCGAGCGCGGCAACGGCCCCGAGTGACCGGTTCATCCACGGGTTGATTTCGTACTCGATGCCGTAGTGGTCCGGCGGGCACATCAGGATTCGCGGCTGCGACGGCATGCACGGCTCGCTTTGCGGAAGACCGATCGTTGCGGCTATTATACCCGCGGTCGCGAGCGCTCGGTCGGCGGGGTGGCGAGTGAGAGTTCTCACACTGGAACGCCGGACGGCAATTCGCGCGTCGGGTACGTACAGGTGTGGCGGGCGAGACGCCCGCGGTCCCGGGGAAACAAGAGGGCTTCGCAATGCTCGTTTGGAGAGGCCACCGGGCGCGGGTGCGGTCACTGGCGTTCTCGCCGGACGGGAGCCGCATCGCCACCACCGCGGGCGTGTCGCGGTTTGTCTGGCTGTGGGAAGCGTCGACCGGGAAAAAGGTTCAGAAGCTCGCCGACGATTACCGGCGCAACTCCGACTCGGCGCGGTGCGTCGCGTTCTTCCCCGACGGCAGGCACATTGCCGCGACTTGGGACCACGGCGGCATCACCGTGTGGTACACTGCGACTGGGGCGAGAGCATCCGTGTTGCGTGCCGGGACCCACGGTCAGTACCCCGACACGCTCGCGGTGTCGGCGGACGGCTCGCGGCTGTTCACCACTGGCGACCAACTGCTGGAATGGACCGACCCGACGGCGAAGACGCCGTCCGAAGACGAGCAACTTCACACCCGCTCATACGCGAAGTTGCTCCGCGGCAACCCACGCATCGGGTTCTCGCCGCTGGGAAAATACTTCTGCATCGCCGAGTGGGAGATGCACCTTCTCGACGCGACCACACTCGAACCGCGGCGAGTCCTCCGCGCACCCGGCAGGAGCGCGAGCGCCGCGACGTTCGCGTTCACGCCGGACGAATCGCGATTGGTGGTCGCGTTCGGGCACGGCGCCGCGGTGTGGAAACTCGCCGAACCTGACGTCCCGCCGGTGCGGATCGCCGGTCACGGCAACCTCGTTCGCGCGGTCGGGTTCCTGCCCGGCGGTGGAACGGTTCTCACAGCCGCGATGGACGGCACCGTCCGTTTGTGGGACTCGACCACCGGCGCCGCACTGAGGTCGTTCGACTGGGGCATCGGTAAGGTACAAGCCGCAGCGGTGTCGCCAGACGGCACGCTCTGTGCCGCAGGTGGCGACGACGGCCACCTCGTGGTGTGGGACGTGGATGTGTGAGGGTCACACCGGCTTGTCAAGTTCGTTGACCAGCGCGCGGATGAACGGCTCGGCGTCGCTCACGATGCCCACCGTTTGCGTACTGCCGCGGTCCATCAGTTTCGTGACCGTCGCCGGGCTGATGTCCACGCACGCCACTTTCACCCACGCCGGCAACAGGTTGCCCACCGCAATCGAGTGCAACGTCGTCGCGACCATCAGGCAGAACCCGACGCCGGGGATCAGTCGGCGCATCGCATCCTGCGCCGCGAGCGTGTCCGTTACCACTTCCGGTAGCGGGCCGTCGTCGCGGATGCTCCCCGCGAGTACATAGGGCACACTCCGTTTCACGCACTCGAACATGATGCCGCTCTTCAGCTTCCCGGCGTCGACCGCGTTCTTGATGCCGCCCATTCGCCGAATTGTGTTGATCGTGCGCAGGTGGTGTTCGTGCCCCTCGTCCGTTGGCAATCCCCGGTCGAGCGAGACGCCGAGGCTCGTGCCGTAGAAGGCTTGTTCCATGTCGTGTGTGGCGAGTGCGTTGCCGGCGAACAGCACGTTGATGAACCCGTCGCGCACCAACTTCGCGACGAGTTCGGCGCCGCCGGTGTGAACGACCGCCGGGCCTAACACTGCGAGTACCCGGTCGCCCGCGGCGCGGGTCTTGCGCATTGCGCCGGCAATCTCGCGCACGCTCACGGCCTTCGGGCGCTCGCTCGAAACGGGACTGACCATGAACTCGAACAGTTCGTGCCGCCGCATCTCCGATTCGGGTGGAAGTACCCGCGTGCCCGCTCGCCCGACGAGGACGCGGTCACCTGTTTTCACGGCCGTCATGGGAACGCACCGGGCCGCGCCGCCTTCGGGATCGACCGCGATGCCGCAGTCCATCTCTTGATCTTCAACGTCCACCCATTCGCCGTTCAACTTCACCTGCGTGCGGAAGTTGGTCGAGCAGTAGAAGCCGTCCGGGAACGCTCCGTCCATGTCGGCGGCCACGGTGCTACAGTCACCCGCGTCGCGTGGCACCGCGCCGTGGGGGTGGATGTCCGCGAGAATCGCTTCGAGCTTTTCGGGCGTGTCCGCACGCACCTCGATGCGCACGAAACTGGGGTCATCCTGGCGCTGTCCGAGTCGGAGTGTTTCGATGTTGTAGCGCCCGCCGCGCGAGAGAATCGCGTCGAGCACCTTCGGGAGCAGGAGCGAATCGACGATGTGTCCGGTCATCTCGACGTATTCGACGTGCGGCGCGGACATGGCGTGAACCTCCGGGAGAGAGTCGGTATCCTCTTGATACCCGGAAGCGGGAACGAAAACGAGGCGGGGCTATGGACCCCGCGCGAACGTGTCGTTTCGCGCCGAAGAACCTCACCTGAAGCCCGTTGACGCGAAGCCGGACGCGGTGTAAGAATCTATTGAGGCCGGTGGAAGCACTGGCTACTTGTGGTGGCTGTAGCTCAGTTGGTTAGAGCGCCAGATTGTGGTTCTGGATGTCGGGGGTTCAAATCCCCTCAGTCACCCTCAACGAAAACGCCGCAAACCTAATGGTTTGCGGCGTTTTTCGTTTCCTTCTGGCTATGCCCTCAGAACCGGTTTGACAGCCAATCTCACCCGAACAGTGCGTTCGCGCCGCTGGCAAGTTTCACGTCGTCGTCAGGCATCCAGTGGGCGTAGACCTTCAGCGTGATCGTGATGTCCGCGTGGCCAAGTCGCCGGGAAACTGCCTTGATACTGTGGCCGGCCCCGATAAGGCACGAGGCGTGTGTGCGGCGAAGATCGTGGAATCGAAGACTGTCTGGAATCAAGTCGGGTTCCGTTTTTCCTTCGTGTGCTTTCTTCTTCTCGACTGAGTTCGTCTTCTTCACGAGCAACTTGAACTCGCGCAGTACGTTCGACTTCTGCAGGTAGGTCTTGTTCTTGGTCGAGAACACCGGCGCGGCGATGAGTCCCGCCTTCAGTGCGGCTTGCCGGTGCTCGCGGAGTGCGTTCACAACGAAATCGGGAAGAGTAACCGTTCGGCGCGAGGATCGGGATTTGGGTTCCTTGAGGATGAACACCTTCTTCACCTGCGAGAGCGAACGCCGCACGTCCATCGTGCCCGCGTTCAAGTCCAAGTCGGCCCACGACAGCCCCAGCAGTTCCCCTTGGCGTGCGCCGGACCCAAGTGCAAGGGCGTAGAGTGCGTGGTTCCGGCTACCTTTCGCGGCTTCCAAGAACCGCTGTGCCTGTACTGGCGTCATGAACACCATTTCTCGGAACGCCGACCGTGGCTTACTCACGTTGCCGCGGGGTTGCTCGTGATCAACTTCAGCCGAACGGCATTTCGGAGGGCGATGCCGAGGACGGTGCCCGCTGCTTTTCGCGTGTTCGCCGTGGCGACTACCTTGCCGTCCGGCGTTTCTCGTGACAGGCCGGCGTACGCGGTTTCGACATGAAGCGGGCGGAGTTTAGCGAGTTTGATTCGTCCAATAGCGGGGACGAGGTACTGATTCGTTAATTGCTCGTACCGGGCGAACGTGGCTTCACCTGTCTTATCCTTGGCCGATAACAGCCAGCGTGTGAGGTACTCGCCCACGGTCAGTTGCTCAGTGTCCACAAGGCGACCTGCGTCGTGGTCCGTTTGAAGTTTGCGTAACTGCTCCGCGACGTCGCCCTTGTCCACACCGTACACGGTCCTCCTGATCCGCTTGCCGCTCCCGTCGCACCCCAGCGATCTCGTGGTGGATGACGGTGCGACCGAAGCCATCGAGAACGGAGCAGAGGAAGTAGCAGGTGCCGGCGATGTTGAGGTACTCGCCTTCGCCTCCTCGCGGGTGGCGTAGTCTTCGTCGTGAACCAACTCCTTCTTCAGCGACGCGAAGAACGACTCCATCGCCGCGTTGTCCCAGCAGTTCCCACGCCGGCTCATGCTGCGCTCGATGCGCTCCTCACGCAATCGGCGTTGGTAGTGCTCGCTGGCCTCGATCACACCGACCAACTCCTGACGCCACGTCTCGGTCGGGCTGTCGGCTCGCGAAGCCCAGGCGTGATACCCGCTGGGCGACACCTCCAACGCCTCGCACATCCAGGTGACGGGCCACTCGTCGGTGTTGTCGGCGATGAACCGGAACGTCAGGTCGGCGGGTTGGCGAAGTAGGCGGCGGCTTTTTATTAACAAATCCCGCTCGGCCCAGAGGCGTGCGTTCTCGGCCCGGAGGCGACGCAGTTCGTCGTCCGCTGGCGTCGGGTTGCCGTGTCCGGGGAAGGCGGCGTCGCCACCGGCGAGGACCGCCTTGCGCCAGGCGCGGAGTCTCGCTGACATCGAGGCGGCGTGCGACCTCGGCGACGGAGAGCTTCTGGTCGGTGATCATCTTGACGGCCGAGAGCTTGTACTCCGCCGCATACGTCGTTCGGACGCGAGCCATTGGTGAACTCCTTGAGCAGAGTCTACACCGTTAACTTCGTGTCCACCAAACTTGGGGAACCTCAGCTACTTGCGACTTCGAGCGGGATCGGGTAGGGTTCATTCTTCTCCGCATGTTCATCTTCGAGCGACGTATCGACCCACTCGGTTCCTTCGGAGGCAAGCCATGCGACATCCGCACCATGAGCCGTCGAACCGGTTCATCCGTCCAGCCTTCACGCTCATCGAGTTGCTCGTCGTGATTGCGATCATCGCGATCCTGATCGGCCTGCTCTTGCCTGCTGTGCAGAAAGTCCGCGAGGCCGCCGCACGTATGAAGTGCTCGAATCAGATCAAGCAACTCGCCATCGCGGAGCACAACTACCACTCGACCTACGGATACTTCACGACCGGCTACATGTACGCCGGGAACTACTTCGCGGCCGGGTTCAACGTGACGAGCAACGAGCACACCTGGGTGACGCTCCTGCTGCCCTTTGTCGAGCAGGACGCGCTTTACAGCAAGATCGACTGGAACCTGAACTTCGGCGCGCAGCCCAACGCCGACCGGGTCATCACCGCGACGACCCTGGCGAATATGCTGTGCCCAACCGACCCCGTGGCGTCTGTCCCGGCTCTCAACGACTACGCCAAGGGGAACTATGTCGCCAACTACGGGATCGGCGCGTGGGTCAACGTCCACACTACCCCAACGCCGGCCAACACCACGACCGCGCCAGGGCCAATCGGCACGAACTCCCGTTACACGGCCGTCAGCATTACCGACGGGACAAGCAATACGGCCATGTTCAGTGAGGTGCTCCGCAGTTCCGGGAACGACTTCCGCGGCGTGCTCCACTACCCCGAGGGACCGCTCTACACCCACAACCGGACGCCCTGCGACCTCACGCCCGACGAGATCCGAAGCGGGCTCTGCGTGACCTCGGCGCGTGCCCCGTGCACGGGCGTGTTTCCAGACTGGAGCACTCGCCGGATGATCGTCACCCCACGCAGCGGACACACCGGTGGCGTAAACATTGCTCTGTGCGATGGGAGCGTGCGATTCATCCGGTCGGGGGTCACTCTCGCGACCTGGCAGGCGATCGGCACCGTCCAGGCTGTGGCGGGCGAGGTCATCCCGAGCGACTTTTGAACCAGTCGGCTGTCCGTTCAGGGTGATCCCCGATCACAGGAGGTTTTTCGTGCGACATTGTGCGTTCGGTTGTCTCGCAATGATTCTGCTGAGCGGGTGCGGTGATGGATGGATACCAGTCCGGGGAACGGTGACCCTCGATGGAAAGCCGGTAGACGACGGCAGCGTCAGTTTCCAGCCCCCGGACGGCAACGGCCCGACGGCCGGCGCATCCGTGAAGGCTGGCCAGTTCGAGGTGCTAACTGGCCTGAAACCGGGCACCTACAAGGTGACTGTTCGTGGCGTGGTGAAGACCGGTCGGCAACAGCCTGCTGGTCCGCCACTCCCGCCGGGCACGATGATTGACGAGATGGTCATGTACCCGCCGACGGGCCAGAACCCGGAGCCGGTGACAGTGGAAGTGAAGGTCGGCGAACCGCCCCTGACGTTCGACCTAAAGTCCCTGCCGCCTGCGAAAAAGTAACTCGCAGTGGCATTGGTAATCAGCGGTGAGTCGGGCTCTTCCGCGCTCTTGATGATGGTCGGCGGTAACCCGTTCCGATTGGTGTAGTTGAGGGATTCAGTTGCCAGCCGAAATTGCACAGCGGCATTCGTGGTAACTCGTTACGCTGCAAGTCGCCCAAGCGGCATTGTGACAACCTGGAGTTCTCCCCGTCCCGAACACGCACGCACCATTCGGGCGTGGCCCACTCCACTTTCCGACCCGGCCAAGCGCCTGCTTGATCGGGCGGATGTCCTTCACCCAGCCGAGAATCGGCTCGACAGCGACGACGGCACTCACGCCCCGCCGCCCATCTCCTGACGCCGTTCTTGCCGGGCGGACTCATCGGCGTCAGGGGGTCGATCGCGCCCGGAGGTCGTGGGGGGCGAGTTCGATATTGCCCGCGCGGTCGGTGGCCTTCGCGAGGTAGCGACCGTCGGCCGGGGCGTCGAGCGTGACGACCCACTCCGCGACGCCCGCGTGCTGGGCCGTGATTTTCGCCACCTGGCCGTTGACGGACACACTCGCGACCTCGCCGTTGTCGTGCGCGACGCCGCGCACGATTCGTTTCGCGCCGGCCGCCTTGATGCTGGTGATCAGGGTCGCCGGGGGCAGGTCGTCCACGGGCGCGAGCAGTTGGGGGAAGGCGATCCCCTTGATCTCAATCGCCCGCGCCTCGCGGCCCGTCCACCCGTCGATGCTGCGGTGGTCGGCGTCCTTTGTGGCCGCGAGCACTTTCACGTGCGACACCCGCGTTACACTGCCCTTCGTGGGGGTGTCGTGGAAGTAGTAGTTGACCGGGTTGGCGGTCTTGTTCGTTCGCGGGCCGCCGCCGAAATCGACCACCCCGCCGCCACCGCCCGACTTGCTGTTGGAGACCGTGACCGCGCGGAAGTGCCCCGCCAGATCCGGTTTCGACCCGATGTGCGTGAGCTGAACGAGCGGGTCGCGTGCGAGCTGACAGTTCTTGAAGGTGAGGCGATCGTAGGTGAAATCGCCATACGGGCGGCTCTCCTCGTCGTGACCGCCGTTGATCGGCTCGGCGGTAACGCCGTCGAACTCAATGTCGCGGTACACGTGCGCGTCGTAGTCGGGGTGGTAGATGCCGAACGCCGCGTGCTTCACGCGCAAGCCGTCGAGGAGGAAGAACTGCACGTTGGGCTGGATCGCGTAGTGCGAGGTCCACGCGCGCAGGTTACGGGCGACGAAAGGGTGCGTGCGGTCGCCGCGCACCGAGCCGTGGCTCTGGTCGCCGAAGCGGAAGGCAAACAGCCCGTCGCCGTGCGCCTCGTTGTCCTCGAACCGCAGAAACGGCACCGTCCGCACGTCCCGCGCGGCGGCCTTGCCGTCGGGGCCGCGCAACCGCAGCACGGGGTCGAAGGCCGGCGTCTTCGTGATCTGGAAGTGGTAGCCGTAGTGGTCATTCTCGCACGCGACGTTACGGGTGAACGTGTTCCGCGCGTTCGCCCACCAGAAGCCCGCGCCGTCGTTGGGGTCGAACGACAACACCTGCTTGGGCAAGGGCACGGCACCGAACGCCTGCACGGCGAGGTTGCGGTCGAGGACGTTCCACTGCTCGGTCGCGTCTTCGAGGAAGTAGCCGTGGCCGCGCGACTGGTAGCCGACGCAGTCGCGAATCAACAGATGGTCGGTGCCGTGGATCGTCACCCACCGGTTGTGCGAGTCCCAGACGCTGGCGCCGAGCACGCCGCTGCCGCGCATCGTGTCGCGCACGAGGTGGAAGTGGATCGGGTACTTGCCGAGCACGCTCTCCTTGCCAAGGTGCCGGAACTCGGCGTAACTGATGCCGCCCGACGAGCCGTGGTGGTACATCGTGTGGCCGCGCACGCCAGTAGGAACGGCCGACTCCACGACGACGTTGCGAGTGAGGTTGGCGACCTCACACCGCGTCAACCCTTCGCCGCTGTGCGCTTTCAGGAGCGGGCGGTCGAGCGTCAGCACGGCGCCGTCGATGGCCGTGATCAATCGCTCCTCGGTTCCCACGGGCTTCTGCCGGGCGAACGGCCGCTTCTGAAAGGTGTGCCCCGACTCCGGTCCCTGTAAGTCGGCGGTCGTGCTGATGACCCGGTCGCCGACGCGCCACTCGCTCGCGGGTTGTTCCAGTGTCACCCGCGTATCGCCCGCCTTCGCTGGCGCAGCGAGTTTCAGCCACGTGCGGGCCATCGGTGCGCCGTGGACGTCCCAACACCCGCCGCACGCGATGATCGCGGGAAGCGATTCCAGGCTCGTACCTTTGAAGTGCCGCAACCGGATGGTGGCCTTCACGCCCGAAGGAATGGGCGATGCCGCGGTGCCGATTTCGAGT
>CAMDQN010000164.1 GCA_945905925.1 Singulisphaera sp. GP187
AAGCGGTCGCCGGTTGCGCGGAAGAAACCGGGGAGCAAGTTGCTCATTCTGCTCGCCGGATTCGCGGCCTTGTTGGCGGTCGTGGCCGCCAGTGTTGTCATCATCATCAAGAACAAGGACGGGACAGAGACAAAGATCGAGGTTGCCGAGGGCGCGACCGTGACGATCAAAGACAAGCAGGGCAAAACGATCGCCAAGGCGGGACCGGGGACGACCACACCCGCGACGCCCGCACCCGCGAGCGACCCCGACCGCGTCGCGGCGGAGTATGTCCTGTCGCTCGGCGGGGGCGTGCGTGTCACCGGTAAGGAGGGCGAGATCAAAGCGGCTGCGAACCTGCCACAAGAACGGTTCACGCTGGACCACGTCTACCTCGGAGGCAAGCAGGTGACGGACGCGGGGTTGGTAAACTTCAAGGACTGCAAGAACCTGTCAGTCATCTCGCTGTCCGGCGCGCAGGTGACGGACGCGGGGCTGGTAAACTTCAAGGACTGCAAGAACCTGGGAGAAATCGGACTGTCCGGCACGCAGGTGACGGACGCGGGACTGGCGAACTTCAAGGACTGCAAGAGCACGGTAATCCTCGATCTATCCGGGACGCAGGTGACGGATGCGGGGCTGGTAAACTTCAAGTTCGATGGCGGACTTGTGGCTATCCACCTCGCCTCCACGAAGGTAACGGATGCGGGGTTGGTGAACTTCAAGGACTGCAAGAGCCTGGGACTCCTTGATCTGTACGGCACCCAGGTGACGGACGCGGGGCTGGTAAACTTCAAGGACTGCAAGAACCTGGGAGAAATCGGACTGTCTCACACGCAGGCAACGGACGCGGGGCTGGCGAATTTCAAGGACTGCAAGAATCTGAAAGCCATCTCTCTGAACGGCACCCAGGTAACGGACGCGGGGCTGGCGAACTTCAAGGACTGCAAGGGTCTGAACCGACTTTACCTCGCCTCCACGAAGGTAACGGACGCGGGGCTGGCGAACTTCGAGGACTGTAAGAATCTGAGAGCAATCTATCTGAACGGCACGCAGGTGACGGGTGCGGGGTTGGCGAACTTCAAGGACAGCAAGAACCTGGAATACATCAATCTGTCCCATACGCAGGTGACAGACGCGGGGCTTGCAAGTTTGAAGGACTGCAAGAGCCTGAAGACTTTCCACGTGGAAAAGACGAAAGTCACGCTGAAGGGGCTCGAGGAGTTCCACACAGCCGTACCTGGCTGCACAATCCACCACGACGGCGGCACCATCCCGCCGAAGAAATGAGCCGTTGCAGTCGTATTTGCCGAACCGGAATCTGATCGAAAGGCTGCGGAAGTTCGTGAAGAAGGAAGTGTTGAACAGCCGGCGGCGGAACCGGTTTCGCGTTTGAAGTCGAGCGGTGGGCGTAAGCAGTCGGAGGGCTTACGCCACCGCTCGGCAATACTTCAGTGCCCTTCTCATTTCTCGAAACTACTCGTCCGTTCGCGGGTTCGATACACTTCGAGTTACCCACCACATTGCGCTCGCACCTGGAGTAGCCCCGTGCCGCTGTTGTTCGCCGTCACGATGTTCGTGAGCGCGTCGCTGCTGTTCATGGTTCAGCCGATGGTCGCCAAAGCCGTGCTTCCCTTGCTAGGCGGCAGCCCGGCAGTGTGGAACGGCTGTATGGTGTTCTTCCAGGCGCTATTGCTCCTGGGATACCTATACGCCGACCGAGTTACGCGTGTGACCAACACGCGAAAACAGTGGATGATCCACCTCGCGGTTCTCGCGCTGCCGGTCGTCGTGTTCACGTTGGCAGTGATGTTCAGTCAGAAGCACACGCCGATCGCGGTGGTCGAAGCGCTCGCCCCGACCGACGGCTCCAGCCCCGTTATCAGCGTGCTGATGATCCTCACCGTCGCCATTGGCATCCCGTTCTTCGTCTGCTCCACCACCGCGACGCTACTCCAGAAGTGGTTCACGTACACCGGGCATCCCTCGGCCCGCGACCCGTACTTCCTGTACGCCGCGAGCAACTTCGGAAGCCTGATCTCGCTGCTCGGCTACCCGATCTTCATCGAGCCGAACCTGACGCAAGGCGGGCAGACCTGGGTGTGGGCGTTCGGCTTCGCGGCGCTGGCGGGCTTGATCGCGTTCTGTGGGAAAGCCGCAGTGAATCCGCTGGGCGTGCCGCCCGCAACCGGAAAAGCGCAGGGCAAACAAGCGGCGGCGCCCGCCGGTGAGAAGAGTCATGTGCCCCCGAGCGAGCCGCCGCCAACGTGGGCACGCATGGCGAAGTGGACCGCGCTCGCGTTCGTGCCGAGCAGTTTGATGCTCGGTGTCACGTTCCACATGACGACCGACATCGCGAGCATCCCGCTATTGTGGGTTGGGCCGCTCGCGCTGTACCTCGTCACGTTCATCATCGCGTTCAGTCGCGTTCCACCGTGGTTCCGCATTCTGATCGGGAACCTCGCGCCGGTGATGATCCTCCTGCTGGTGTTCCTGCTCATCTCAGGCGTGAACCCCGGTGTCGGGTTGACCCTGATGTTGCACCTGCTCACGTTCTTCGCCGCGGCGCTGATGTGCCACTACGAACTCGCCCGCGACCGCCCGTCGCCCCAATATCTGACGACCTACTTCCTCATCATGTCGTTGGGCGGCGTGCTCGGCGGCATCTTCAACTCGCTCCTTGCACCGGTCATCTTCGCGCAGGACTACGAGTACAAACTGGTACTCGTCATCTCGTGTCTGATGGTACCGCGGCTCAACCCGCTGGGTCAGGACGAGAAGGAAACCAAGATGAGCAACGAGACCGCGCTGACGGCCGACCTCACGGCCGGAACGCTGGCCGGTTCGCTCCTGAACCCGATCGTCGTCCCCGCCCGGTGGTTCATGCGGTGGATGGACCGCGACAAGCGCGTGGCGTGGGGGCTGGACGTGTTGATCCCGATTGTGGTCGGCCTCGCGTTCTGGCAACTCCAGAAGATCACCGGGTTCGAGACCTATAACAAGTCGGTGCAAAGCGTATCGAGGAACCTGAGCATCGGCGTGCAGACGATCCATATCGTCTTCGTGTACGCGCTGCCGGTGATGGTGTGTTTCTTCTTCGTGGACCGACCGTTGCGGTTCGCGCTGTGCGTGGCCCTGATCCTGGGCATCACCGTGTTCCGCGAAGAGGTGAGCGACGAGGTGAAGACGGTTCACACCGAGCGCAGTTTCTTCGGCATCCTGAAAGTGGAACAGCGCGGGCACTTCACTCGACTGGTCCACGGCACCACGCTCCACGGCACACAGATTAACGAGCACTTCAAGCCGCACTGGGCCGACGAGTTCCAACGCCTGACCGCTAACAACCCGTTCGAGAACATCATCGTGCTGGGGGCGCACCAGAGTTTCAACGCCCGCGAAGAGCCGCTGACGTACTACCACCGCACCGGGCCGGTCGGCGCGATGTTCAACGAACTGCGCTCGCCCACGCGCAAAGGCGGCGCGGACGCGAGCGCGCATGTCGCGATGGTCGGCCTCGGTACTGGCAGCGTGTCGTGTTACGCCCAGAAGGGGCAGAAGCTCACCTATTACGAGATCGACCCCGCCGTGAAGCGGATCGTCGAGACTCCGTGGAAGGTGATGAACCCCGACGCGGTGAAGCAGGGCGCCGCGCCCGTGATGGGGCCGTTCACCTACGTCCACGACGCTCGGCAGCGCGGCGCGGAGATCGACTTCAAAATGGGCGACGCGCGCCTCAAGCTCAAGGAAGAACCGGCCGACCGCAAGTACGCGCTGCTGCTGGTGGACGCGTTCAGTTCGGACTCGATCCCGGTTCACCTACTGACGGTGGAAGCGGTGCAGTTGTACCTCGATCACCTGACTGACGACGGCATCCTCGCGCTTCACATCTCGAACAAGTTCGTGAAACTCGAACCGGTGGTCGCGGCGATCGCGGCGAAGCATAACCTGGTAGCCCGGGTGTGGAACGACGACGCCGAGGGCCGCCCGGGGAAGACTGCGTCGAGTTGGGTGGCGCTGGCCCGAAAGCGCGAACACCTGGGTGATAACATCGGTTCGCCAATCGGCGACTTGGTGGCCAAACACGGCGACGACCAACTCATCAACGTGATGAAGGAAATCTACCCGGACCTCATTCCCACCCTGGCGCGCGTGCCCAAGCAGCAGGAAGTACTCCTGGATTGGCTCGACGCGCGCAAGGACGACGTGCAGGCGAAGCAGTACGCCGCCTACGTACGGAAGTACGGTGCGTACACGACCCTGATGAGCGTTCTGTACGCCGAAACGGGTTCCGGGTTCCGGCCGATCCGCATCCTCACGGGTGTGGATGCGTGGACCGACGACTACGCCGACGTGATGCGAGTGATGATGATCCCCGAACTCCAGGCGGTGCGGAAGTTCTTTGGGCTGCCGACGCCGGTGGAACGGTGACGCCGGTTGGTGTCGTCGGGACGAGCGCGCGGGCAGCGGTTCACTCGCTCGCCCGCGCCGGCTTTTCTGCGTGGGCCGTCGATCAGTTCAACGACCGCGACCTTCGGCGCATCGCAGCCTGCGCCGTGTGCCCGCACGACCGCTACCCGGACGCGATTCCAGAGTTAGCGGCGCAACTCCCACCCGGCCCGTTCATCTATACGGGCGGCCTCGAAAACCACCCGCACATCGTCGCGGAGCTTTCCCGCACGCGCGAACTCTGGGGCAACTCGCCCGAACTGCTGGCGCGCGTCCGCGACCCATTCACGCTGTTCCCCGCGCTGGCCGCAAGCGGCTTCGCGGTGCCGCGCCTCGTTCCACGCGGGGCGCCTTGCCCAACTGAAGGGCGCTGGCTGCGTAAGCCGCTACGCTCCGGTGGCGGAATCGGCATCCGCTTCGCGCGGCCCGGCGAAGCGGCTTCGCCTGACCACTACTTTCAGGAGTTCGTCGAAGGTGTGCCGATGTCGGCGCTCTACGGCGGGACGACGCTCCTCGGCGTGACCGAACAACTCATCGGCGAGCCGTGGTTGCACGCGGCACCGTTCGGCTACTGCGGCAACATCGGACCGGTCGCCGCGCGCGCGATTCCTCTGAGCGAGTTCGCACTTCAGGGCGTGTGGGGCATCGATTTCATCGTGAACGGCGACGCGACCTATCCAGTCGAAGTGAACCCGCGGTACACCGCGGGCGTGGAGATTCTCGAACACGCGAGGGGGAAGAACCTCTCCCCCGTTGGCAAAGCCATCTACTACGCGCCGCACGCGATCACCTTCCCGCAAAGCGGTCCGTGGGACGCGGACCTCACGGTCGCCTTCGACCCGTGGCGTCTGCCGACGTTCGCGGACATCCCCGACGCGGGAAGCGCGATCGAAGCTGGGTGGCCGGTGTTCACGTTCTTCGCGACGGGAAGCACACCCTCCGAAGTCCGCGAACGGTTACAATCACGCGCGGCGGGACTCGATCACCTCTTCGCGGAGCATTCACCATGACACTCAACGAACGTGCCCAACTCATCGCCGACGAAGTCGAACGCAACGCGATACGGCTTCGCGTGCATGTGTCGAAAGTGGCCGGGGCGCGTGTGATCGACTGTGGCGGCGCAGTGCAAGGGAGCCTCGCGGCCGGGTTGTTGCTCGCACGTGTGTGCCTCGGGGATGCGGGCGAGGTGGCGTACGTCCCTTACCCGATCGCGGAAATCGGCGGCCCCGCGGTGCAGGTGACGACCGATGACCCGGTGCGCGCGTGCCTCGCGTCGCAGTACGCCGGTTGGCAGGTGACGGCGGGCAAGTTCTTCGCGATGGGTTCCGGCCCCATGCGGGCGATTGCGGCACGCGAAGAACTCTTCCAGCACATCGCCGCGAAGGAAGAATCGCCGTTCGCGGTCGGCGTTCTCGAAACGCACAAGCACCCCACGGAAGAGGTGATCGCGGCTATCGTCGCGAAGTTGCCGCTGGTTGCGGAACACCTCACGCTCCTGGTCGCGCCGACCGCGAGCATCGCGGGCACGACGCAGATCGTCGCGCGCTCCGTCGAAACGGCACTGCACAAGCTCCACGAACTGAAGTTCGACGTGAACCAGGTGATTAGCGGCTATGGCGTGGCTCCACTGCCGCCGGTCGCGACGGACTTCGTTCAGGCGATCGGCCGCACGAACGACGCGATCCTCTACGGTGCGAAGGTCGTGCTGTGGGTCCGTGCGGACGACGAGTTGCTCGAACAGATCGGCCCGAAGGTGCCGTCGTCCGCGTCAAAAGATCACGGAGCGCCGTTCGCGGAGGTTTTCGCGCGCTACAACAACGACTTCTACAAGATCGACCCGCTGTTGTTCTCGCCAGCGGAAGTCGAGTTGCGTAACCTGAAGACCGGCAAGTGTCACCGCTTCGGCCGCGTCGAACCCGACCTTTTGCGGAAGTCGTTCGGGCTGGCGTGAACCCCCGCTCCCTTGCGGTCGCGGCTCGTTATGGGACTCCGACCTCGACGTGCTTTAACGAGCCGCGACCGCAAGGGAGCGGAAACCGATGCGAATCGCGATCCTCTCCGGCGGAACCGGCTGGCACGTCCAAGATGTCATGCGCGCCGCGACCGAACTCGGACACACCGCAACGCCGATCGACTTCCGCACGCTGTCCGCGAACGTGAACTCCGCGACCGATGTGCTCGCGGAGTTCGACGCGGTGTTAGTTCGTACGATGCCCGCCGGTTCGCTCGAACAGGTCGTGTTCCGCATGGACTTGCTCCACGAAGCCGCGGCTCGCGGAATACCCGTGCTGAACCCACCGCGCGCAATCGAAGTGTGCGTTGACAAGTACCTCACAACTGCACGGCTCGCGCGCGCGACAATCGCCACACCGCCGACGGCGGTGTGTCAGCGAAGCGACGACGCGCTCATAGCCTTCGAGGCACTCGGTGGCGATGTCGTGCTTAAGCCGCTGTTCGGGTCGGAGGGTCGCGGGATGTGCCGCATCACCGATGAAGAAACCGCGTGGCGCACGTTTCGCGTGTTGGAGCAAACCGGGCAGGTGATCTACCTTCAGCAGTTCGTGAAGCATCCGGGTTGGGACTTGCGCGCGTTTGTGATCGGCGGTCGCGTGATTGCTTCGATGCGCCGTACCGCGGGCAACGACTGGCGCACGAACGTCGCTCAAGGCGGCACCGCCGAGCGCGCGACGCTCAGTGACAACGAGGTGTCACTCGCACTGCGCGCCGCGGAAGTCGTGGGTTGCCCGATCGCGGGCGTAGACCTTCTCCCGGGGCCGACCAGCGAGTTATACGTGATCGAGGTGAACGCCGTGCCGGGGTGGAAGGCGCTCGCCCCGACCTGCGGCGTCGATGTCGCGAAGGAAGTGGTGCGGTTCCTGACGCGGGAGAGTCGGTCGTGACGCCGTATTCGGATGTCCACATTCCGCCGCAGGGCATCGATCTCTTAGCGGAAGTCGCGTGCATCTGGGAAGTGAACGCGCGGAAGGTTGGGAATGTGTATCCCGGTATTAGTTTCAGCGATTGCGGAGTGGTTGAGTTCATCCTGAGTGCCGCCGCGATTCGGACAATCTTCCGGTGGCCCGGCCACAGTGGAACGGGTTGGTTGGTGCGGCGGGCCGTCGAAGAAACTCGCGCGATTGTCGGCACCAACACCAACCTCGGCATCGTCCTGCTTCTAGCTCCGCTGGTAAACGCGATTCAACCTGGGTACCCTTTTCGCGCTGTGGTGAGTGCCGAACTGGAGCGATTGAGCGTTCAAGACACGCAACAGGTTTACGAAGCCATTCGCAGCGCGAAGCCCGGTGGACTTGGCGACGCTACGGAGCAAGACGTGCGCGACGAACCCACGGTCACGCTCCTCGAAGCGATGAAACTCGCGGCGGATCGCGATATGGTCGCGCGGCAATACGCCAACGGCTTCGCGGACGTGTTCGACTTCGGCGTGCCCGCGTTCGTGGATGCGCTCGCTCAATTCGACTGCGTTGAGGCCGCGATCATTGATTCGCAACTGCGGTGGCTCGCGACATACCCCGATTCGCTCATCGCGCGCAAGAACGGCATCGCGGTTGCGGAAGATGTGCAGCGCCGAGCAACAACCGTGCTGCAACTCGGAAGCCTCGCGACACCCGAAGGGCGCGCCGCGGGGGTCGCGTTGGATAAGCATCTGCGGAGCGACGGCAACAAACTGAACCCTGGTACGACCGCGGACCTGATCACGGCTTGCCTGTTCGTCGCGTTGCGGGAGAATAAGGTTACTCCTTCCGCCCCGTTCCGCTGGCAAGCCCCGGATTGGCTGTAGTCATGCCAAGAGAGCGCTTCAAAGTCCGCGTCACGAAAGACCACCTCGTGTTCTGTTGCGGGCATTTCATCAGCTACCACGGGCACAAGTGCGAGCGTCTCCACGGCCACAACTACCGCACTGCGGTCGAAGTCGAAGGCACGCTCCAAGAGGACTATTACGTCTTCGATTTCATCGCGCTCAAGAAGCGCACGAAGGAAATCACCGACGAACTCGATCACCACATGCTCGTCGCCACAAAGAACCCGGTCATCGCGGTGGATTCCACCCCGAAGTGCGTGCAGGTGAAGTACGAAGATCGCGAATGGCAGTTCCCACTCGACGACTGCATTCTGCTACCCATCGAGAACACCACCGCTGAACTGCTCGCGCGCTACATCGCGGGCCGGTTGTGGGAATCGCTTCAGGTCAACGAGAACTTCACTCCGGAGGTGCTGCGCGTTGAAGTCGAAGAAGCCCCCGGGCAGTCCGCGACCGTCGAATGGCGCGAGTAATGCGAGACTTCTCGCTGGACGCGACAGCTTCAGGCGGCCGGTTCCTGAATTACCTCCGCACGCACGTCTACTTGCCCGAAGTGGTCGTCACCGACAGCTCGCACTCCTACCTGGCCCTCCTGGCCGAACTCTGGCCAATGCCCGTCACCAATTCTGCGTCTTCCACGTCATCAACGCCAATGTCTTCGATGTCCTGCGACAACTCCGACGCAAACTCGCCAAAAACGCGGGCGGAAGCGACGTCGAGGCCGGCCGTCCAAGAACCAGCAACGCAACCGCAACCGCAAAGGACCGACCAAGAAGAGCAGGCGTACTTCGTCTGGAAAGATCGGCACCTACTCGTGACCGTCTTTCGTTCTGGGTGACGCGTTGCTATTCGCGAGCGAAGTGACCTCTGTGTGTTGTTCAGAATCCGAACTTCTTTTTGAGTGCTTCCGCAGCGCCCGCGAGCGGGTTCCCTCCGTCGCCACCACCAGAGAGCAACCCTTGGAGTTGGTCGCCGATGACCGGCAATTTCACCTTCACAAACTCCACCACGCTGTTCACGGCGACCTTCGCTTGTTCGGCACTGATGCTGGCTTTCTCTGCCACGGACTTGATCAACTCGTCCACGCTGCACCTCGAATGTCGGAGGAAGGGTTACTCTTTGGGAAACCGCTTGCTCGCGGTGGCGACGGGCTTTGCGTCCTTATCCAGTACGACGATGTAGGTCGCGGCGCCCGGCGTGTCTTCGACCAGTTTCAGCCCTTGTCTGGGCGGAAGCACGCTTACCGCCTTCGTCATGCTATCCGCGGTAATCCCGTTGGGCGCGATCACGGTGACGCTCCGGCGCCCGGTTAACCCTAGGCCGGTCTTCGGGTCGAGAACGTGCGAATACCGCACGCCGCCAATCTCAACGAACTGTTCCAAGTCACCGCTCGTCGAAACGGCCGCGTTCGCGAGCTTCAGCGTTCGCGGCTTTTGGCTCTTCGCGATGGGTGCGATGTCTACCTTCCAACCGTCTTCGCCCGGCGGCGGGTCGCCGCACGTGATGTCACCGAACGCCGCGACCAGCGCCTGCTTGATGCCGAACTTGTCGCGAAGGAGTTTGAGCGCTTCGTCGGCCGCGTAGCCCTTCGCGATGCCGCCGAGGTCGAGTTGCATTCCGGGCGATAGCAGTTGAACGGTATTCTTCGCGGCGTCCAACTTCACATTCTTGTAACCGACTTTCTCGCGCGCCGCGGCGAACTCCTTGGCGTCGGGGAGTTGTTGCGTGCGTCGCGCGAGGCGCCAGAGTTGCACGACTGGGCCCACGGTCACGTCGAACGCGCCGTCGGACCTCTTCGACAATTCCTCCGCTTTTTGGAGCACGAAGAACAGATCGTTACCGACCTTCACCGGGTCGCCCGCTTCGGTCGCGAACTTCTTGCACAGGAGCATGAGTTCGCTGTCTTGCTTGTAGTCGCTCATGATGCCGTCGAGTTCACCGACGCGCGCGAACGCAGCGTCAGCGGCTTTCTTCGCGCTGTCCTTGTCGGCCGCGTACAGCACGATGCGGAACGTCGTCCCCATGTGCTTTGATTCAAACTCGAATCGCTGGGGGGCGGCAGAGGCCCACCCCCAACCCCTCCCTGCAGTGAGGGGAGGAAGAATCGGACGGATTGCAGAATCCGAGCCGGGCGCGAATGTTTTACTCCCCTCCCTATAGGGAGGGGTTGGCGATGGGTCTGCCTCCCGTCTCTGAAGGGAGGGGGGTTGGGGGGGTAGGTCGAAGAGCATAAGATGACACAGCACGCAGAAGACGTTCATTTGTGTGCCCCCCCGTTGACACCGGCTCTTCCTTCGGAGAATCTAGCAGACATGCCACTCCGAAACACCTTTGCTGTTGTGATCTGCACCGCACTGCCTCTCCTGGCGGTCGCCACCGCGCCGGACGAAAAACCTGTGCCCAAAGTGGCCGTCAGGGCGCCAGAAGTCCCGAAGCCGGAAAAACTGGAGCCGAAGAAGAACTTCGTCGAGAAGACGAAGGGCTTCAAGACCGTCGTTGACGACCCCGATAGTGATCCGCCGAAGACGCACAAGGAAGACCTGAGCGCGAAGTTCGAGATGGTCTGGGTGCCGAGCGGCGAGTTCACCATGGGCAGCGCCGCCACCGAAACCGGGCGTGACCCGATCGAAGGGCCGGCGCACAAGGTCAAGGTCAACGGTTTCTGGATGGCCAAGTTCGAGTGCGGCTGGGACGAGTACGACACCTTCTGGTACGACGAGAACTACGTGAAGGCCGACGACATCGCGGCGAAGAAGTTCGGCCCGGATGCGGTCACGCGGCCCACGAACGCGTTCGTCGATGCGACTTACGGACACCCCCGTGAGGGGCACCCGGCGCTGTGCATGACGCACCACGCCGCGATGATGTATTGCAACTGGCTCCAGAAGAAGACCGGGCGTGCGTACCGACTGCCCACCGAGGCGGAATGGGAATACGCGGCCCGCGGCGGGAAGGGCGACTCTGCGTACTTCTTCGGCAACGATCCTAAGGGGTTGGACGACTACGCGTGGTACAAGGGCACCTCGCCGACAGACAACAAGCCGGCCGGCGTGACACACAAGTGCGGCACCAAGAAGCCGAACCCGTTCGGGCTGTACGACCTGTACGGGAACGTCTGGGAATGGACTCTGGATCAGTACGACGCGAAGGCTTACGAGAAGTTCGCGAAGAACCCGCTGAGCCTGCGCCCAGTGACGGTGCCGACCGACGAGAAGTGGGCGCACGTGGTTCGCGGCGGGTCGTGGGCAGACAAGGCCGACCGGTGTCGCAGCGCGGCGCGCCGCATGTCGGAGAACAGTTGGATGAAGTGGGATCCGCAGGAGCCGCAGAGCATCTGGTGGCTCACGCGTATGGACGTGATCGGGTTCCGCGTCGTACTGGCCGAAGAAGAACAGCCCGACCTCGTGGGGCTGAAGCCGAAGGTGATCAAGAAGAGTGAGTAAGTGTCCGCTTTCCGTTTTGTTTTGGTTCTTCGCCCTGAAGGCTGACAGTTCATGACATCTTTGGAGTTGACATAGCAAGTGCAATGTGGGGAATGGTTTGTGACTCAGGCGACCGAATAGTTTCAGCCATCAACCCGCATCCCACCCAAACGAAAACCGCTGAGTTTTCCAAGGTTTCCCGTGTCAAG
>CAMDQN010000165.1 GCA_945905925.1 Singulisphaera sp. GP187
GAGAAGTCAAACGGCGGCCGAAGATCTACCCTCTGATGACGCGGCCACGTGCGACCGGACGAGCCGCGTTGGTCGCTGCGACAGAAAACAGGGCACCTGACGCAAAACCTTCTGGGTGATAGTCTCTCCGCACGGAAGTGCCATTCCTCGGTGTGCCTGTTTGAGTTAGACGCTCAACGACAGGTTAGGTCACAGCCCACTTGAGTTGTGGAGGATGCGCATGCGACGCCTCGCTGCATTTGTCGTCTTTCTGTTGGACTACTCTGGCCCAGTTCGCGCCGCGGCACCGGAACAGGAAGAGTGGCCCAAACTCCTGCACACGCTGAAGGGATTCTCCTACGGACTCTCTTTCAGCCCCGACAGTAAGACCCTCGCCGCGGGAGGTCTGACACTACGCGGGGACCTGAAGGCCGACCGGGATGTCGTTCTGTGGGACGTGGCGACTGGGCGGGATGCTGTGCGCCTCAAGGGCCAGCGCGACGTGCAATCGCTCGCTTTTAGCCCTGATGGGAAACTCCTGGCCGCAGGTGGGGAGGATCTGCGCCTTTGGGATGTCGAGACCGGCAAGGTCGTCCGCAGCGCGAAGGTTGACATCCGAACTCTCACCTTTAGCCCCGATGGCAAGGTCTTGGCGACAGGAGCGGAGGCGAGTTCACGACGTGATCGCACGATCGATTTCTGGCAGGTCGGTTCACTGAAAACCACGGCCAGTCTCAACCACTCCAACTCTGTTCGCGCGATGACGTTCAGCCCGGATGGAAAGACGCTGGCCTACCCTGGGGACGGAGCGATTCACTTCTGGGGTCTTGACACCGAAAAGGAGCGACTCAAGATCGACCTCGGAAGTGGGGTTTCGGTGCCTCACATCGCTTTCAGTCCAGACGGAAAGGTGCTGGCAGCGGTCATCAATTACGCCAACCCCGCGAGGCCACCGGCAACCACCCCGTCGCCGCCTCGTGCGTGGGACCAAACGGACGTTCTCTTGTGGGATACCACCACCGGAAAATCTGCGGGAAAGCTTACCGGGCACACTCGGATTCCCTTCGCGGTGGCCTTCAGCCCGGATGGCAAATTCCTCGCATCGGCTGGCTCGGACATGACGGTTCGGATTTGGGACGTGGCGACAGCGAAAACCATTGCCACCCTGAAGCACCAAGCGCGCGGTCTCGCATTCAGTCCAGACGGTAAGGTACTCGCGACTGCGGCTTGGGGTGGCGACATCAAACTCTGGAGTCTCGAACGCGGCAAGTAACTCGCCCTCACATTAACACTGGCCGCGAACCATCCCCTATTCGTTCGCGGCGGTTTCCTTGACACCCCGCGAACCGGCCCGTAATCATGAACATCTGAACGCCGCTTTCGGCGCGATTGCTACGGCGCGCGAACCCGCCGAGCCTTCCGACCGTCTCGACTCCGGCCGCCGGAGCCGCCCCGCTGTCACCAGGACGCTCGCAACATGACCCCGTCCGACCCGACCAACCCGCCCGTCGACCCGCACGCCACCACACCCGACGTACCGCCTACACCGCAGCCCAACGAAGCTGAATCGGCACCCCCGGCAGCCGAAGGCGCGCCCGCGGCGGAAACGCCCGCGAAGCCGCAAGCGGCGGTCTCGCCTCCGCACCGCGAACCGGCACTGCCGTCGCAACCGGTGCCAGATGTGCCGGAGTCGCCGCAGCCGCATGACCTCTCGCGCATCGCACAGGACTTGCAGATTCGCAAAGCGCAAGTCGAGGCCGTCGTTGAACTGCTCGACGACGAGAACACGGTGCCGTTCATCACGCGATACCGCAAGGAGCGCACAGGAGGGCTAAACGAAGAAATCATCCGCCGCATTCAGGATCGCGTCGCGAACCTTCGCGGGCTTTCCGACCGCAAGCGCACCATCCTCAAGAGCATCGCGTTCCAGGGGAAGTTGAACGACGGACTCACGCAAGCCATCCTCGCGGCCGAAACGCCCAAGCGCCTCGAAGACCTGTACCTGCCGTTCAAGCCTAAGAAGAAATCGCTCGCGATAGAGGCCCGCGAGAAAGGATTGGGGCCGGTGTCCGAAGCGATCTTCAACCGCGACCCCGTCGTTGAAAAACTCGCGGAAGTGGTGCAAGGACTGGTGGACCCCGACAAGTGGTTGCTCAACCCCGATGACGTGATGGCCGGCGTGCGGAACATCCTCGCCGACATGGTCGCGGACTTTGCGGAAGTGCGCGGGCCGCTGCGAGCGTTCTCGTGGGACACCGGCGTGTTCGTTTCGACGCGTGGCGAGAGCGTGCCCGAAGGTAAGGGCAAGGAGTACGAACCGTACTTCAACTTCCGCGAACCGGTCAAGGACATCCCGCCGCACCGCGTCCTCGCGATTAACCGCGGCGAGAAAGCTGGCGTCTTAAAGGTGCGCATCGACACCGACCCCGGCATGGGTTTGGAGATTACCACCTACCACCTCGGACTCGCCGACCACCCGCACCGCGGGCTGATGCTCGAAGTCGCGAAGGATGCACTCGAACGTTTGATTCGGCCGAGCCTCGACCGCGAGATTCGCCGCGAACTCACCGACCGCGCTCAAGAACACGCGGTCATGGTGTTCGCGAAGAACCTCCGCAGTCTGCTTCTACAACCGCCGTTGCGCGGTCGCAAGGTGCTCGCGGTGGACCCCGGTATTCGCACCGGGTGCAAACTCGCGGTTCTCGACGAAACCGGCAACTTGCTCGAGGACGCGGTCGTCTACCCACACGGTCAGAAGAAGAACGCGACCGACGCGAAGCGGAAGATGGAGCAACTCGTCCGCAAGTACCAACTGTCGGTCGTCGCGATCGGCAACGGGACCGGGTGCCGTGACACCGAACAGTTGGTCGCGGACCTGATCGCGGACCTCGCCCACCGGCGGTTGAACCCGGTGCCGGACGCCCCGCAGTCGTCCACGATCGCGCACGAAATACCCGTGGAAGTATCGCCCGAGAAGCCACAAGTGGCAGCAGAACAGGAACCGCCCGCGCCCGCGGCGGTCACGCTCTCGACCGAAACCCACGCCGCACTGCCGACCGAAGCGCTAACACTTACTACGGACGCGGCCACGGCACTGACACCGGCCGAAACGACCACGACCCACGCCGACGCCGTGCCGTCTACGGGCGAAACGCTGAACACAGAGACGCCAGCCGCACCCGCGATTCCGGTGGCGCCCGCACAACCAGCGCCGCCCCCTGCCCCACCGATCTCGCTCGAAGGTCTGCCCAACGCGCCGGAAGACCTCGCCTACGTCATCGTCATCGAAGCCGGGGCGAGCTATTATTCCGCCAGCCCAGTGGCGCGCGAAGAGTTCCCCGACCTCGACGCGACCACACGCGGCACCATCAGCATCGGCCGGCGCCTGCAAGACCCGCTCGCGGAACTAGTGAAGATCGACCCGCAGCACGTCGGCGTCGGGCTGTACCAGCACGACGTGAAGCCGAAGTTCCTGAATGAATCGCTCGAAGGCGTGATCGAGTCGAGCGTGAACCAGGTCGGCGTGGACTTGAACACCGCGAGCGTGCCGCTGTTGCGCCACGTATCCGGTCTGAACCAACTTGTCGCGCGCGAGATCGTCACGTACCGCGAGAAGAACGGCGCGTTCGCGAACCGCGAGCAACTCCTTCAGGTGCCGGGTTTAGGCGAGAAACGGTTCACCCAAGCGGCCGGATTCCTGAAACTCCCCGATGGCCCGGACCCGCTCGACAGCACGTGGATTCACCCTGAAAGTTATGCGATTGCCCGCCAGGTTCTCACCGACTTCGGCTTTACCCCGACCGATCTTCGCGACAAAGCCAAGGTCGAAGAGTTGCGTGCGAAGCTCAATAGCGTGAACCTGTCCGAGGTCGCGGGGCGGTTGAACGTCGGCGAGCCAACGCTCGACGATGTGTTTGCGTCGCTCGCACGCCCCGGGCGCGACCCGCGCGAAGACCTGCCGCCACCGATCTTCAAGACGGGTGTACTGAAGCTCGAAGACATCACGCAGGGCATGGAGTTGAAGGGCACTGTGCTGAACGTGGTGCCGTTCGGCGCGTTCGTGGACATCGGACTGAAGGAGAGCGGTCTCGTTCACATCAGCCATATGGCGAACCGCTACATCAAGTCGCCTTACGATGTGGTGTCCGTCGGAGACGTGGTGACCGTGTGGGTGATGGAAGTGAAGGCCGGCGAGAAGAAGATTTCGCTCTCGATGATTCCGCCGGGTCAGGAACGGCGCCCACAGGAGCGAGGTAGCCAGGAACGCGGCGGTCGATTCGACAGTCCGCCCCGCGAGCAGCGCGAACCGCGCGGCGACCGCCCGCGCAACGAGCGCCCCCCTGCCCCGCCTCCGCAGCTAGAGCGTCAGCCGCAACCGGCGCGCGACGATCGAGGCGGTAACCGTGGTGGCTTCCAACCGCGTCAGGGTCAGGGCGCTACCGGGCGCTTCATCAATCGCGGTCCGGGACAGGGCGCGCCGTCGCCCAAGCCGAACACCCCCCCACCGGGCGTAGCGCAGTCTCCGACTGCTCAACCGGTTCAGCCGCCACCGCCGACAAAGCCTCCGGGCAAGCCGAAGCCGCTGCCGAAACTGACGCCCGAAAAGAAGGCCGGCAAAGCGGCTCTGAACACGTTCGGCGAGTTACTCGCGTTCTTCAAGCCACCAGAACAGGAAAAGAAACCGGAACCGCCGAAGGAAGAACCGAAAGCAGAGGAAGCGAAGAAGGACTCGCCGAATCCTGAGGGTGGCGCCTAGATTGAAGGTCAGCGGGGGGGCGTCAGACCCCCGTTGAACCGTGGCGCAACTCGTTGCGTGTCTGCTTAACTGGGGAGCATTCGCCCCCACTCGCCTTCAACCACGCTTCGGGTTCACATCCTCCCCCCATCTCCCGTACAATACCGGCGCGCCCCGTGCAGCGTTCACGCGCCGGGCCGATAACCGCAACGATGCTCCGCGCGGGGCACGAGGCCGCGCCCGAGGACATATCATGGCAGATCCGAACGAAACGCCACCCCAGAACCAACCCCCGGGCGTACCGCAACAGCCCGCGCCTAAGCGTACCAACCCGCTACTCCCCGGCGGGTGGATCGCGCTCGTCGTACTCGCCGTGATCGCGTTCGCGTTCCTCGCGTTTAAGAACACCCACAAAGAGATCAGTTACTCGCAGTTCACGGAGCTCCAGGACGCGGGGCAACTGAAGTCGGTCATCCTGCTCGGCACCGACCGAGCCGAGGGAGAAGTCCGCGACCCAAACTCCGACCTCACCAAGAAGTTTGAAATCACCAAGGGCCGGTTCGCGGTGAACCTGCCGCATGGCTCCAACGACCAGAACGCACTCACCAACAAGATCGAGAGCGCCGACAAGAAATACCGCGAGGAACAGAAGAAGGCTAGCCCCGCCGACCCGGAACCAGAGCGCGTCGCCATCAGCCGGCGCGATGAACCAACACCGTGGCTCGGGCCGTTGCTGCTGCAACTGCTCATCGTGTGCGGCATCGTCACGCTATTCGTCGTGTTCGTGCTGCCGAAGATGCGAGACCCGATGGGCGGCGGGTTCATGAACAACTACGTACGCAGTCCGGCCAAGCGCTACGAGAAGGGCAAAGGGCGAATCACGTTCGACGACGTGGCCGGGATGGAGTCGGCGAAGCGCGAACTTGCCGAGATGGTCGACTACCTGAAGGACGCAGCGAAGTTCACGCGCGTCGGCGCAACGGTCCCGAAAGGCGTGCTACTCGTCGGCCCTCCGGGAACCGGCAAAACACTGCTCGCGAAGGCGGTCGCCGGCGAAGCGAACGTGCCGTTCTTCGCGATCAGCGGCAGCGAGTTCATTCAGATGTTCGTGGGCGTCGGGGCGAGTCGCGTGCGCGACATGTTCCGCACCGCGAAGGAACATTCGCCGTGCGTGATCTTCATCGACGAGATCGACGCGGTCGGCCGGATGCGCGGCGCCGGCTACGGTGGCGGGTCCGACGAGCGCGAGCAAACGCTCAACCAGATTCTCTCCGAGATGGACGGGTTCCAGCCAACGGAAACGGTGATCGTGTTGGCAGCCACCAACCGGCCGGACGTACTCGACGCTGCCCTGCTCCGCCCGGGGCGCTTCGACCGGCACATCACGGTGGACCGCCCGACTTGGAAGGGGCGTTTGGAGATTCTGAAGGTTCACACGCGTAACAAGCCGCTGGCCGACGCGGTGGATCTCGAGCGAGTGGCTCGTGGGATGGTCGGCATGAGCGGCGCCGAATTGAAGAACCTGGCGAACGAGGCGGCACTGCTCGCGGTACGCTCGGGGCGAAACAAGATCGAGCAAATCGACTTCGACCGTGCTGCCGACCGTGTGCGTCTCGGCAGTCAACGCGAAGAGCCGTTCTCACACGACGAAAAGCGGCGCACCGCGTACCACGAAGCCGGGCACGCGCTCTGTGCGTTCATGATGCCGTCCGCGGCGCACGCTCTCGATCGCGTGTCGATCATTCCGCGTGGCCGCACCGGTGGCGTGACGATGTTCCATCAGGACGAGGATCGCGTGGATCACTCGATGAGCGAGTTGACTGCGATGCTTGTGATGACGATGGGCGGGCGCGCGGCCGACAAACTGGTCATGGGCGAACCACTGTCCGGCGCGGTCGGCGACTTGAAGCAAGCGACGCGCATCGCGCGTGTGATGGTGACGCAATTTGGAATGAGCGACCGCGTCGGCCCGGTGTACCACCAGCAGGGTGAGGAACATGTCTTCCTGGGCAAGGAGATTCACGAGTCGCGCGCGTACAGTGAGGGCACGGCGCGGCTGATCGACGAGGAGATTCAGCGCATCCTGATCGACGCCGAGGGGCGCGCGCAAGAGCTAGTGAAAACGCACCGCGACAAGCTCGACGCGCTAGCGGACGCGCTCTTGATGCACGAGGAGATCGACCGCGCCGAGGTGGAGAAGTTAATGGCCGGAGTGCCGCTGTCGGAGCTGCGCCCCGAGGCGCCGAAGCCGGTCACGCCGATCCCGGTGATCGCGCTTGAACCGGTGGCGGAGCCGGGCGCCCCGCCGAAGCCGGGTCTTGCGTTCGGCGGCGCTTAGCTTTCGGTCGCAGATCTCCAAATCGCAAGTCGCAAGTCAAAGTCAACCAGTGGCCTTTGACTTGCGACTTGGAGACCTGCGACTATTCCCCCAAAGGCAGCCACTCGGTCACGTCGAACCGCGAGTGTGGCGCGGTCTGCGGGGTCGCGAGCGACTGGTAGTACGCGGGCTGGCACGCGGCCAACAGCGCGGCCACTTCGCCCGGGAGCAAGTTGCCGTGCTCGCGGCAGAACATCAGGTCAGTCGCGGCGCCATTGACTGCGATCGTCAGCACGCTGGGCAAGGTCTTCTTCACCAGACCGGCGAACGACATCCCCGGTTCCGTTTCCGGCACCAGCACGAACGTCTGCCCGATGCCTTCGGCGCCACACGGCGGGGTCGCACTATTGTGGTAATCCGCGATGCGCGTCGGCAGGTCGACTTTCCGCGCGCGCGCCGTGGACACTTCCACTTCGGTCACGTCCGTTACAGGGAGTAGGTCGCTTAAGAACGCAGTCGTCTGCTCGATCATCGGCGCGACTAGCGTGCGGTTCATGTCGGCGTTCAGCAGGCACAGCGCGGTCAGGCCACTGCGCGGTTCCAGGACGAGTTTCTGGAGCGCGACTTCCAGGCGCAACATGTCTTGCGGCTTGACCGAGTTCTCGACCTTCTTCGCGGACCGCTCGATGCGAGTTTCGCCAGCGGGTAGCACCACGTTAAGAGTGTTCGTCGGGTGCAGCGTGTTCTGAAGCTCCTCCTCGGAGAGCGCGACCGGTGTGTCCGAGGAAACCGGCAGGTTCGCGAGCGGCGACTCCATCGCCTCGATGAGTAGTTCGATCCGGGTTCGGCAGTACGCGAGTTCCCGCAGTCGGTCCTCGACACGAACGCGGAGCGCCCGATAGAACTTCGCGGTCGCGTCCGCAAGGTCTTCTTGCAGCCGGACGTGGGCGAATACGCGAATCTGATCTAGGAAGTGACGCATGCTGCGCCCGCTGCGCCCACCGAAGAAGCTGAACGACCCGCTCCCGGCCTGGCACACGTCATGCGCCGACTGCACGTCGCTCTTCGCCTGGCGCGATTTCACCACGACCTGCTGCACGCGGGCGTCCGCGGCAGTCGCCCACTCGGTACACACAGCCGCGAGCTTCGTCAGTGCGGTCCCGATCGCGCCCAGGCGCCGGCCCGGGAACTCTTCCAGCGGGCGCACGACCTCCGCGAACTCGTTCCCCCACATCTCCGCGACCCGCTTGACCGCTTCTTCCAACTGCTTCGACGTGCGGCGGCGGCGCACAGCACTGTCGCTCTCGCCGTTCGGCCGCGTGCCGATCAGGTCGCGGGCCTGTTCCCACACGACGCGCGACCACGCGCCCGCGTCAGGGTGTCGGCCCGTGGTGCCCACCTGCGCGTCAAGCCCACCGAGCCACCGTTCGATCTGGTCGCTTGGGCCGCCTTCTGCTCCGCGAATCCATTCCTGCTCGATCTGCGCGCACACCGTTTCGGGCGCGAGACGCGAATCGCTCATCGCGTACGATACAACCTCTTGCACTGGCCCCGGATCAGCGGGGACCGCGTCTACCTTCCACTCCTTCAACAGCTTCAGACAAATCTTCTGGGCCGCAGCGCGGAGTAACAAGCCACGCGGGAACCAGACGCCGTAAGTACCGAACGAGCGGAACGGGCTGCGGTCGAACCCGACGACCCTCGCGCGCAACTGTTCAAGTGCCGGCCCGAGCGGCGTCGTCAGGTCATGCGACACGTACCCGGCGAGGGTCGCGAGGCAGTCGCGAAATGCGCCTGAAGTGCGTTCCGGCATCGGCATCAGGTAGGTGGAAGTAAAAGGGAGCCCGCGGCTCTCCACCTTCGGTCCTTCGGGGCCGCCGTAGTGCGCGACGAACTGCACCTCTGGGTCCGCGTAGTGGTTCAGTTCGGTGATCGCGGCGTACAGGTTCGCGAGTTCGGCATCCGACGAGTTCGGGTCGTTGGGCGCGGTCGCGTACACGAACGCGGTCACCGGTGCTTCGACTGGGGTGACGCGCGCGAGGACGCGGCGCACCGCGTAGCCGAGATCGACGAGCATCCCGCCGCTTCCGCCGCTGGCGCTGGCGAACACATACACCTGCGGTGTGTTGTCTCGCACCATCAGCCCGGTCTGCCCGAACGACTGCGCGAGCGATTCGGGGTGCGTTGCGATCTGCACTTCGCGCCGCAACCTCGTCACGAACCTCAGGTAGTTGTCGCAGAACGCGAGGCGACCCAATGCACGCGAGCCGCCCGTGTGAAGGCTCCGGGGAATCGCATAGAGTTTCTCACGCGGGAGCCAGTCCAGAATCTGTTCGAGTTGCCGGCGTCGGTACTGCGTCACCGGTTGGAGCGGCACAGGAAACACTTCGTCGGTGGCGAGCGCCACGTCCTGCGGAGCGCTCACGGCCTTCGTCACCGCGTCCGGGTCGCAATCCACATACAAGAAGCGGAAGCACGACACCTGCACCACATCGCCGACGCGGTCCGTGAGCCGGCACCGGATTTCTTGTAGCGCGCGGCGCCCAAAACTGCCCACGCCAATGAGAATAGTGGGGCGCAGGACGCCGACTTCGAGTTGCGGTGCGGTGGCGCCGAGCAGGTGGTCTTCGTCGATCTCCGGGTGCGGTTCGGGCGTGGCCTTCCGTTTCGGAGGGCCAGTCAACACGGCCGCGCCCGCTGGTGCGTGGGTGTTCGCCGGGGGCGTTAAGTCCACATCGTGAACGGTGCGCCTGACCGTCGCCCACGCCGCCGGTTCGCGCACGCCACCGTTGCTACCACTGCCGTCGCGCGAGTTACCGAGCGCGCGGATGAACGCGGTGCAACTCGGCCACCTCTCATCGGGATTCTTCGCGAGTGCGCGCCCCACGACCGCACGGTCGCTCTCGGGAAGCATCGAGAGATCCGGCGGCTCGCTCATGTGCTGCAGCGCGAGTTGCCGGATGTTCTTCCCGGGGAATGGCCGCTTCCCGGTGAGCAACTCGACGTACACGATGCCCAGGCTGTACTGGTCCGAGTGCTTGCTGATTTTGTTCTGGAACGTCTCGGGGGCCGCGTAGATCGGCGTGACGCCGCCCAACAGACCAGACGAACTGGAACGTTCGAGCTGCTTCACGAGTCCGAAGTCCGCGACCTTCACGCGGTCCGCGACCGTGCATAAGTTCCGCGGCTTCACGTCGAGGTGTTGGAGGTTGTGCTTCTCGATGAGGTGGTCGAGTCCGACCGCAGCGTCGTCGAGGAACCCGAGTAGGATGTCGCGCGGAATGCCGGGGCGCCCGGCGGCTTGATATTCGACAAGGCGCTCGTGCAGGTTCTGGTCGGCCAGTTCCATCACGATGACGAGTTCGCCGCCGACGTCCTGAATCTGCTCGATGGACAGCACGAACGGGTGGCGCACCTGTTTGACGCGTTCGAGCGCCTTCATCTCCTGGACGGCGCGGGCATCGTCGCCGTCGAGCGCGTTGAGGTTGCCGTAGACGAATTTGATGGCCTTGTGGATGCCGCCGGGCGCAACGCACTTCCAAACCTCGCCGAACCCGCCGGTGCCGAGTGGTTCGAGGAGCCGGTATCCTGGCAGCGGTTCGCCGTCAGGCTCGCGGAGCCAGTTCATGGTAATAACCCGTGCCGGCGCGGGAGACGTGACGCGAGGTTCGCGAGATCCGACGAAATCCCGCCTGAAACGTAAGTCACTTGGCGCGGGAAGTCCAATCGTTGGGGCGAAGTGCGGTGGAGACGTAAATTCCATCTCGAGTCATCGAGTCACAAGTCGCAAGTCGTCGCGTCGGAAATCCGGGCGCGCGCCCACAGGCTCCGAACAGCCGCCCCATCCGGGGCTAAGAAAGAAGCGGGTCTGGTCTTTGCCTTTAGCCCTGGAAGGGCGGCTGTTCGTAGCCTGTGGGCGTAAGCCCCAGGTGCCCGGCCGCGCGTGGCCCGATGTGAACATACGTTCCACATGGAACACTGGTGAAGATTAGAATGTTCGGGGAGTTGACCGGCTTCGGCCGGCGCGCGAACATGTGTGCAGTTTGCGCCCATTCCACTCTGGAGCGGTGGTCGTGAACGCCCTTGTTCCGAAGCAACCCAAGTTGCTTGACCGCGTTCGGATCGCCTGTCGCGTGCGCCACTTCCGTCGGCGCACGGAATCCCGAGGTGGGGGAAGTGGGGTCAACTTGCGGCGGACGTCAGTTGATCGAGAGGACTGAGCGCACCCGCCGGACCGCGTTGGAGGACGTGCGTGTAGATCATCGTGGTGCTGACGTCGGCGTGGCCGAGGAGTTGCTGCACGGTGCGAATGTCCGAGCCGGATTCGAGCAGGTGCGTCGCGAACGAATGACGCAGCGTGTGACAACTGACGCGCTTGACCCAGATGAGCGATTCGACGGCGGTTGCAACCGCGCGCTGAACGGACCCATCGAAAACGTGCATCCGCCCGCGATTACCGCTACGCGGGTCCACGGACAGTTGCCGCGAGGCGAACACGAACTGCCAGCCGAGTTCCCACGGCGCCGACGGGAATTTGACGTCCAGCGCCTCGGGCAGCGCGACCCAGCCTTCGTCGCGCGCCCGGTCACGCTGGTGAAGCAGTGTTCGGGCCCCGATGATTCGTCGCAGTTCGTCGCGCAACGAACCGGGGAGCATGACGGGACGATCCTTGCCGCCCTTGCCCTGGCGAATCGTGATCTGGTTGCGCTCGAAATC